>NZ_JAMQQF010000708.1 GCF_023716945.1 Frankia sp. AiPs1 | reverse complement strand
CCCCCGAACCGGGCGACGAGGCGCGCGACGGCGGCATCGAGCGCCGCGAACCGCTCGTCGTCCCGGGCGGCGCGGGCGGCGGCGACCCGATCTCGCAGGGCCAGGCGCGAGGTTCGGTCGGCGAGTGTCGCGGCCAGCTCGGTGTGCAGGTCGAGCAGACCGATGATGACCCCGCGGTAGCGGGGATGGTCCCGGCTGCGCTGCCAGAAGGCCCAGACCTCGGCGATGCGGGCATGGATCGCCGCGTCGTCGAGGGTGTCCACCGCCGCCAACGGGATGTCGTAGATCTCGAAGGGGTCGCTGTGCTCGGCGCCGCCGCGGCGGTGCACCACGGCGAGCACCCGGCGACGGTAGTCGTCGGATTCAAAGGCACGCATCGTCGTCCCCCGTCAGACCCAGCCGCCCGGCGGACCGCCCAGCCCGCCCGTCGGCCCGCCGCCAGTCTCGCCCGACCCGCCCAGCCCGCCCGGCCCGGAAGATCCGCCCGGCCCGGAAGATCTGCCAGGTCCCCCGGCGGGACCACCGGGACCTGGCCGACGCTCGACGCCCGGGAGACCACCGCGTTCCCGGCGGGCCCGGGCGACCTGCTCCCGCTCGCGGGCCACGTCGGCCTGGCTCAGCGCCGCCGACGTCTCGACGCGCACCGTCAGCGGTCGGTCGGCGAGACCCTCATGGGTGGCCGTGACCTCGAGGATGCCGTCGAAGCCCATCCGGAAGACGATCTGAATCTGCGACCCGGCCGGGAAGCCGGGCGGGATGCCGGTGATCTCGGCCTCGGCTATCACCTTGTTGTCCTCGACCCGGGACGACTCCACCCCGCCGGCCTGTTCGACCACGTAGACGGTGACGGCGTCCTGATCGTCGCGGACGGTTCCGAAGGACCGCCGGACCGCGATCGGCAGCCGATCGTTGCGGTGCACCAGGAACACCGCGCCCTGCTCCCCGAGGCCGCTGAGCGCCAGCACGCCGAAGCCGCGGGAGACTACGTTGACAACCTGCACCTCGACGGTCCGACGTACCCGCTGTGCGGGCAGGCCGAGCGCGTCGGCGAGCCGCCGGCAGGCCGCGTCCAGATCGGCCGGGGCGGCGGCGTCCACCCCGGCGCCGTCGACGAGCTGCCCGCGGGTGACCAGATCGGCGAGCACCAGTCGTTCCAGGGCCTTCTTCTCGCCGTAGACGGCGGCGCCGCGGGCCACGGCAAGATCCGGATCGGCCAGCTCGACGGGCACCCCGAACTCGGCGGCGAGGCGGCGGGCCACGGCGGGCATCCGGGAGGCACCGCCGACGAGCAGGATCCGGTCGATGCCGCGAACCCCGCGGACGAGCGCCGCGTCGCGGGCGGCCCGGGTCAGGGCGACGGTGCGGTCGAGCAGCCCGGCGGTGAGCCGTTCCAGCTCGTCGCGGGTCAGCGCCACCTCGGTGCGGCGACCGGCATGCTCGACGACGGCGGTCGTGGTGGCTGCGTCGGTGAGGTCACGGCGGGCCCGCTCGGCGGCGAGCAGCAGCGCCTGGGAGCCCTCGCCGGCGTCGAGGGGGTCCGGGGCGCCCGGATGCTCGGCGAGGAACCGGTCGCACAGATACAGCACGATCTTCTCGTCCCAGTCGGCGCCGCCGAGCTGATGGTCGCCGTCGATGGTGACGACGGAGACCCGCCGGTCCGCGAGCTCGACGACGGTGACGTCGAACGTGCCACCGCCCAGGTCGTAGACGAGGGCGACCTCCTCTGCCGCGGTGCCGGGGCCACCGAGGCTCCGTCTGCTGCCCAGCTCGAAGCGGGCGAACCCGTAGGACAGGGCCGCTGCGGTCGGCTCGTTGATGACGTCGACGACGTTGAGCCCCGCGTACTCGCCGGCCAGCACCGTCGCCCGGCGTTCCTCGTCGCCGAAGTACGCCGGCACGGTGATCACGACGTCCTCGACCCGCTCGCCGGTGGCCAGCGCCGTGTCGGCGACCAGCGCCTTGAGGATCAGTCCGCTGACGGCCGGCGCGGACCAGGCCGCGCCCTGGGTGATGAAGCGCCAGTCGCCGTCGCCCATCCGCCTCTTGACCAGCGAGCACACGTCGTCGGGCCGGGCCCGGGCGAGGTCGCGGGCGGTCTGGCCGGTGAGGTAGTCGTCCGCGCCCACGAACAGCACGACGCTCGGCAGCGTCAACCCGCCGTCGGACAGCGGCACGATCTGCGGCTCCCCGGCGCCCGACACGCGGGCCAGGCAACTGAACGTCGTGCCCAGATCGATCCCGAAGACGCTGCGGGTACCCGCCGGCGGCCGGCGGTCGACGTGTCCGACCACAACCGGAAACCTATCTTTCGCGGCGGAGCCGCCCCACGAACACCCGGCGACCAGTCCTGTCCACCCTCGAGCAGGTCAGTCCGCCATCGACCAGGCCTGTCCACCCTTGAGCAGGTCAGTCCAGGTCGAGCAGGTGTTCCAGGCCGACTGTCAGGCCGGGTCGGTCGGCGATGCGTCGCACGGCGAGCAGCACCCCCGGCATGAAGGAGGTGCGGTCGTAGGAGTCGTGCCGCAGGGTCAGGGTCTCCCCCGCGCCGCCGAGCAGCACCTCCTGATGGGCTACGAGGCCGGCGAGGCGCACGGCGTGCACGGGCACGCCCGCGACCCGGGCGCCGCGGGCGCCCTCGAGCGCCGTGGC
>NZ_JAMQQF010000707.1 GCF_023716945.1 Frankia sp. AiPs1 | reverse complement strand
GGCGGGGGCGGGGCGGCCGAGCTCCCAGGCGTCACCCGCGCGGGTGCGGCGGTGGGACAGCAGCGAACCGTCGGCGGTGAGATGGTGCGGCGCCGCCCGCGTCACCACGGTCTCGACGACGTCACCGGGCCGCACCGCGGGCCCCGGACCGGCCCGGAAGTGCACGAGACGCCCGTCGCGCGCCCGGCCGGACAACCTGCCGGTGGCATCGTCCTTACGGCCCTCGCCCGCCGCGACGAGCAGCTCGACCCGCCGGCCGACCAGCTCTCGGTTCTGCGCCCAGGAGACCTCGTCCTGCAGCGCGACCAGGCGGCCGTAGCGCTCGGCCACGGTGGCCCGATCGATCTGGCCGTCCATCGTCGCCGCCGGGGTGCCCGGGCGCGGGGAGTACTGGAAGGTGAACGCCCCGGAGAAGCGCGCCTGGCGCACCACGTCGAGGGTGTCGGCGAAGTCGGCCTCGGTCTCGCCGGGAAAACCGACGATGATGTCGGTGGTGATGGCCGCGTCGGGCATCGCCGCCCGCACCCGTTCGACGATGCCGAGAAACCGGTCCCGACGGTAGGAGCGGCGCATCCGGCGCAGCACGTCGTCCGAGCCGGACTGCAGGGGCATGTGCAACTGGTGGCAGACGTTGGCCGTGGCGGCCATCGCCTCGATGACGTCGTCGGTGAAGTCCCGGGGATGCGGCGAGGTGAAGCGCACCCGCTCGAGGCCCTCAACCCGGCCGCAGGCGGCCAGGAGCTTGGCGAACGCCCCGGGGTCGCCCAGCGACCGGCCGTAGGAGTTCACGTTCTGCCCCAACAGGGTGATCTCCAGCGCCCCCTCGCCGACGAGCGCCTCGACCTCGGCCAGCACGTCGCCCGGCCGGCGATCGCGCTCGCGGCCGCGCAGGCTGGGCACGATGCAGAAGGTGCAGGTGTTGTCGCAGCCCACGCTGATGCTGACCCAGGCCGAGTGGTGGCTGGCCCGCCGCGTCGGCAGCGAGCTGGGAAACACCTCCAGCGCCTCGGCGATCTCCAGCTCGGCGGCGGCGTTGTGCCGGGCCCGCTCCAGCAGCACCGGCAGGCGATGCAGATTGTGGGTGCCGAAGACGACGTCGACCCAGGGGGCCCGGTCGAGGATCGTCGAGCGGTCCTTCTGCGCCAGGCAGCCCCCGACGGCGATCTGCATCCCCGGGTGGCCCTTCTTCACCGGGACGAGCTGGCCGAGGTTGCCGTACAGCCGGTTGTCGGCGTTCTCCCGCACCGCGCAGGTGTTGAACACCACGACGTCGGCCTCGCTGCCGGGGTCGGCCGGGACGTAGCCGGCGGACTCGAGCAGTCCGGAGAGCCGTTCGGAGTCGTGAACGTTCATCTGGCACCCGAACGTGCGTACCTCGTAGCTGCGGCCCGTCACGTCAACCAGCCTACGGCGCGTCGCGCGCGGCCCGGCGGGCGACCGGCGGCCCGCCGGGCCGACCGAACATCGCCGGGGGGGACGAGTACCCCCGAATCAATGTCACCAAATGTACAGATCCCAGCCTTCGGCGGTCGGTCGCGTATCATCCGCGAATATCGCCGCAACGGTCCGGAAACGGAGCGCGGCGGCCGTCCACCTGTCCGACTCACGACTATCCGCGCGCCTGGCCCGGCCGTCCCGGTTCCGCCGGGATGCTTGGTCCAACACCGCACCGTTCTGCCATTGTGTCGGGAGGTCGATGTGCCCCTGGTGACCCTGGAGGGAGTCGGGAAATCCTTCGGCGACAACCGGGTACTGAGCGACGTCGAGCTGTCCGTCGAGGCAGGGGAGGTCGTTGTCGTCATCGGGCCCTCCGGGTCCGGGAAGTCGACGCTGTGCCGCTGCATCAACCGGCTGGAGACGATCGACGAGGGCCGTATCCTGTTCGAAGGGATCCCGCTGCCCGTGGAAGGACGGGAACTCGCCCGGATGCGGTCCCGGGTGGGAATGGTTTTCCAGTCGTTCAATCTGTTTGCCCACCGCACGATTCTCGACAACGTGACCCTTGGGCCGACGAAGGTGCTCGGCCAGAAGCGGGGACAGGCCGAGGCCCGCGCCCGAGAACTGCTGGCCCGGGTCGGCATCGCGGACAAGGCCGACCGGCTGCCCCGGCAGCTCTCTGGCGGCCAGCAGCAGCGCGCCGCCATCGCCCGAGCCCTGGCCATGGACCCGGTTCTGATGCTGTTCGACGAGCCGACCTCGGCACTGGATCCCGAGATGATCTCCGAAGTGCTCGACGTCATGCGATCCCTGGCCGCGACCGGAATGACCATGATCGTGGTCACCCACGAGATGGGCTTCGCCCGCTCCGCCGCCGACCGTGTGGCCTTCATGGCCGACGGCCGCATTCTGGAGATCGCGCCGCCCGGCGACTTCTTCGGCGCGCCGAAAACCGAACGGGCCAGGGATTTCCTGGCCAGGATCCTGCAGCACTGATCGCAGCACCAATCACAGTACTGATCGCAGCACCGGGACACCTCATTCGACACCAGACCTCGCCCCGGACCCGGCGGTCCGGGGCACCGCGAGAGGATCGGTCATGCGTACACCGTTCAGTCGGGGCCGGCGGCCAACCGCCGGGCGTCGTCTTCCCGAGGACCCCGGGCAGCCCGGGGCGAACTCGCTCCGACGGCTCGGCGGGGCCGGCTGCACCCGGCGGC
>NZ_JAMQQF010000706.1 GCF_023716945.1 Frankia sp. AiPs1 | reverse complement strand
GAGCCGGTGGGCGTCCCCGGGTCCCAGCTCGGCCAGCCGGGCGGACAGCTCACCGACCCGCGGCGTCCCCTCCCGGTCGGCCTGCTCCGGGGCGGGTCGATCCCGGTCGGCCCGCTGCGGGTCGGGTCGATCCCGGTTAGCCCGCTCCCGGTTGGGTCGCTGCGGGTCGGGTCGATCCCGCTCGGCCCGGTCCCGGTCTGCTGGGGGGCCGGCGGTCCGGTCTCGACCGGTCGGACGGCGGTGGGCCGGTTCGCGGTCCACGCGGGTGGGGTCCGCGGACGGCGGAGGATTCACTGGCGGTCCTTCCACACGCGGTCAAGCCTAGGGCACCGCGGGCCCGGGGCTGCCGACCCACGGCCGACCGCCGGCGGCCCGCGGGCCGGTCTCGCGCCGCCGACCTGCCCGGACGCCCCATGCACGAGGCCGGCGGCCGGCGGCGTCCTTTGTCGGCGGACGGGGGTGCCCGACCTGTAGCCTGCGACGAGCTCGCCCGGGCGCAACGGGCAACGGGTCGGAAGTGATGCCAAAACCATGACGGAACCGCCAACCGGTGACGGAGCCACAGTGGTGATGCACGGCGCCGATTCCACCGTGGAGACGGCGGAGGAACTCGAACCCGAGGGTACCGGCCGCCCTGGCAGGCGGGCGGTGGCGCTGGGCGGGCCTCCCGCCGGGGACGGGATCACCGACACCGCCTTCGGCGCCGCCGCGCTGGAGCTGGGCCGCGCGGCGGTCGAGGTGGGCCGTGCCTACCGGGCGCTGGAACGGGTCATGGCCGGGGTGCTCGTCGCGCTGCGCGCCGTCGCCATCCTGCTGACCCTGGCCTACCTGCTCGTCTGGCACTGGTACGCCGGCCAGCCGGCGGCGATGGTGGTCGTGCTGCTCAGCGTCGGCTGGGGCGTGGTCTTCTGCGTGGTGGGCCTCCGTCGCGGGGTGGGCGGCCCGCTCGCCGCCGCGAGCGTCGCGGTCGCGCTGGCACTGGCGCTGACGGCCGGGCGCTGGCTGCCGCCACAGTCGGTGGGTGACAGCGGCAACTTCGTGTTCCTGACCGCGATCAACGCGGCGGTCGTCGCCGTCTGGGCCTTCCCGCCGGCGCTGGCCGCGCCGAGTGTCCTGCTGCTCGGCGCGGGCACCCTGGCGGGAGGCTGGGGGCACAATCCGCAGGTCATCGTCGAGTCGACGATCCTGGTGCTGGCGCCGGGGCTGCTGGGTCTCGCGATCGGCCGGCTGCGCCAGATCGCCCGAACCGCCGACCGGCGCTGGGCGAACGTCGTGGCCCGTCATCGCGGCGAGGCCGTGGTCCACGCGGTCGCCCGGGACCGCCGGGAGCGCGAGCGCATCATCCATGACACGGTCCTCAACACGCTGACCGGGATCGCCTGGGGCGGCGGCCGGGACGTGGCCCTGGCCCGCCGGCGCTGCGGGCAGAGTCTCGCCGCCGTGCAGGGCCTGCTCGACCCGGACGAGGCGAACGAACCGGCCATCGACGAGCGCCTGGCCGAGGTCGTCCGCAACGCCAACGGTCCGCGGCTGCGGGTCACGTTCGACAACCACCTGCGCGGCGCCGCCCGGGCGGCGGTCCGTGCTGAGCCGCCCGCCGTCGTCGGTGCCGCGTTCGCGGGCGCGGTCGGCGAGGCGTTGGCGAACGTGGAGCGCCACGCGGGCACCCGGCGGGCGCGGGTCCGCCTCGACAGGGGCGCGGATGGCGTCACCGTGCAGGTGTCCGACGCCGGGCGCGGTTTCGACCCGACCCGGGTCGACCCGGCCCGGCTCGGCCTGCGCCGCTCGATCGTCGGCCGGCTCGACGACGTCGCCGGGACGGTCGACATCGTCTCGGCGCCGGGTCGTGGCACGACCGTCCGGCTGCAGTGGCGCACGCCGGGGACCACGCCGATCCTCGCCGGTGGTGCCGGTGGTGCTGGTGCTGGTGGTGGCGGCGGGGTCGTCGCCGATCGGCGGGGGGTCACCGCGATCGCCGCCGACCTTGGCGACGCCTACGCCGCCGGGCACCGGCGCGCCGTCGGCCAGGTCGCCGGCCTGTGGCTGATCGCCATGCTGGCGCCGCTGGTCGCGACGCTCGGCTGGGTGCGGGAGCGCCCGGTCGCGGCGCTGCTGTGGATGGTTCTCGTGCTGGTGACCGCCGAGACCGCGCGGCGGGTCCGGGACCGGCCGCTGGGGCGCGCCGAATCGCTCGCGCTGCTGGCGATGATCCTGGCCGTCAACGTCGTCGGGGCGGCGAACACCCGCGGGCCGGACATCGTGCGGATCGCCGACTGGCCACTGCTCTTCCTGCCCCTGCTGCTCGCGTTCATCACCGCGTCCCGGCCTCGCCGGGAGTGGATCGCGGCGCTGGTGGTGACGGTCCTGCTGCTGGTCGTCCTGGTTCTCGCGCGGGATCCGGACAATCCGCTGGTGCTCGCCCGGTTGAGCTCGAACATCTACGGGATATGCAGCGTCCAGATCGTCACCGCCATGCTCGGCCCGCTGCTGCGCGCCACCGCCGACGCCACCGCGCGCACCCTGGCCGCCGAGGCCGAGGTCGCCGCGAGCATCGACGCGTCGCTGATGATCCGCCGCGAGCGCGTCCAGTGGCTGGGTTCCGTGGAGGCGGATGCGTTGCCGCTGCTGGCCGGGATCGCCGACGGCCGGCTCGACCCGCGGG
>NZ_JAMQQF010000705.1 GCF_023716945.1 Frankia sp. AiPs1 | reverse complement strand
CCCCCCCCCCCCCCCCCCCCCCCCCCCCCCCCCCCCCCCCCCCCCCCCCCCCCCCCCCCCCCCCCCCCCCCCCCGCCAGGCGCCGCTCAGGCCGCGGCGACGGTCTGCCGGCGCAGCCAGGCCACGGTCCGCGCCAGGCCCGCGTCGAGGTCGACCGCGGGCCGCCAGCTCACCAGCCGCTCGGCCAGGCGCACGGACAGGGCGATGCGGGCCAGCTCGCCGGGACGCGCCGGCAGCCGCAGCGGGACGTCAGGTGCGCCGACGATCGCGGCGATCCGGCTGTGCAGCTCCCGGACGCTGGTCTCGACGCCGGTGCCGATGTTGAGCCGGGCGCCGGCAGCGGCGTCCACCGGCAGCACCCGGGTGAACGCCTCGGCCACGTCGCCGACGAAGACGTAGTCCCGGCTCGCGGTACCGTCGCCGAAGATCTTCGCCTGCCGCCCGGCCAGCATGGCCGTGCCGAAGATGGCGACGACGCCCGCCTCGCCGTGCGGGTCCTGCCGCGGCCCGTAGACGTTGGCCAACGCCAGGGCGGTCGAAGCCACGCCGTGGGTGGCCCGGTAGACGTTGAGATACAGCTCGCCGGCGGCCTTGCTCGCGGCGTACGGGGACTCGGGCGCCACCGGCGCCGTCTCGTCCACCGGCAACCTGGCCGGCGAGCCGTAGATCGACCCGCCGGACGACGTGTGGATGACCTTGGACGTGCCGGCGAGGCGGCTGGCCTCGAGAACGTTGATCGTGCCGAGCACGTTCTGCCGCGCGTCGCGCAGCGGGTCGGCGACGCTGACCCGAACGTCGATCTGGGCCGCGAGGTGGGCGATCGCCTCGGGCCGCACCCGGTCGGCGAGGGCGAGCAGCTCGGGCGAGGTGACGTCGAGCTGCTCGAAGGAGAAGCGGGGGTCTGTCGCCGCGGCGGTGAGGTTGGCCAGCCGCCCGGCGGACAGGTCGTCGACGCCGACGACGCTGTGCCCGTCGGCCAGCAGCCGGTCGGTGACGGTGGAACCGATGAAGCCGGCCGCGCCGGTGACGAGGATGCGCACGATGCAGGACACTAGCCCGCACTCCTATGCACTTACTGTGCACTACCTGTACGCCGGGTGACCGCAAACGCCGTGACGGCCAGACGCCGTCACGGCGGGTGCTCACGTTCGGTGAAGCGGGACAGCCTCGCGGGCGGGCCGCCGCCGCCCTAGTCGGGGCGGAACTCCGTGGCGTCCGCCTCCACCCGGGCCGACCGGAGCCGGGCCAGGACGCTGTTCCGCAGCGAGTCCGGCGCCCGCTCCCCGCCGCACTTGCGGGCGACGAGCATTTTCACCTCGTGTTCCACGCCGAACTCACGCAGGCACGGGGAGCACTCGTCGAGATGCGACCGGATGAGGTTCTGCTGCCCGCCGTCGCACTCGCCATCGAGATAGAGGAAGACCGCGTCCAGCACCTTCCGGCAGTCGACCTCGTGTTCACCACCGCAGCTCACGACGCACCACCCTCGCCGTCGGCGGACCCTGCGCCCACCAGGCCACGACCGGCCGCGTACTGCTCCAGAGACTTGCGCAGACCGCGTCGGCCACGGTGCAACCGGGACATCACGGTCCCGATCGGCGTTCCCATGATCTCCGCGATCTCCTTGTAGGCGAAGCCCTCGACGTCGGCGAGGTACACCGCCATCCGGAAGTCCTCGGGCAACGCCTGCAACGCGTCCTTGATGTCACTGTCGGGCAGGTGTTCCAGCGCCTCGGTCTCCGCGCTCTTCAGGCCGCTGGACGTGTGCGACTCCGCCTCGGCGAGCTGCCAGTCCTCGACCTGCTCGGTCGGGCTCTGCAACGGCTGCCGCTGCCGCTTGCGGTAGGTGTTGATGAAGGTGTTGGTGAGGATCCGGTAGAGCCACGCCTTGAGGTTCGTGCCCTCCTGGAACTGATGGAAGGCCGCGAACGCCTTGACGAAGGTCTCCTGGACGAGATCCTCCGCGTCAGCCGGATTGCGGGTCATCCGCAGGGCAGCCGCATAAAGTTGGTCGAGGTACGGGAGGGCGTCGCGCTCGAACCGCGCGCCCCGCTCCTCGGTGGTCTCGTCGACCAGGATCACTCCCTCACCGTCACGCTGTGCAACGGCCTGCTCCGCACTCCGGGTTTCGGACCGGACGGAACCGGACCGTCTCTCCGGAGCGGACGATACCCCGACCACGGCCCCGGCGCGCATCGGAACGACGGCCGCAGGGGGCCATTGTGGGACATGTCGCGGCCGCGCCGACGGTTGCCGGTGGGTGGCGTTCGCAGGAGTCATGGGACCTCCGTGACCTCGTGAGACAACGGTGTCAACGTCGATCACCCCGCGGCTGATTCCCGTCCCAACACCGACCCGCCCAACCTGTCGAGCAGGAAGGCGGCGCCGATCCGGGCGGCCTGCGCGACAGCCTCGCCGGCCGGCCGGCCGTCCCGCACCCGGGTCCGGAAGGAGTGGTCGCCCCCCGCGACGAGGTACACCCGCCGGTCGAGCGCCGGATCCGGCTCCGGTCGGCCGAAGGTGTCCCGGTCGCCCTGAACGACGAGGACAGGCACGCCGGCGCCGTCGAGCTCCCCCTGTCGCGACGGCTTCAGGCCGCCCGCCGCGGTGGTGCCCGGCGGCCGCAGCGGGAAGCCGAGGGCGAGCACCCCGCGGGCGCCGGAC
>NZ_JAMQQF010000704.1 GCF_023716945.1 Frankia sp. AiPs1 | reverse complement strand
CCCCGCCACGAGCCGGCCGCGCCCCCCGGACGGGCCGGCCGCGGCCCCCGGACGCGTCGGGGAGACAGCGGCGGCGGCGACCCGGTGGGCAGCCCCGCCGGCACCGGGAACACAGACCGCGCAGGGAACACCAGGCCGCGCAGTGCTGCATTCCCGCAACGGCCGAGGCCGCGAAAAACCAGCCGTCTCGTTGCCGGCGGGCAGGACCGACAACACCGGACCCGCCGGCGAATCGGCGATTGGCGGACTGATTTTCTTCCGCACAAGCAGTCATATCTTTGCGCGACCATGTCGGGCGATTCCGGCGGCCCTTCCGCACGCGTCCGGCGCCCATCCCAGACCGGTGCACGACGCGACAACCACCGCCCGACGCCGTCGGCCAGGGCCGGGCGGTACACCAATGCCAGGAATGCGGACAGGGGCACGGCCGGCAACATCTCGTCGCGCCCGGTGACGAATGCCGCCCGGTGGCCCCGTGATTCGCGCGCGATCGGATTGGCAGGATCTCCGGGCGATATGGATCATTGCCGAATCGCGGCCAACCGCTGCGGTCACGGATCAGGCGCTGCCGGGCTTGCCCAACCACGCCTCATGCACCGCCGATTTTCCCGCCGGCAGGTGGGGGTGAAAAGTCATGGGTAGCGCAGGTACGGCGGCAACCCACGGTGGGACCACCACAGCGGGCCGCCGTCCGATCGCTTCCGACCTGGACCCTCCGGACGACCGGAAGACGGCGGCCAGGAACATCGAACCCATCTGTCCGGCTATGGAGGCACCACGCCACGGGTCCCGGTAGGCCCTGGCCAGGGTCCCGGCCCGGGCGGTCGGCCGGACGTGGCGGCCCGCCGGCCGGGCCCGCTCGCCGAGGGTTCCCCACCAGCGAGCGGGGTATTCCGACCGTGCTTCCGCGGACGCGGCGCCACCCCGGCGGCGAAGGAGGCGGCGGATGACCGACATCGTGGTCGGAGTCGACGGCTCACCGGGCTCTCACACGGCGTTGTGTTGGGCACTCGACGAGGCCGACCGGCACGGCTGCGGGCTGCGGGCCGTCGTCGGGATCGGGCCCGGTGGCCCACCGCGGCCGGAGGCGGCCGACGGCCTGGCCCAACGGGCGGCCCACATGCTGCACGAGACCGTCACCGCCGCGGCCCCGGCCGGGTCCATGGTCCCCGTGGCCGAGGAGGTCGTCGATCAGCCCGGGGCGGAGGCACTGCTCACCGTGGGACACGACGCCCGCATGATCGTGGTCGGGGCTCGCGGGCGGGGCCTGCTGCACCGGCTGCGGGTCGGCTCGGTCAGCGCCTCGGTGGCCGTGCACTCGGCGGCGCCGGTGGTGATCGCGCGCGGCGGCGACCCGGCCCAGACCCGCGGCCGACCGGCGCGGGCACTGACCGTGGGCGTGGATGGCTCCCCGAACTCGCTCGCCGCCCTGATCTGGGCCGCCGAGGAGGCCGACCGGCGCGGGGTCGCGCTGATCGCCGTGCACGCCTGGCTCGCGGCCATCCCGCTACCCTTCGCCGAGGCACCCGGAGAGATCACTCAGGCGCTGGAGGAGCAGGCCCGCGCCGCGCTCGACGAGGCGGTCGCCACGGTGCACGACGCCCTGCCCGCCGGGTTGGAGCTGCGACGCCGGGTGGTGCCGGACTCGCCGACCCAGGCACTGCTCGCCGCCGGCCGGGAATGCGACCTCGTCGTCGTCGGCGCCCGCGGCCATGGCGGGTTCGCCGAGCTGCTGCTGGGTTCGGTCAGCCATCAGTGCATGATCCACAGTCCGACCCCTGTCGCGATCATCCGCAGACGGTAGCCGACCGTCACCGAGTGGGCCCGTGCACGACCGCGTGCACGTCGGCCACGACCTGCGACCAGGCGTACCACCGGATGTTGTCCGTACCCGGCGCGGGATCCCAGGGGTTACGCAGCAGCACCCGACCCCGCGCGGCATCCACCGCCAGCGCCGGGTACGCGTGCGCGGCGACGAGGCCGCCGGGCCGGGTCCGACTCCGGGTCGCGAGCACGACGACCTCGCCGCGGCCGAGCAGGACCGCGAGATCCACGACGCTCGTCGCGCGGGCGGCGCGCCGGTGCGCCGGCCGTCCGGTGAGGGTCGCCAGAGCGACCGAGGCGCTGCCGAACCCGATCGCGGGGTACCCGCCGTGCAGGCGGGCGTATGCCTTCTCGTAGAGCGCCGGCCAGAGCTCGGGCTGGCCGGCGGCGTTGTCGCCGTCCATCGCGATCTCCTGGGCCACCGCGCCGCGTCCGCCGCTCGCGGGCAGCGTCGCGGTCACCGTCACACCGACCGGCGCGCGCAGGCCCGGGTGGAAGGTGATCGTGACGGTGCCGTTCGGGTTGCGCCGCAGCCGCTCGGCGAGCAGGGCGGGGTCCTGCCGTGCGAGGCCGATCAGCGCCGCGGCGAGATAGCAGTCGGCGACGGCACCCTGCCCGACGTCACCGGGGTCGGCGCCGTCGCGCACGATGGCGTCTGCGGACCGGTCCAGCCCGATGACCGGCCCGGCCCGTTCGCCGCCGGCCGGCGGTGGGGCGGCGGGTTCGAGCCATGGCAGGGCCCGTACCAGCTCATCGAGCAGGTCGGCCGGCGCCCCGGCGAGCAGGTCGTCGGCGAGGCCCGCGAGTTCGGCCGCGGCGAGCGCCGCTGCCGGCTTCGGCG
>NZ_JAMQQF010000703.1 GCF_023716945.1 Frankia sp. AiPs1 | reverse complement strand
GGCCGGGCCCGCGGGAACGGCGCCGGCCAGCAGCACGCCGCACTCCTCGAAGGTCTCGCGCACGGCGGCACAGACCAGCGCCCGGGCGAGCGCCGGGTCCGCGTCGAGCGCGTGCATCACCTCGGTGACGGGCGGCCCGGCCCAGGGCACGTCCGGCCCCATGTCGGTCGGGTCAACCCGGCCGCCGGGGAAGGCGTACATCCCGCCGGCGAACGCCATCCCCGTCACCCGCCGCAGCAGATAGGCCTCGATGCCGCGACCGCCCGGCGCGTCGCGCAGCAGGACGACCGTGGCGGCGTCGCGCACGGGCGCGGGCGGGCCTGCCGTCGGCTGCGGCAATCCCGTCCCGGGACCGGGCCCGGCGGGATCGCGGACGACGACCAGCGTCCGTTGCAGCCGGGCAAGCAGGGCAGCCTTGTGATCGACCATGAGTCCGATGCTAGTGAGGACCACCGACGGCCGCCGCCGATCGAGGCCGGACCTTCGCCGCCCGGCCCCGGCTCGGGCAGCCCCGGCTCGGGCAGCCCCGGCTCGGGCAGCCCCGGCTCGGGCAGCCCCCGCTCAGGCCTGGGCCGGGGCCGCCACCCGGGCTACCACCTCGACCTCCACCGGAGCGCCCAGCGGCAGCGCGGCGACCCCGACCGCCGAGCGGGCGTGCCGCCCGGCGTCGCCGAAGACGTCCACGAACAGCTCACTTGCCCCGTTGAGGACCGCAGGCTGGGCGGTGAACCCGGCGGCGCTCGCGACGAACCCGACCAGCTTCACGATGCGGACAATCCCGTCCAGGCCGCCGGCCTGCGCGGCGATGGCCGCCAGCGCGTTGAGCGCCGCGATCCGCGCCAGCTGCGCGGCCCGCTCGGCGTCGATCGCCTCCCCGACCAGGCCGGCGGCGGCCAGCCGCCCGTCGACCAGCGGCAACTGTCCGGCGGTCCAGACCAGATCGCCGTCGCGGACCGCGGGAAGGTAGGCGCCCGCCGGACTGGCCACCGGCGGCAGCGTCAGTCCCAGCTCGGCCAGCCGGGTGCTCGGGCTGGTCAAGTCAGGCCTGGCCCTTGGGCCGCTTGAAGTAGGCGACGAGGCCCTCAGGGTTCGTGGGAGCGGGGATGACCGTAACCAGCTCCCATCCGTCCTCGCCGAAGGTGTCCAGGATCTGCTTGGTGTTGTGGATCAGCAACGGGGCCGTGAAGTACTCCCACTTCGTCTGCATGACACCGGACCTTAGAGCATCCGGTCTCCCGGCCAGGGACACCTCGTCCGTCGGCGGGGAAACGGCCGTCGCCGGACGCCGCGGACGACGCCGGACCAGCCGCGGACGGTGCCGGACCGCCCCCCGTCGCGGGGGAGCTTGCGGCTACGACATGGCGGGGGCCGGGCGCGCGGGTACGGTCGAGCGTGTGAGCGGCAAGCGCACGGTGACCGAGGACTCCGACGACGAGGCGAGCGGTCCCTGGGATCGCCGGCTGCACATCGTCACCGGCAAGGGCGGGACCGGCAAGACGACGATGGCCGGCGCGCTGGCAGTGGCGTTGGCGACCGGCGGTCGGCGGATCCTGCTCACCGAGGTCGAGGGGCGCCAGCAGATCGCCCAGTTGTTCGACACCCCGCCGCTGCCCTACCAGGAGCGCAAGGTGGCCAGCGCGCCCGGCGGTGGCGAGGTGTTCGCGCTCGCGATCGACGCGGACGAGGCCCTTCTGGAATACCTGGAGATGTTCTACAACCTCCGTCGGGCCGGAAAGGCGCTGAGCAAGATCGGCGCGGTGGACTTCGCGACGACGGTCGCGCCCGGGGTGCGCGACGTGCTGCTGACCGGCAAGGTCAAGGAGGCCGTCAACCGCCCGGATGGCACCCGTCCGGGGGGGCTCGCCTATGACGCGGTCGTGCTCGACGCGCCGCCCACCGGGCGGATCTCCCGCTTTCTCAACGTGACCGCCGAGGTGGCGGGGCTGGCCAAGATGGGTCCGATCCGCGCCCAGGCCGACAGCGTGATGGCGGTGCTGCGGCCCGAACGTGCCGCGGTGCACCTGGTGACGCTGCTGGAGGAGATGCCCGTCCAGGAGACCGTGGACGGCGTCGCCGAGCTCACCCGGATCGGGCTGCCGGTGGGCGGGGTGATCGTCAATATGGCCCGCTCGCCCCTGCTGAAGGTCGGCCAGTCGCGGCTGGCCCGCCGGGGCGAGCTCGACCGGGAGGAACTCGCCGCCGGGATCAAGGAGGCGGGCCTGGAGCCGACCCGTGATCTGGTGGACGCGCTGGCCTGGGAGGCCGCCCAGCACGCCGACCGGGTGGCGCTGGAGACGGCCGAACGAGCCGAGATCGCCGCGCTTGGCCGCCCGGTGTACGAGGTACCGCTGGTCGCGGACGGGGTCGACGTCGGCATGATTTACCGGTTCGCGGAGATGCTGCGCGCGCAGGGGATGGTGGGGTGAACGCCGTGGGTTCGACGTCCGGCGACGACCGACCGCAGGGAGAGAAGAGTTCCCGGTCGACCAGGGCCGCGGCGAGACCGGCCGGCACCACGAAGGCGGGCACGGGGGCGGGCACGAAGACGGCGGGCACGCAGACGGCGGGCACGCATGCGGGCACGGGGGCGAACGAGACCAGGAACGAGGGCCCACGCCGCCGCTCCGGCGGGTCGACGGGACGCGCCGCGGCCCGGTCCGCCGGGACCGCGC
>NZ_JAMQQF010000702.1 GCF_023716945.1 Frankia sp. AiPs1 | reverse complement strand
GCCAGCGCCAGCGCCACGCCGCGCCCGACGCCCTGCCCGGCGCCGGTCACCAGGGCGACCGTCTCGGTCAGCCTCACGCCGATTCCCGCGCTGCTGTTTCCCCGACTGCTGTTTCCCCGACTGCCGCCGCCTGCGTGGCGTAGAGCGGGTCGGTGCCGTCGCGGCGCGGCAGGTGCTCGCCGAACTTGCTGATCCGGTCGCGGTCGGCGTCCCAGGGCCGGACCCACTCGATGACGGTGATCCGGTCGGCGATGCGCCACCGCCCGTCGCGGCGCTCGAACCGGTCGACGTAGCGGAAGCCCGCGGCGTAGTTCCACCGCACGTCACCGGCGGGTTCGCCCGCGTGGTAGGCGACGCCGTAGCTCTCGGCGACGGCGACATGGGCGTCGGCGACGTCGTGGCCGGCGGGGATGTCGACGAGAACGTTGCCGAGATGGTGCATGGTCATGGTCTGGCGGCCCAGCAGCGGACCGACCCAGTCGATGAACTCGTCGCGGGTGCCGGTGAAGGGACCGTGGCGGTCGGTCGCCTCCGGCCAGTAGCAGCCGCGGACCAGCTCGAGGTCGAGGCGGTCGATGCCGCGGCAGTACTCCAGCAGCACCCGGCGGATGGCGGCCTCGTCGCCGACCGTGGCCGGCCCGCCCGTCAGCTCGCTCACCGGCAGGCCTGCCGTGCGCCCGGGACGGCGGGAACGACGATGTTGACGGGTCCGACAGATTCGGCGGGCGCCTGACCTGCCGGCTGTCCGCCGGCGGACGCTGCGCGGGCGCTCCCCCGGCCCCGGAAGTCCGAAATGTCCGTCGACACCGCTCGCCCACCTCCCCGGGAGGCCGCCGCTGGCCCCGCCGTCGTCATTGGAGCGACGTTTGACGGTCATGTCAACATGCAGGATGCTCGACCGGTGGGGCTGCCGGCCGCGGTGATCAGCATGCGCCGCCGGTGGCATCCGGACCGGCCACGCCGCCTCCACGGCCGGCCGATCCGACCTCGGAACATCAGCGACAGACCTAATAGATCCAGACAGATCCAGGCAGATCAAGTTCGTTCAGACCCAGTCCGTATGGACATCGAAACTGTTCGAGGAGACCGGAGCCGATGAGGCAGGACAGCCGATGAAGCAGGACATCCTGGCCGGGGTGCGGGTCGTCGAGGTGGCGACGTGGACGTTCGTCCCGTCGGCGGGCGCCGTGCTCGCCGACTGGGGCGCCGACGTGGTCAAGATCGAGCACCCGGTCACGGGCGACCCGCAACGCGGCCTGATCAGCTCTGGCGTTGTCGCCGGCGCCGGCAACATCAACCACTTCGTCGAGCAGCCCAACCGCGGCAAGCGCAGCCTCGGCCTGGACATCGGCAGCGAGTCCGGCCGCGAGATCCTGCAGAAGCTGGTGGCGGAGTCGGACGTGTTCGTCACGAACCTGCTGCCCGACTCCCGGGCCCGCGCCGGCATCGACGTCGACGACGTCCGCGCCTGGAACCCGAAGGTCATCTACGCCCGCGGCCACGGCTACGGCTCGCAGGGGGAGCAGGCCGGCCGCGGCGGCTACGACATGGCCGCCTACTGGTCGCGCGGCGGCATCGGCGACTCGCTCATCCCGAACGAGGGCGACTGGCCCGCCCCGCAGCGGCCCGCCTTCGGTGACACCTACGGCGGCTTCGCGCTCGCGGGCGGCATCGCCGCGGCGCTGTTCCGCCGCGAGCGCAGCGGCGAGCCGTCCGTCGTCGACGTGTCCCTGCTGGCCGCCGCGATCTGGCAGCTCGCCCCGGACATCGTCGGGGCCGGCGTCACCGGCGCCCCGATCCCGAAGTTCCACCTCGACGAGATGCCCAACCCGGTCGCGAACCTCTACCGCACCGGCGACGGACGGTTCCTCGCGGTCGTGCTGCTGCAGGCCGACCGCTTCTGGTCGGACTTCTGCACCCGCCTGGGCCGCCCCGACCTCATCGACGACCCCCGGTACAGCGACGCGAAGGTCCGCTTCGTCAACCGGCGCGAGTGCATCGCCGAGCTGCGGGCAACCTTCGAGTCGGCGCCGCTGTCGCACTGGGAGAAGGCCCTGGCCGACTTCGACGGCGTCTGGGACGCGGTGCGCACCGCCCCCGAGCTGCACTCCGACCCGCAGGTCCAGGCCAACGGCTACCTGCCGAAGATCACCGACGGTAACGGCAACACGTTCTCCGTCGCGGCGAGCCCGGTGCAGTTCGACGAGAAGCACCTCGAGCTCACCGCCGCCCCCGAGCACGGCCAGCACACCGAGGAGATCCTCCTCGAGCTCGGGTACGACTGGGACAAGATCATCGAGTTCAAGGAAAACGGCGCCACGAGCTGACCGGTCACGGCGGGCCCGGCTGCGGCGACGCACGCCCGGCCCGCCGTTACTCGTACCGCTCCATCACGCGTACTGCTCCGTCACCCCCGCGGGGCGCCCTCGGCGCCTTCCGCCGAGCCCCACGAGGTAGCCAGCAGTGATCGACCAGGTCGGGGTCGCCGACACCGAGGAACAGGCCGCGCTCACCGAGGCCGTGGTCGGCCAGCTCGCCCGCCACTGGCCCGCCGACGAGCGGCACAAGCAGATCGCCGACCCGGCGCAGGTCTCGGAGCTGCCGGTGTGGGCGGCGCTGGTCGAGGTGGGGCTGGCGGGCCTGCCGCTGGCCGAGGAGCAGGGCGGCGCCGGCGGCCGGTGGGTCGATCTCGCCG
>NZ_JAMQQF010000701.1 GCF_023716945.1 Frankia sp. AiPs1 | reverse complement strand
CGATCGGCGCACCACAATCACCGCCGGCCTCTACTCCCTGGCCGCAGCGACCCTCCCCCCAACAACCGCAACCCGCCGCGCCCTCCCCGACGCCACCGCCGCCGCCCGCACCGCCCCGGCCCGCACCACCGCCCCGGCCCGGACTGCCGTCAGCGCCACCCCCACCGCCCTGGATCGTCCGCTCGGCGATCGGTGCGCCAGGGTCGCAGCGCCACGGCCAGCACCGCTCCCATCGCGATGCCGCCGGTGACCGCGACACCGGGTTCGCCGAAGAAGACGAGGTTCGCCAGCACACACGACAGGTAGGTCCAGGCCAGCAGGGTCAGCGGGATGCGCTCGTCGCGGCGGGAGCGGGGCAGGCGGTGCGTCGGGTCCGGCAAGGCCAGCAGGACCGCGGCCATGACGGTGCCGACCAGCAGCCAGCCGAGGAAGTTCGTCAGCGGGATCCCGTTGAGGGCCGGACCGCCGCCGAGCCACTGCCAGTGCCCGGCGGTGACCATCTGCGGGTCGAGGAACAGATCCCAGGTGGCCAGCACCAGACCGCCGAGCACGGCGGCGCGGACCGGGGCGCGCCGGTGCCGCCGGACCAGGACGTAGGTGGGATAGGCCATCATCGCCCAGGCCAGCGGCACCACGACGGCGACGCCGCCCAGGCGGGGGCCGAGCGAGCCGGCGTAGTCGTAGCGGCCGAACGGAACGCCGGTGTGGACCCCGAGCATCTCCACGGCGAGTCCCCCGCCGACGGCCACGGAGAGGAAGCCGGCGGTCCAGAGCGGGCCGCGGGTGGTCAGGGCGTGTGCCGTCGACGCGGCGAAGAACAGCAGGACCGACGCGACGGCCAGCGCGCTGCGCCCGGTGTTGCCGACGAGCGGGTAGGGGATCTGCACCGCCACCGTGGCCAGCACGGGAATCCAGGCCCAGACCGGCGCCCGGCGCACGGGCGGTTCGTCCGGGATGCTCCGGCCTGCGGGCCGGGCCGACCCGAGCGCCGTGGACGCCGGGCCGTGGAGGGTCACCGCACCGGTGCCGGCTGGTCGGCGTCGCCGGCGAGCTCGCCGTCGGGGCTGGCGGCCGACGGGCCCCGCAGCTCCTTGCCGAGCACCGCGTAGGGGGTGAGCGTCCCGGGGAACTGGAAGTCCGACAGCAGCGGGACGAAACCCTCACTGGCGTACAACCGGCGCGCCCGGCTGCCGGCCGGTTCGAGCGCGGACAGCGCCGCGGTCCGCTGCGGAACGTCCCGCAGCAGCTCCCGCAGAAGCTGCCGGCCGATTCTGCGGCCCTGGTAGGAGGGCAGCACGTGCAGTTCGACGATCTCGAGGCAGTCGTCGAGCCAGTGCGCCGCCGTGGCCGCTGCGAGCGCGTCCGCGACGACATCGTGCCACCACTGGCCGGGCTGGCCGGGCAGTGCGTAGGTGATGCCGACGAGGGTGTCGTCGGAGGTGACCGCGGCGACGGCGAGCAGGTCGCGACGGTCGAAGTGACGACGCGCATGCAGGGTCCGGTCCCGGGCGGCCCGGACGGGGTCGGCCTCGTGGTGATCGAGGAACGCGGCCTTGTAGACGGCGATCACCTCGTCGAGCCGGGTCCGCATGCGGCTGGGCGACCAGCGGACCACGCTCACGTCCCCGTCGGTCACCGGCGTCGCCTCCTGTCGTCCCTCGGCGCGTCGACCTGGTCCCGCGAACGGGTCTGGCGAGCCAGGAGGCCGGGGCACACCAACACGTTGCTCGACGATAACGCGCCACTGGCAGGGCGCGCCGAGCGACGGGAGCGCCTGCTACGTAACGTCATCACTCTGCTGCGCAGGGCACCTTCGCCGGGATGCGTGGGAGGCCGATCCGGTCGCCCGCCATCGCGAGGCCCGCGCAGCGGGAAGCGCCGTCGAGCAGGTCCGCGACCAGGCCGGCGACGGCCGGCGCCTGCACCGCGCCGCCCGCGTTCGTCCCCGCGGCCACCAGGACCCGGCCGGCGTGGCCCGGTAGCGCGGTGATGAGGGGGAGGCCGTCGGGGGTGGTCGGACGTTCGCAGACGCGCACGTCGCGCACGTCCAGACTGCCGTCGGCCCGCCGCAGCGCCGGAAACAGGCCGGCGATGGCCCGTTCGGCGACGTCTCGCAGCCCCGCGATGCCCGCTGCGGCGGCCTGGCGCTCGGCCAGGCCCAGGTAGCCGAAGCCGCCACTGACGTGGATGAACGTGCCGTCGGGGGAGAGCGAAATGTTGATCACGCCGAGCGGATCGCCGGCATGGATCTTCGCTGGGCGGCGCAGCCCGGGGTTTGGCAGGGTCAGCGACAGGCCGAGCAGATGCGCCACCGCGCCGGCCCCGGGCCAGGCGGCGCCGAGCAGCCGGTCCAGGTCGCGGCCCCCGGTGGTGATCACGACGTGATCCGCGGGCAGCACCGAGCCGTCGTCGAGACGCAGCCGCACCGCGCCGCCGCCGCCGCCGTTGTTGTCGTCGCCGTTGTTGTCGTCGCCGCCAGGGTCGGGGTCGAGCCCGCGCACCCGGACGCCGGCGCACACCTCGACGCCGAGGTCGGTGAGCCGGTTGGCCAGCGCCGTCGCCAGATCGTGGATGTTGACGGCGAAGCCGTCCACCTCGACCGCGCCCGCGATCTCCCGCACGCCACCCGGCAGGGGCACCGAGGCGCCCAGGCCCGGCCAGTCCCGGGCCAGCGTCTCACCGGGCAGGCGCACGGCGCCGGTGCCGGCCGCGCGCTGGAGC
>NZ_JAMQQF010000700.1 GCF_023716945.1 Frankia sp. AiPs1 | reverse complement strand
GTCCTGCGGGCCGTGCCGGCCTGGGGGCCGGGTTCCGGCGAGACCGGGGCCGGCCGGCGCGACCACCGGTCGTCCGGGATGCGGCTGGTCGGCGCGGCCCCCCGGCCTCGCCCGTCGTCCGACATGGTCCGCGGCTCCGCCGACGACGCCGACTACTGGGTCACCGGATAGCCGGGCGCGTCAGTCCCGGGCGAGAATGATCTCCTCGCCGAAACGGCGCACCGTCTCCTCGGACGCGGCGGGATCATCGCCGATCACATTGAAGATGAGCCAGTCCACGCCGAGGCGCTCGTATTCGGCGATGTCGGCGCAGACCTGCTCGGTGTTCCAGCCCTGCCGGATGTCGATCAGGGACAGGACTCCGCCCAGGGCGACGGTGACCTCTTCCGGGTCGCGCCCCGCGGCGGTCGTGGCCTCGCGCAGCCTGTCGATGCGCTCGCCGACGGCGGCCGAATCGGGCACGTGGGCGGTCCGGATGGTGCCGGCCAGCGTCTCGGTGGTGAGGGTGAACAGGGCCCCGCCGCCGAAGCGGGCCGCCCGCGCCAGGCCCCATCTGCTGTTTGCGTGCACCCACAGTGGCGGGTGCGGCCGCTGGATCGACGGCGGCCGCAGCGCCGTGCCGGACGTCTCGAAGCCGATTCCCCGCTGGGAGATCTCCTCGACGTCGGCGTCCCTGGTGAGAATTTCCAGCGCCTCGTCGAACAGCTCGCGCCGTCGGTCGAAATCGACGCCGGAGGCGCGGAACTCGCCGCGCAGATAGCCGGTGCCGACGCCGACGACGAGCCGCCCCCCGCTCAGCCGGTCCAGCGTGCGGATCTGGTGCGCGGTGAATAACGGATTACGATAGGGCAGCACGGTCACCAGCGTGATCAACGTGATGTCCTCGGTCAGCGCGGCGCAGAAGGCCAGGGACGAGAAGGGTTCGGAACTGCCCTCGCCGCCGGCGTGCGTCCATTTCGTGGACGGCGCCGGGTGATCGGTGAAGGCGATGCCGGACCACCCGCTCTCCTCGACCGCCCGCACCCACGGGGTGATGTTCCGCTGGTCCAGCACCTCGGGCCGCCACTGCGGATCACCGATGCCATGTTGCACGCCGAACTTCATGAGTCTGCCTCTCGATCGTCCTGGTTACGTCGCGTCCTTTCCGGGATCGGGTCGGTGCTGCACGCCGATGGCCCGGCTCAGGAATTCGTGGATCGTGGACATGACGGTCTCGCCGTCATTTCTTTCGATCCCGTCACGACGCCGCAGGAGGACATTGTTCACAATGTCCTGAATCATGATTGAATCGCTTGTCGGTCGGGTGTGCCGGAAGGTGCCCGCGGCGGCGCCGGCCTCGAGGGCCCGGACGAGCGGAGCCCTGCTCAGCTCCTGATGCCGCGCGAGCGTCTCGGCATATCCGACGATGCGGTGAAGCTCGAGAGTCTGCATGACGAGGGTCCGGCGATGCCGCCGGGGTTCGAAGGCGAGCCGGAGGTGGAAACGGATCCATGCGCCGACCGCCGTGTACGGATCGGGTGCGCTGGCCAACTGCTCCATGAGCTGGGCCGTTGCCCGCTCACTTTCCGCTTCGAACATCGACAGCAGGAGCTGGTCCTTCGACTTGAAGTGCCGGTAGAACGACCGGGTCGACAGCTGCGCCTCGGCGAGGATCCCACTGACGGTGACCGAGCCCGAATCCCCGCGGGCCAGTACCCGGTACGCCGCCCGGATCATCATCGAGCGCTCTTCCTCGGGCGCGTAGGCCAGCGGCCGGCCGATGCGACGCCGAGGGGCGTCGGACTGCGCACCCTCGTCGGCCCGTACATCTTCGTCGGCCCGCACGTCTTCGTCGGACGCCGTCAGGTCCTGCGCACGGGGCATGGCAGCCCTGCCTCCTGCCGGGGACCGTCGGCGTTCGTCGGAAGAGGTCCGGGACGCCCGATGCTATCGAATCGCCCGCGGTGGCGGACCCGTCCCTGGACGGCCCGGGCGGGGCCGACCACGGGGAAGATGCTGGACCTGGGGCGAGCGGCGCCGTCAGCGGTCGCCGCTCGACGGTTCCCCGGAGCCGGCCGGCGCGCGAAGGCGGCGCGCCTTGGCGGCGGCGGTTCCCTCCGCGGCCTTCCGGTGCAGGTAGCCGCCCAGCCACCCGAACGGGGCGGAGAGGAGCACGACGATGCCGTCGGCGATCGCGTCGCCCCATGGGTCGCCGAACACGAGTGCCATGAAAAGCACCTGCCCGGCCGCGACCAGCAGGATCAGCAGCACGATGAGCCGCCGGCGTGGCGCCCTGCCCTCGCGGGAGCGTGATCCGCTCCCCGGCTGCCCGGGCGGCAAGTCCGCGCGCTGCGCACCACCTCGCCATCGCAGCCCACGCCATCCCAGTCCATGCCGCCTTCGTCCGCCGTCCGCGCTCTCGCCGTCCCCACCGGCCACCCGACGCCTCCCCGTGCTCGGCCGCCCGCCCAACGCGACAGATGTGGCAGGGGACATTCCCGACCTGTCCGCGACGAACACCCTGATCGCGCAGAGTCGTGCCGGGGCCTGAGACCGGGTCGGACGGTGCGGTGCGACGGGGTGCGGGCGACGGGGTGCGGGGCGACGCGGGGTGGGGCGGGCGGTTCCGCGGAACCCCCCCGGCGATCGCGACCTGGGCGGCGGCCCGCGAGGCGTCGGCGGTCCCGCGACAGTCTCTTATAAAAAAAAAACAGCCCACCAGACAGGCACTGATATTTGGTATT
>NZ_JAMQQF010000006.1 GCF_023716945.1 Frankia sp. AiPs1 | reverse complement strand
GCCCCCGCGGCGGCCGGCGGGGCCGGCACGTCGGCCGTGGCGTCGGCCTCCGGCAGGCGGCTTCCGGCCGACGAGTACCCCCAGCTCAGCCGGCTGGCCGACATCGACGGCGTGCTCGGAGTCGACGAGCGGGGTTTCCGGCTGGGCCTGGAGCTGCTCGCCACCGGGATCGCCGGCAGGTACCACGTGGCCGAGCGGTGATCCAGACTCGCGTGCCACGGCGGGGTGCGATTGCGGTGCGTTCTGTCCGCTCCGGACCCGCGGGCGGTCGTGCGCTTCGCACGGCACGACCGCCCGCGCACCGCCCGGGGTGGGAGGCGCAGGTGGACGTACGCCGAGCGCCGAGCCGGCTAGGATGCTAGCGTCGTGCCGGTGGGGGACGAGGACGTCAAGCAGTTCAATGTGTACCTGCCGATCGGGCTGATCAAGCGGGTGAAGCACCACGCCATCGAGTCGGAGCTGTCCCTGTCGGCCCTGGTCGCCGACGCGCTGCGGACCTACCTCGACGCCCACGACGCCCACGACCTCCGCGACGTTCACGACCTCCGCGACCAGCGCGGGCAGGCGTCCGGGAAGGGGATCTGACATGGCGACCGAGGGCATCGAGGGCATGGTCGTGGAGACCCACAACTGGGGTCGGGCGGCCAGGTTCTTCCAGTCCCTCGGTTTCACCCTGGAGTTCGAGACCGATCACGGCTCGGGGCTGCTGCGTGGCGGCGACGACGGTCCCTACGTGTTCCTCCGCGAGGTTCCCGCCGACGAGGCGCCCACGATCCAACCCGTGCTGACGGTGGCCGACCCGGACGCGTTCCGCCTCGACCCCGCCGTCGAGGTGGTCACCGAGTTCGAGGAGACCCACTACGGCACCCGCGAAATGATCGTCCGTGACCCCGACGGACGCACCTGGAGCCTTCAGGCCCCGACCAAGGCCTGAGCAGCTCGCGGTCTGACGCCGGGGCGTCGGCGGGTTCGCGCCGCGCCGCGCTCCTTGCTCGGGGCCGACGGGCCGAACTACGGTGCTGGTGGGAGCAAGTGCCGGACGACGCCGTTGCCGGTCACGATCGGCGAGGGCGGTCTTCGGCGCGCGGACGGGGTGGTTGCTGCCGTGGTCTCCTGGTCCCAGGCCGAGCCGCCCCCGGCGCCGAGGATGGGCTGTTCCAGCCCGAGAGGACGAAGCCGGCATGACGCAGCAGGCAGATTTAGCGAGGCCCGCGCCCCCTGAAATGGTGATCGACGCGCTGAGCGCGCCGTTCTGGGCCGCGGCGCGGGAACGCAGGCTGGAGCTTCAGCGCTGTCAGGACTGCGGTCTGTTCATCCACCTCCCGCGGCCGGTCTGCCGGCGCTGCGGCTCCTTCCGCCTGGCGTTCGAGCCGGTGTCCGGGCGGGGTTCGGTGTACAGCTACACCGAGACGCGCCGGGTGTTCCATCCGTTCTTCGCCGACCGGGTCCCCTACCTGCTCGCGTCGATCGAGCTGGCCGAGCAGGCCGACCTGCGGATCCTGTCCAACCTGGTGGGGATCGCCGAGCCCGACGTCCGGTTCGGGATGGCGGTCGAGGTCACCTTCGAGGATCTCTCGCCGGACCTCACGATCCCGGTGTTCGTGCCCGCGGGGAGCCTCGCGTGAGGGGCGGGCGCCGGGTCGCCATCGTCGGTGTCGGCTACTCCGACGCCGGGCGACGCACCGGGCTGAGTGAACGTCACCACGCCGCCCAGGCGGCCCGAGCGGCCCTCGCGGACGCCGGTCTCGAGTCGGCCGACATCGACGGGCTGACCACCTGGGGCGGCAACCCGATCGACTTCGCGCACATGCTCGGTTTCTCGCCGCTGCGCTGGCACCTCGACGTCGGCATCTCGCCGGCCTTCATCAGCCCGGCCATCCACGCCGCCCACGCGGTCGCCAGCGGCCAGGCCGACACGGTCGTGGCCATGCGGGTGATCCTGCAGCAGCCGAGCCGGGCCAACCTGTGGGCCGGCGGCACCGGCATGGCCTTCGACGCGCAGTTCCAGCATCCGTTCGGCGACCTGATGCCGGCGCAGTGGGCCGGTCTGCTGACCAACCGCTACCTGCACGAGTCCGACGCGACCGAGGAGGATTTCGCGAACTTCGCCGTCACCCAGCGCGGCTACGCCGCGAAGAATCCCGAGGCGCTGATGCGGGAACCGATGACGGTCGAGGATTACCTCGCCGCGCCGTACATCAGCAAGCCGCTGCGGCTGCTCGACTGCGACTACCCCTGCGACTCGGGCGCGGCCGTCATCTTCACCACCGAGGAACGGGCCCGCGACCTGCGCCAGAAGCCGGTGTTCGTCGAGGCGACCGGGCTCTCGGCGAACCACGACATGACCTTCGAGCTGCTGCCCGACATGGTCCGGACGTCGCCGGTGCACTGCCTGCAGCAGCTGTGGTCCCACACCGACCTGACCGCCGCCGACCTCGACTGCGCCCAGCTCTACGACGGCTTCAGCGTCATCACCCTGCAGTGGCTGGAGGCACTGGGGGTGTGCGAGCCGGGGCAGGCCGGTCCGTTCGTCAGCAGCGGCGGGACGAGCCTGACCGGCGCGCTGCCCACGAACACCGACGGCGGCGCGTGCAACGTGGGCCGCCGCCACGGCGCGAACTTCTGCATCGAGGCGACCCGGCAACTGCGCGGCGGCCAGTCGGGCGAACGCCAGGTCGCCGACGCCGAGGTCGCGCTGTGGGCCAACGCCGTCGGCCCCTTCAGCGGCGCGATGCTGCTCACCGGCGCGTAGGCGGCCGGCCCCCCGGCCGGCCCCCCGGCCGGGCTCGCCCGCCGCGGGCGCTAGTGACTGTCCTGGCGTTCGCGGCGGACGGCGACCCGGCGACCCTTGATGGTGCTTCCCCGCAGCGATGCGATCACCTCGTCGGCCGCGCCGTCGGGCACCTCGACGAGCGAGAACCGCTGCGCGATCTCGATGGCGCCGATGTCGCGGCCCGACAACCGGGTCTCCCCGGTGATCGCGCCGACGAGGTCCTGCGGCCGGACGCCGGCGCCGCGGCCCGCGCCGATGAACAACCGGGCCATGCCACCGCTCGCCGAGCGGGGTCGCCGCTCCCGGCGTCCGGCGCCGTCGCGGCCGGCCCGTTCGCCGCGTGCGTCGGTCGCCGGCGGCAGGTCGGGGATGTCGTCCTCGCCGTCCGGCACGAAGCTGGCGTCGTGGGCGAGCTTGACCGCGGCGAGCGCGATCTCCATCGGGTCGAACTCGTCGGTGAGCGTCTCGACGACGACGCGGAACCGTTCCAGGTCGTCCTCGAGCAGGCTTTCCTGCAACGCGGCACGGGTCAGTTCCAGCCGCCGGGCGTGCAGATCGGCGACGGTGGGCACCTTCTCGACGGCGATCCGCTGCCGGGTGACCCGCTCGATCGTCTTGAGCATCCGGTGCTCGCGCGGCTCCGCCAGGGTGATGGCCACCCCCTCGCGGCCGGCCCGCCCGACCCGGCCGATCCGGTGGACGTAGGAGTCGGGCGCGGACGGGACGCTGTAGTTCACCACATGGGTGAGCTGCTCGAAGTCCAGACCACGGGCGGCGACGTCGGTCGCGACCAGCAGGTCGGCCGTCGCGGTGCGCAGCCGTTCCATCACCCGCTCCCGCTGCTCCTGGCTCATCCCGCCGTGCAACGATTCCGCCCGGTAGCCGCGCCCGTTGAGCGAGTCGGCGAGCTGGTCGACCTCCTCCCGGGTGCGGCAGAACACGATCGCCGACCGGGGCGACTCGACGTCGAGGATGCGGCCGAGCGCCGCCGTCTTGTACGCCCGCGGGACCACGTAGGAGACCTGCCGGACCAGCGGCGCCGCGCCCGGCTCCGGCGCCGCGCGGCCGATCTGGATGCGGACCGGATCGCGCAGGTGGCGCCGGGCGATCTGGTCCATCCGCGGCGCTAACGTCGCCGAGAACAGCACCGTCTGGCGGTTCTGCGGCGCCTGCTCCAGGATCGCGTCGATGTCCTCGGCGAAGCCCATGTCGAGCATCTCGTCGGCCTCGTCGAGGACGACGGTGTGCAGGCCGTCGAGCCGGAGCGTCCCGCGACCCATGTGATCGAGCGCGCGGCCGGGGGTGGCGACCACCACGTCGATCCCCTGCACCAACGCGCGTACCTGCCGGCCGATCGGAGCCCCGCCGTACACCGGCAGGACCCGGGCGCCGAGATCGCGACCGTACCGGTGGATCGCCTCGGACACCTGGACGGCGAGTTCCCGCGTCGGGACGAGCACGAGGGCCTGCGGGCCACGGTCGCTGGCGCGGTCATCCGTCAGGCGGTGCAGCAGGGGCAGCGCGAACGCCGCCGTCTTCCCGGTGCCGGTCGCCGCCTGACCGAGCAGGTCGCGGCCGGCGAGCAGGAGCGGAACGGCCTCCCGCTGGATCGGCGTCGGCTCCTCGTACCCGAGGGCAGCGAGGCTGCGCAGCAGCTCGGGCCGCAGCGCCAGCTCGGCAAAGCCGGCGACGTCGTCGGCCGGCTCGATGTCTCCTGCCGGCTCGATGTCTCCTGCCGGCTCGATGTCTCCTGCCGGGTCAACGTCTCGTGCCGGGTCAACGTCTCGTGCCGTGCTGACGTCTCCTGCCGGGTCAACGTCTCGTGCCGGGGTCGGGGCGGCGTCTCGTGCCGGGGCGGCGTCCTGGGCCAGGCCGGCGGTCCCGGCCTGACCCGCGTCCCTTGTCGGGTCCGGATCCGGATCCGGATCGATGGTCGAGCTCATGCGCATCCCCCAGTCGCGACGTGTGTGATCCGGGCATCCGCGCTGGTGCCGGCAGGTCTGCTCCGAAGGTAGTCGCTTGCCGCGTGCCGGTGCGGCGGGCCGGCCGGGGGAACGCCCGACCAGCGGCCCCGGCCCGGGGTGACCGCCGCATCCGGCCCCGATGCCGGCGAGGGTCGCACTACTGTAAGAATCCGGATGGAAACGGTCTGATAGCGACACGACGGTCAGGCCAGGGTGGGGGAATGATGAACGATCGCGGCGGCGGCACGGAGACGTCGGTGGGGACTCCGGGCGGGAAGGCGGCCGACCTGCGCACGGATGTGGCTCACTCGGCCCGAATCTACGATTACCTGCTCGGTGGTAAGGATAATTATCCGGCTGATCGGGCAGCCTCCGGAGCAATTTCCCAGGACTGGCCGAATCTGCCCACATCCATGCGGGCAAACCGGGCCTTCATGGCCAGGCTGGCCCGTCATCTCGCCGCCGAGCACGGCATTCGTCAGTTTCTGGACATCGGGACCGGCCTGCCGACCTCACCGAACCTGCACGAGGCGGCCCAGCAGGTGCGGCCGGACGCGCGGGTCCTCTATGTCGACAACGACCCGATCGTTCTGGTCCACGCCCGCGCGCTGCTGACCAGCACGCCCGAGGGCCGCACCGACTATCTCGACGCGGACCTCACCGATCCGGACGCCATCCTGACGTCCGAGCCGATGCGCGCGCTGTTCGATCTGCGCGAGCCGGTCGCGGTGAGTCTGCTGGCGATCCTGCACTTCATCGTCGACGACCGGGTCGCCCAGGAGATCATCGACCGAATCCTGGCTCCGCTGCCCGCCGGCAGCCTGCTGGCCCTGTCCACGACCACGGCGGACAGCGCCCCCGACGAGGTCAACGTGGGAGTCGCCGCCTACAACGCGGCGGGCATCCCCGCCGTCGCCCGGGACAAGGCGCGGGTGGAACGGTTCTCCGACGGCCTGGAACTGCTTGACCCCGGGGTCGTGCTCGTCCACCACTGGCACCCGGATCCGGCGCAGCCCGCTCCCGACGACACGCACGTCCACATCTACGGCGGACTCGCGCGAAAGCGCTAGTGCGGGGTACCAGCGCGCGGTTGCCTGGCGGTCTCCTGCGGCCGGCGGAGTGATGGTGTATTACTCAGTTAGCTAGCATTGTCGTGGACGGAGATCGCCTTCAGTTTCCGGGGCGTCGCGTCGGCGCGGGCCCGCGGCCGGCGGCGCCCGGACCGGTGAGGAGGTCGACGTGGAACGCGCGCTCTACGAAGATGATCATGAGCTGTTCCGGGAGTCGGTGCGCGCGTTCGTCGAGCGGTTCGTCAGTCCCGGCTACAGCCGGTTCATCGCCGACCGGGTCATCGCCCGGGAGGCGTGGCACGAGGCGGGGCGCGCGGGCTTCCTCGGTTTCGGCATCGCCGAGGAGTTCGGCGGCAGCGGCGTCCACGACTACCGGTTCAACGCCGTCTGGGTCGAGGAGCTGTCCAAGGTCAGCGCCGGAATCGCGTCGTCCTTCAGCGTCCACACCGACATCGTCGCGCCGTATGTGGCGGACCTGACCACGCGGGAGCAGAAGAAGCGCTGGCTGCCCGCGTTCTGCTCGGGCGAGACGGTCGCCGCGATCGGGATGTCGGAGCCGGCGGCCGGCTCCGACCTGGCCGCGTTGCGGACAACCGCGGTCTCGGACGGCTCGGACTGGATCATCAATGGGTCGAAGACCTTCATCACCAACGGCTACTCGGCCGATTTCGTGGTGCTGGCCGCGCGGACCGATCCCGGCGTCAAGGCCGCCCGCGGCATCACGCTGTTCGGTGTCACGGCGGACACCCCGGGGTTCTCCCGGGGCCGCAAACTCCAGAAGGTCGGCCAGCCGGAATCCGACACGGCTGAGCTCTTCTTCGCCGATATGAAGGTGTCTGGAGACGCGGTGATCGGCGAGGTCAACCGCGGGTTCCCGCTCATGATGGAGCGGCTGCCGCAGGAACGCATCAGCGTCGCCGTCGCCAGCATCGCCCACGCCACCCAGATCCTCGGCGAAACGCTCGCGTACGTCGCCGAGCGCAAGGCCTTCGGGGCCGCCATCGGCAGCTTTCAGCATAACAAGTTCCTGCTGGCGGAGCTCGTCACGAAGATCGATGTCACTCAGGCGTTCGTCGACTCGTGCGTCGCGGCCCACAGCCGCGGACAACTGTCCGCCGTCGACGCGGCGAAGGCGAAATGGTGGTCCTCCGAGGTCCAGAACGACGTCCTGGACGCCTGCGTGCAGCTTCACGGCGGCTACGGTTACATGACCGAATACCGCGCCGCGCAGGCCTGGATAGACGGCCGGGTCACGAAGATCTGGGCCGGCACCAATGAGATCATGAAAGAGATCATCGGACGCAGTCTCGGTCTCTGAGGCCCGCGCAGACCCCTCCCGGCTCGTTTCCCACAAGCTGGGAGGGGCGTCGCACGCACGTGCGCGGCCACGCCCGGGCCGGGACGGCGGGCCGCGTGTCCGCCTCGAGCGGCCTGCGGACTTTCGCGCAGTGCTCGGCGAAAAACAGTGCTCGGCGGGAAATACTCAGGCGTTCCGGTACACCAGGTAGACGTATTTGCCGCCGGCGCCCTTGTTCAGGTCGACGTCGATGCGTCGCCATGGCGCCTGCGGCTGGATCCCGCTGTTGTCGCCGAGAATGACGTCCAGATCCTCGATCGGGCTGCCCAGGTGGGCTTCGTGCGTGAAGGCGGCGTAGATGTAGGCGCCGCCCGCACCCTTGTTCAGGTCGACATCGATGCGGTGGTAGCTCGGCGGCGCCGGCTCGTCCTTGCTCAGCAGGAAGATGATGTTTGTGATGGGCGCGCCGGAAGCCCGCTCGTAGGCGAAATAGAGGTAGGCGCCCCCCGCGCCGGCGTTGAGATCCTTGCCGATCTTGGTCCAGCCATTTGGTGCCGGCTCGTCATCGACGAGTACGGTCAGGTTCGTGACTCCGCTCATGTGAACAGCCCCCATGATGGTCGGTAGATCCGATATCTGCATCCTTGCACGGAGAATCGAGCCACGTCCGCCAAAAAAGCGAATGTCGAGGCCTGTTGGCAGCAGTCCGGCCTCGGTATTTCGTGGCCGGGTCACAAAGGCGTCATGCGAACCGTGCAGGTGACTCGCTTCAGAAGAGGGTCGCGGGCTCGGTCGGCATCGGCATCGGCATCGGTATCGGCTGCGGCAGGGGCGCCAGCGCGGGCACGCGGGCCCGTACCTCGTCGTGGAAGCGGCGGGCGAGTTCCGGGGCATCGGCGTTGTTCGGGGTGTGGATGAAGACGGTGGGGGAACGGCCCTCGCGCAGCCAGTCGACGATGACGTCGAGCCAACGCTGCCAGCCTTCGATCGTCCGTGCGCCGTCGTCGCGGCCGAGGTAACGGACGATCGGCCGGTCGGTCAGCGCGACCGATCGCAGCGGCATGCGCGGCTTCTTGGTCCAGGCGTCCCGTTCGGCGTCGCTGGTCGGCGGGCTCCGGAAGAAGGCGGTGGTGTCGAAGGGAATCCACTCGGCGGCCGCGACGGCGAGGGCCGCCTCGAGCATGCGCGTCGCCCGGGGGTCGTCGAAGAACGCGGGGTGGCGAACCTCGACGGCGTAGCGGTGGGACCGGGGGAGCCGGCCCAGAAAACGGGCGAGCGCGGGGACGTCGGCGGGCGCGAACGATCCCGGTAGCTGTATCCAGACCGCATGGGCCCGCGGGCCGAGTGGCTCGATCGCCGCCAGGAAGGTGTGCAGGGCCTCGTCCACGTCGGTGAGCCGGCGTTCGTGCGTGATGACCTTCGGCAGCTTGAGCACGAAGCGGAAGTCGGCGTCGGTCTGCTGCGCCCACGAGGCCACGGTGTCCCGGGCCGGAGTCGCATAGAAGGTGGTGTTCCCTTCGACCGCGTTGCACCAGCCGGCATAGTGCCGCAGGCGTTCCTGCGGCGGCAGCGGGTGCGCGACGAAACGCCCCTGCCACGACTTGTGCGTCCACATCGCGCATCCCACCTGCAGTCGCATGGCCCCGCTCCCCGTCGTGCCGCACCCATACCCATCGCGGGCGGGACCGAGTGCGCTTGTCAGGTTCCGACCGCCCCGGCTGTGACCGCGCTCGCCTGTGACCGCCCCCGCCTGCACTGTATTCGGGCGCCGCGTCCGCCCCGGCCGGCCCGGAACGCCGCACCACCGCGGCGCGGGTCCCGCACGGGCGACAACGGTTCGATCACCGCCCACTGCCCGTCCGTCAACGACGTCTCAGGTGGCGGCGGTGAACGAGCCGGTGCCCGCGCCGGGCGTGAAGGTGCCGATCACGTCGGTCGGGTTGCCCGCCGCGTCGGTGAAACGGATAGTGCAGGTCGTGGTGTGCGTGCCGGCACGCCAGCTCTCGGCGGGAATCAGGTGCCAGCCGCCCTGCCCGACCGCGCCGCCGAATTGCGGCTGCTTCAGATAGGGCGCCAGCAGGGGCGCGCAGGCGCCGGCCGCCAGCTCGTTGAACCGTTCCTCCGACGGCGGCGCTCCGTCGGGAGTATTCGCCAACATGACCGCCCCGACGCTTTGCGCGAGGTGCGGCTCCGTGCATGGCACTTCCTCGTCCTTGCCGTCGCTGCCGCCCCGGAAACAGGCGCCGGCGGGATAGGTGACCGCCTGATCGGCGCCGCGCACCGGCCCTTCGAACTCGGCCAGCCGGAGTGGGTCGGCGTGTTGCGAGCGGGCGATGAGGCCGCAGACGATGCGCCGGGTGCCGGTCTCCCATTCGGTGTGCCGCGGGTGGATGGTGCCGGCGCCGAATCGGCCGAACGGATCGAGGGAGTAACCGAGGTACGGGGTGATGAGTGGGCCGCAGTGGTACTGCGCGATCGCCACCCACTCCGCTTCGGACGGATACCGCTGGCCGGCCGGATAGGCCGGGCTGATGTCCAGGTCGCCCACGGCCTCGAACAGATGCCACCCGTTACACGGTACCTCGTCAACCCGGGTCCGGGGGTCGGGCTGGTTCCAGCTGTAGCACCGTTGCGGCTTCCAGTCCCAGCGGAGAAGCTCCGGCTCCCGCCCCTCGCCGGAACCGGACTCGTCCGCGCCGCCGGCAGCGGCGGATCCGCCTGGATCGACTGCCGGGAGGGCCGTGCGCGGGGCGTCGCCCGTCGACCTGAGCATGGTGTAGGCGGTCCAGACGAGCAGGGGAATGCCGATCAGCGCGACGACGATGCCGGCTCGCGACCGCGGCCCCGAGTCGGTGGTCGGCGACGGCCGCGACGTCCGGCTGCGCCCCGACCGCGCCGCGCGCCGAGGGTGGACCTTCCGCCGCGGCGTGGCGTCGGCGGCGGAGCCGAAGCGGGCAAGGGCGGCTCTGGTCCTGGCCGGGGGCTCGTATCTGGTCGCGGCCTGGACGAAATTCTCGTCGAGCACCAGGTCGGCAAACGGATCGGGCTCCGCGCCGCCCAACCCGTCCTCATTGTTGTTTTCCGGCATGCCGCTCACTCCTCGGGAACACACGGGATCAGGATGCGTCGCGACGGATCGCGGCCGTCCGCAACAACCGTGGCACCTCGAACACCATCAACCCACGTCGGTGATGCGAGTGCCAAGAACGAGCGGCGTGCAATGATAGCAACGGCCCTTGCTCGGGTACTCCGAGCGGATCGTCAAAGCGCCACCTGGCCCGGCGGGGTGGCGTCCTGGCCGAGGACTACCTGCCTCGTCTGGAGGTCCGGGTGGCCCAGGAATCCGCGCACGAGCCCGGCGGACCCGCCGAGGCAGCTCCAGACGTCGTCCCACAGTGTCGAGAGCAGCCACGAGCGATCAGCTGGGAACATCAGGTTGGGCAGCACGCCCTTCCAGAAAGACCAGGGGCCGCTCCGACGCCAGGCGGCGGCCTGCGCCGGCCCCGCCTCCACCAGCACGTATCGCCAACCGGAATACAGGTTCACCATCGGCGCGTCGGGGAACACGATGTCGTCCGCGCCGGTGTCGAGGTATCCGAGCCACCATGGCTGGTCTGCCGAGTGCTCACGAAGAAGCGTCAACATGGCCTGTTCATGCTTCTTCTGCTTGTCCTCGCTGGCCGGCAGCATGACCGTGGCGTAGGCGTCGAAGACCGGCGGGATGGCCGCGGTGATGGTCAGGCCCGGGGTCGTGCCGGCGGTGATCCACCCGACCTCGGCGTCAGTTCCGATGCGCCAGGTGCCGTCGTCCCTGACCCGCCTGGCGGGCGGCCACGCCTCTCCGGTAACCATGGCCACGAGGGTACGAGTACTCACCGCGGCCACGGCATGGCGGCGGGCGTGATCGCCGGACGGTCGACACGCGGATGTTCGACGAGCGCCACCGACCCGTAACGACGGTGGCGGACAGTCGAGGGGCCCACGGAGGGAAGGAGGTGTGTCGGATGGTGAAGGACCGTCAGGTCGACGTGCGTCGCCACGTCCATCGGCACGCCTGGACCCGTGGGCGGATCGCGCACGGCGCCTGACGCCGACGACGTCCACGCCCCGGCCCCCCGGCGACTCCGGTCCGCCGGCGACTCCGGTCCGCCGGACGGCGACGCGGCCCCGGCCGGGTCGGCGCTGCAGGGCGTCGGACGACAGCCCGCCGATCCCCCGCCGTTCTCCGTCCGCCTCGAGGCGGACGGTCCCACCCTGCCGAGGCGCCCTGTGGTCGACCACCCTGCCGTGCTGGCGACGGTTCCGCCCGACTGTTCCTTCGACCCGGATGACTGGGCCATCCTGGCCCGACACTGGTACCCGGTCGCACTGTCGCGTGAGGTCCGCGACCAACCGGTTGCGGCCCGGCTGCTCGACGAGCGGCTCGTCATCTACCGCGCGGGCGGCGAGGTGGTCGTCGCCCGCGACCTCTGCCCCCACCGCGGGGTCCCGCTGAGCATGGGGACGGGGGACGGCGAGACCGTCGCCTGCGCATATCACGGCCTGCGGTTCGGTGCGGCGGGCGCCTGCGTCGCGATACCTGCGCACCCGACGGCGAAGATCCCCACCCGGATGGCCCTGACCGCCTATCCCGCGACCGAACGCTACGGGCTGGTCTGGACCTGCCTACGCCCAGACCGCGGCACCCGCGCCGCCCCCGACGTCGACCCCGCCCCCGACGTCGACTCCGCCCCCGACGTCGACCCCGACCCCGGCGCCGACCACGTCGCCGAACTCGGCTTCGACGGGTCGCTCGCGTCGCCGATTCCACGGATGCCGCACTGGGACGACCCCGGGTTCCAACGGGTGACCTGTCCCGGGTTCGACGTCGCCGCGTTCGCCGGCCGCCAGGTGGAGGGTTTCCTCGACGTCGCGCACTTCGCCTTCGTCCACGCCGCCACCTTCGCCGACCCGAACAACACCGAGGTCCCCGACTACACCCCGACCCCGACCCCCCACGGCTTCACCGCCGACTACTGGAGCACCGTCGGCAACTATCCCCACGGCGCCCAACGCGGCGAGCCCGGCTTCCGATGGCTCCGGCGCTTCGACGCCCATCTGCCGTTCACCGCCACGCTCGTCGTGCACTTCCCCGACGGCGGCCGACTCTCGATCATGAATGCGGCGGCACCGGTCTCGGCCCGCCAGACCCGGATGTTCGCGCCGATCGCGAAGAACTTCAACACCGACCAGCCCGACCAGGAAATCCACGACTTCAACCTGCGGATCTTCGAGGAGGACCGGGCCATCGTCGAGGCCCAGCGCCCCGAGAACCTCCCGCTCGATCCGCGCATCGAGGTCAACATCCCCGCCGATCGCAGCTCGGTCGCCTACCGGCGCGGCCTGCGGGCGATGGGCCTGAGCCACTTCTTCACCGCCTGAATCCGAGAAGGGCCACATCCGCCATGAGCGCCAGCCCCACCGACCCGGCGACGCCTCTCGCCCCCCGTCTCGACGCCTCCCGCCTCGACGCCCCTTGTCTCGACGCCTCCCGTCCCGTCGCCGCCCTCGGCGTCACCCTGCCGGCCTGGGTGGACGACGAGGTCGACGCCGTCGGCACCGTGCTCCCCGACGTCGAGCAGCGGATGGACCTCGTGCACCGGCTCGCGGCCCGCAACCATCGGGAGGGCTGCGGCGGCCCGTTCGCCGCCGTCGTCGCCGACCCCGACACCGGCGAGATCTACGCCGCGGGCGTCAACCTCGTCCTGGCCTCCGGGCTGTCCGCGATGCACGCCGAGGTCGTCGCCCTCTCCTTTGCCCAGGCCCGGCTCGGACGCTGGGACCTCAGCGCCGTCGGCACGCCGGTCGAGCTCGTCGTCAACTGGCGTCCCTGCGTCATGTGCTATGGCGCCGTCATGTGGTCCGGCGTCCAACTGCTCACCATCGCCGGCGTAGGCGACGAGGTCGAACAGCTCACCGGCTTCGACGAGGGACCGATGCGCGACGACTGGCAGGAGCAGTTCGCCCGCCGTGGCATCACGGTGCGTACCGACATCCTGCGCGACCAGGCCCTGAAGGTCTTCGCCGACTACGGCCGCCGGGACGACGTCGTCGTCTACAACGCCCGCCGCGGCGCCGCCCCGACAACCTGACGGGTCGCGCGGGCCAGGAAGCGGTGCGGTGGGTCGTCCTGGCTGTCCAGTCGCCAGCCGGAGGCGGCGAGCATCGGCCCGAGCCAGGGCGGCGGACAGCGGCTCGTCGGGCCGCAACGTCCGGCCGTGACGGGCGGCGAGCGCGGCGCGTCCGGACGGATCGACGACGACATCCGCGCCGCGCCCACCGTCGGGCTGGTGCCCGTCTTGGTTGCGTCGGCAATTGCAGGAGCTTGTTGACGGTAAGAGTGAGGCCAAGCCGCTTGACGGTCAGGAACCTCCTGCATCTGCCGGCCGCCCTGTGGCCGGGACTGCCGCGGACCGACTCTCATATCTGTGCGTGATCGGTGGTGTCCAGGAGTGTTTCGGTCCGAGCTGGGCGTGGGTTGGTGGGAACTCCCGCAGCGCCCGGTCGACCCGCTGGCACGCGCTGTGCTCATTCGTGACCATGCCAGCTAGCGGCGTGGGACAAGTATCAGCCAAATGATAAAATGGCCGATTTGGGCACGATCCAGCTTGAGAGGAGTGGTCATGAGCACAGCACGCACCGTCGTGGTCACCGGCGCCTCCGGCGGCATCGGTTCCGAGATCGTCGACCGTTTCCTGGCCCACGGCGACACGGTCGTCGCGGCCGATCTCTCGCAGGAGGCGCTCGACACCTGGCGTGCCCGGTGGGACTCGGGCGCGCCCGGCGGGCAGCACCCGTCGCTGCATGCCGTCGCCACGGACATCGCCAGCGAGGAGAGCGTCGCCGCGCTGGTCCAGGCCGTGCAACAGAACCTCGGCACGGTCGACGTTCTGATCAACAATGCCGGCCACTTTCCGCAGACCGCCTTCGAGGAGATGAGCACCGACGAGTGGCGTCAGGTCATCGACGTCAACCTCACCGGCACCTTTCTCATGATCCGGGCCTTCGTCCCCCTCCTGAAGGCGAGCGGCCACGGTCGCATCGTGAACGTCGGGTCCGGCTCGGTTTTCAGCGGTACCCCCATGCAGTCCCACTACGTGGCGTCCAAGGGAGGGGTCCTGGGCCTGACCCGTGTCCTGGCCCGCGAACTCGGCGGATACGGCATCACGGTCAATCTGATTACCCCGGGACTTACTGTCACCCCAGCGGCCGCCGCGGTGCTTCCCGAGGCCCTGCTGGCGGAGCAGCGCAATGCGCGGGCGTTCCACCGCGACGAAACTCCCGAGGACCTGGTCGGACCGATCTTCTTCCTTGCCTCCGACGACGCCGCCTTCATCACCGGCCAGACGCTCAACGTCGACGGGGGCCGTCACCTGTTGTGACCGTCGCCGGCGTCAGTTCCCCACGCCGAGGCCGGACATGAACGCGGACGGGTAGCGGTCGCCGCGCGCCGCGCCCGCCGGTACCGCCTTCTCGATCTCGGCGAGGTCGTCCGCGGTGAGGGCGAGCTCCGTGGCGGGCAGCGCCTCGGCCAGCCGCTCGCGGGTGCGGGCGCCGACCAGCGGCACGATGTCCTCGCCCTGCGCGGCCACCCAGGCGATGGCGAGCTGGGCGACGGTGCACCCCTTCGCCTCGGCGACCCGGCGCAGCGCCTCCACGTAGGCCAGGTTGTGCTCCACGTTCCCGGCCGAGAACCGGGGGCTGAAGGCGCGGAAGTCGCCAGGGCCGGCGGTGCGGCCGGCGGACCAGTGCCCGGAGATGAGTCCGCGGCCGAGCACCCCGTACGCGGTCAGGCCGATGCCGAGTTCCCGCAGCGTGGGCAGGACCTCCGCTTCGACCGCGCGGGAGATCAGCGAGTACTCGATCTGCAGGTCGGCGATCGGGTGCACGGCGTGCGCCCGGCGGATCGTCTCGGCGTCGACCTCCGAGAGGCCGACGTGCCGCACGTACCCGGCGTCGATCAGCTCCTTGATCGCGCCCACCGTGTCCTCGATCGGGACCGCCGGGTCCAGCCGGGAGGGACGGTAGATGTCGAGGTGATCGGTGCCCAGCCGGGTCAGCGAGTAGGCCACGAAGTTGCGCACCGCCTCGGGACGGCCGTCGTTCCCGTGGAACTCGGGGCCCGGCCCCCGCAGCGCGCCGAACTTGACGCTCAGCACGTAACTGTCCCGGTCCCGGCTGCGCAGCGCTTCGCTGAGCAGCAGCTCGTTGTGGCCCATGGCGTAGAAATCCGCGGTGTCGATCAGCGTGACGCCGGCCGCGAGCGCGGCGTGCACGGTGGCGATGCTCTCCGCGCGGTCGGCCGCGCCGTAAGCGCCCGACATGCCCATCGCACCCAGGCCCAGCGCGGAAACGGTCGGGCCGGTGCTACCCAGGGTTCGTGTCTGCATCGCGTTCTCCTCCTCGTCGGTGTCGCTTGCCCGTCGGTGTCGCCACCCACCCTGCGCCTGCACCGGGACGCGCGGGAGCGGAGTGTTCATCGTGGGAGAGCCGCTCCCTGGATCGGCTTGCCGGCCCCGGGGAGCATGAAGCCATGCAGCGTGCCGAGCTCGCCGACTTCCTGCGCCGCCGCCGAGAGTCGATTCGCCCGGCCGAGGTCGGGATCGCCGACGGCCGCCGCCGCCGCACCACCGGCCTGCGCCGGGAGGAGGTGGCCATGCTCGCCGGCATGTCGGTCGACTACGTCGTACGACTGGAGCAGGGCCGTAGCAGTCAACCCTCGACCCAGCTGCTCGGCGCGCTGGCCCGGGCTCTTCGCCTCTCCGACGACGAACGCGACCACCTGTTCCACCTGGCCGGCCACCAGCCCCCGGCCGCCGACGCGGTGGCCCGGCTGGCTCGCGCCGGCCTGGTGCGCATGCTTGACCTGCTCGGTGACACCGCGGCCCTGGTGCTGTCCGACTTGGGGGAGGTGCTCGCCCAGAACCGGGCGGCTGTCCTGCTGCAGGGCGATCACACCGGCTTCGCCGGCGACCGGCGCTACATCGCGTATCGGTGGTTCACCGACCCCGCCGCCCGGGCCGTCTGCCCGGCGGAAGATCAGGACCACCGGGCTCGTCAGATTGTCGCCGACCTGCGCGCGGTCGCCGGCCGGCGGTCCCGCGACCCGACGGTCACGGGACTCGTGGAGCGGTTGCAGGCCGTGAGTGGCGACTTCTGCCGGCTCTGGGCCGAGCACGAGGTGGCGGTAAGGCGGGCCGACCGCAAGACCATGATTCACTCGCGGGTGGGCCGCCTGCTGATGGACTGCGAGACCCTGGTCACCCCTGACCAGGGGCAGAAACTGTTGGTACTCACCCCGGCGGATACCGAGGCCCGCGAGCGGCTGGAGCTGCTGCGCGTGCTCGGCCTCGAGGACTTCCCCAAGGAGCTACCGGCACGCCCATGACGTGAGGCGGTCCGCCGCCGGCTCACCGGGGCCGTGCGGCCGACGGCTGGGTGCTGTGTTCGAGGGTGGCGAGGAAGCTTTCGGCCGCGTCCTGGACCCGGTCCCGGTCGCCGGTGGCGAGCAGGTCGAGCAGCAGCCCGCGGATGGTCGCGATCACAAGGGTGGCCGTGCGCGTCGCGGTCGCCGGGTCGGTGTCCGGTCCCTGGGCGTCGACCAGGGAGTTCATCCAGTAGGCGACGACGTGCTCGAGGAACGCCGCGAACTGCTGCGGAGCCTGCAGCGCGCGTCCGTACACCGCGAAGAACAGCCTGAACTCCGCTTCGTGTCGTGGGTCGCAGGCCCGTGCCCAGGTCGCCCGGGCCTGCGTCGCCAGGTCGGGCTGCTCGCCGGCCAGGTCGCGGGTGGCCACGAACATGCGCTCCCGCAGGCGTCCGAGGATGGCCTCGAGCATCTGCTCCTTGGTGCCGAAGTGATGCACCAACGTCGTGGGCGACACCCCGAGTGCGGCGGCGACGGGCCGCCACGTCAGCTCGGAGAACCCGTACTCGGCCGCGTACTCGACCGCCGCGTCCAGCAGCTCGGCCCGGCGCTGATGGTTGACCGGTCGTCCCGCCATGGCCGCCTCCCTGGTCAACACGGTTTGACGTTTCTAGCATGACCGCATACGTTCTTTTCTAGAACGATCGTACTATCAATGGCAACGGGCATCGCGGGCGCCCGCCGGGGCTGCGCTCCCGCGCAGCCCCCACCGTGGAGGTTTCCCATGCATGTGTTCGTCACCGGAGCGTCGGGCTGGGTCGGCCGTGGACTCGTCCCCGACCTGATCGCCGCCGGTCACGCGGTCACCGGCCTGGCCCGCTCCGACGCCGCGGCCGTTGCGCTGCGGGCGGCGGGGGCCGAGGTCCGTGCCGGATCGCTCGACGACCTCGACGTCCTGCGTGCCGCCGCCGCGGCCGCCGACGGCGTCATCCACCTCGCGTTCAAGCACGACATCGCCTTCGCCGGCGACTTCGCCGGCGCCACCGACGCCGACCGCGCGGCGATCGAGACCTTCGGCGAGGCCCTCGCCGGCACCGACAAGCCGTTCGTGATCGCCGCCGGCATCCTCGGCGTGCTCGGCCTCCCGTCGGGAGTCGTCGCCACCGAACACGACGGCCGGGCCGCGCAGGACTCCGATCCCGAGGTTCCGATCAGCGGGGCGAACGGGCGGATCGACAACATCAACTATGCACTCGCGCTCGCCGCCCGCGGGGTTCGCTCCTCGGCCGTGCGGCTGCCACCGGCCACGCACGGCGACGGCGACAACGGTTTTATCCCGGCCGCGATCGGCTTCGCGCGCCAGAAGGGCGCCGCGGCCTACGTCGGCGACGGAACCAACCGCTGGCCTGCCGTCCACCGCGACGACGCCGCACGCCTGTTCCGCCTCGCGCTCGAGGCGGCGCCGCCCGGTACGGCGCTGCACGCGGTCGGCGACGAGGGCGTCCCCATCCGCGAGGTCGCCGAGGTCCTCGCCGCCCATCTCAACATTCCCGCGGTCGGCGTCACCCCCGACCAGATCGGGGACTACGTCGGCTTCCTCGGCGGCTTCTGGGGATTCGACGGTCCCGCCTCCGCGCAGATCACCCGTGACCTGCTCGGCTGGCAGCCGACCCGGCCGGGCCTGATCGCCGACCTCAAGGAAGGCCACTACTTCGCCTGAGGTGATCACCTCTTCGAACGAGCTGGTCACGTCGCGCCGGACGCCTCGCAGTCCACCTCCAACGCGGCCGGGAATGATTCGTGTGGGTCTCGGCCGCGGTGGAACGGTGCGTGTCCCGCCGTCGCGCGGACGCGGGACGAGACGCCTCGATGTTCGCGCGATCTGGCTTCGTTACCGAGACGACGTGTATGCGTCGGTAAAAAGTCGGTGGTGTCTTCGGCGGTGAACCTCCACTCCTGGTAGGAGGACGATGTTTTGACGTAGCGCACGTTACCTTCGGCCCGGGAATTAAAGTCATGGCAGTGCTGGGAGAGCGACCCGGACAACGGTGCCCGGCAGCCCGGCGATGTCGTGAGGACCGTTCCCGACACGCATCGAAGTGAGCATTCATGAAAATGTGGGCACAACGCACGGCTCGGTGTCTCGGCATACTCGCCGTCGTCGGCGGGGTGGCACTCGCGGCCGCGTCACCCGCCTCCGCGGCGGCGCCGAACAAGGCAATCGGCTTCCAGGCGACCGGGCTCATCCCCGGCGGCCCGTTCCCCGCCAGCGCCTTCCCGGGCACCTCGCCGAACAGCGTGGTGGGTCTCAGTCTCCTCCCGCTGCTCAACAGCGGCGCCGTGAGCACCGCGGCGACTCCGACCAGCGCCAGCGTGGCGGTCAGCGGCCTCGCCGCGGCCCTGGGGCCGGTGGCGGCCGTGACCGCCGGCACCGTCACGTCGAGCTGCTTCTACAACCCGTTCACCGGGACGGTGAGCGGGACCGCCGACATCAGGAACGGGACGATCCTGCTGTTCGGAGTGCCGATTACGATCCAGCCGAACCCGGCCCCGGGCACCACGATCGTGCTGCCCGGCAACCTGGGCGCGTTGGCCATCAACCAGCAGACCATCGCGGCGGACGGCACGCTGACGGTCGATGCGTTGGCGCTCAGCCTGCCCGGGGGCATCGAGCACGCGGTGGTCGCGAGGTCGGTCTGCAACCGGGCCAACCTGGCCTGAGACCATTCGGGAAGGGCCTCTGACAAGGTCGGGCGGCGCTTCGGCACCGCCCGACCGAAAAGGGGTTCTGCACAGTCAGCCGAGGTCGTGTCTGGTCGCCGACCTCCTGTGATCGCTATAAGTGGCGGGGTGCTGTCGGCCGAGGGCGGTAACCGGGGACGCACCCGCCTGGCTGGAAAGGCGCTGGGGCCCCGCCTGCGCCGCTGGCGCCGCGAGGCCCTCGCGACAGGGGCGCCACCGATCGTCTCGCTACCGTACGCCGACAGGTCAGTACCGAGGGTCAGTCGGGTGCCCGAGAACGGGCGTGGTCGCACTGCGAAAGTAACGATCTGTCGATCTGGGCCACGACCTGCCCCGCCTGTGCTTAACCTGGCAGCGATCTGTATGGCCCGGGAAGGAGATCTCTATGCCCAGGTGTCCGCACACATACTGTCGACGGTCCCGATGAGTGCGCCGGTGGTCGTCGCGGTGGTGGGTGGGGGGGCAAGCGGTTGCCTCGCCACCGCCCAGCTAGCAAGGTCCGTGGCGGTTACCGGCCGAAGCTTCACGATACTGCTCGTCGAACCAGACGACGTCGGCGAGGGGCTGGCGTATCTGACGCGAGATCCGCGGCACCGGCTCAACGTCCCGGCCGCGAAGATGAGCGCGTTCGACGATGACCCGCAGCACTTCCTGCGCTGGCTTCGTCGGCACGTCGCGGTCGACTTTCCGGCCGGGGGTTTCGCGCCCCGCCAGTTCTTTGCCGACTACCTCCGCCACACGCTGGAGGAGACGCTGCGCGCCGCGAGCGGGGTGCGCTACGAGCGGGTGTGCGCCCGAGCGACGGACGTCCGCCGGCACGGCCGGCGGCTGCGCCTCACGCTCGACGACGGGACCAGCCATTCGGTCGACGGCGTCGTCCTCGCGCTCGGACACGGCGCTGCGCCGACGTCGTGGGCTCCGCCGGCGCTGGCCCGGTCGCCCCGGTTCGTCGGTGATCCGTGGCGGGCGGATGCCCCGCCGCACGTCCCGGCCGGCAGCGACGTGCTGCTCGTCGGCTCGGGCCTGACCATGGCCGACATGGCCCAGCGCTGGAGCCGGGCCGGCGTGCGCCTGCATGTGACCTCGCGTCATGGGCTGCTTCCGTTGCCCCACGCGCTGGAGCCGGCGCCGCCGTTCGCCGCCCCGGAGCTGCCCGACGGACCGGTGAGCCTCGGCCAGGCGCGTCGGCTTGTCTTCGATCACATCCGGGCGGCCGATGGTGACTGGCGGCGGGCCGTGGACGCGATGCGCCCGGTGACGGCCGAGCTGTGGTCACGCCTGGACGCGGCTGGCCGGGCGAGCTTCGTCGCCACGACGATGCGGCGCTGGGACCGGGCACGACACCGGGTCGACCCCGCCATCCACGCCTGGCTGGAGCAACGCCGCGCCGAGGGATCGCTGGTCGTGCACGCCGCGCGGGTCGTCGACGCTGCCGACACCGCGGCCGGCGTCGAGGTCTCGCTCAGCGACGGCTCGCGGGTACTCGCCGCGGCCGTGGTCAACTGCACCGGTGCGGGCGCCGGCGTGCGGACCAGCCACGATCCCCTCGTCATGAACCTGCTCGCCACCGGCCTGGCGACCCCGGACGGCCTGGACCTGGGCTTCGCCACCGAGGCGTCCGGGCGGCTGGTCGCGGCCGACGGTCCCCGGCCGGCCATCTGGGCCATCGGACCGCTGCGGCGCGGGGAGCTGTGGGAGAGCACGGCGATTCCCGAGATCCGCGGCCAGGCCGCCGCGCTCGCCCGCGCCATCGTGACCGCCCTGCCCGGGCCACGGGTCGTTCGGCGGGTGCGCGACCCCTACGGCCTGCCCCTCACCGCCAGCCCGGCGGCGGCCGGTCGCTACGTCGCCGGGCTCGGACGGATCCTGCGGGTCCGGTCCGGCGCCGAATCGCTGGTGGCCGAAGCGGTCGCGGCCGACCCCCAGTTCGCCCTCGGACAGGCGGTGCTGGCGCTGCTCGGCGCCGAGTGGGGCGCCGATGTCGACGTGGAAACGGCCCTGCGGGAGGCGCAACGCCACGCCGGCCGGGCCGACGAGCGTGAACGGCGCTTCATCGAGGTCGTCGCCGACCGCATCCGCGAGCCGGGGGGAGCCGGTTCGGCCGCGGCACTGCTCAGCTACATCCAGGCATACCCGGAAGACGCCCTGGCCGTCAGCATCGCCGTGCCGACGATCGCGTTCAACGGCGCGACGGAGCTGCCGGCCGAGGCCTGGGCCCTGGTCGAAGGACTCGCCGCCGTCTACCGCGACGACTGGTGGTACCGGGGGCTGCTCGCCTTCACCCGCCAGGAGCAGGAGCGGTGGGACGAGGCGGCCGAACTCGCCGCGCTGGCGCTGGCCGTCGAACCGACCGCCGGTCACGCCGTCCACGCGAAGACCCACGTCCACTACGAGACCGGCGACCACGAGGCGGGGCTGGCCTGGTTGGACGCCTGGATCTCGACCTGCGGGTCGGATTCGTCGTATCGGGCGCACTTCTCCTGGCATGCGGCCCTGCACGAACTCGCACTCGGTGACGACAACGCGACCCGGGCACGCTTCTCGGCCCAGCTCTCGCCGCCGGCCGTCTCCGGCGTCCGGGCCCTGATCGACTCGGCGTCGCTGCTGTGGCGCGGCTTCGCGGCCGGCGCCTGGACGTCGGTGGAACTCGGACCGGTGTTGGAGACCGTACCCGGCGCGTTGCTCGTCGATCCGCCGACGCCCTTCGTCGGGCTCCACTCGGCCATCGCCCTCGCCGCCGTGGGGGACTGCCGCCGACTCGCGCAACTGCGCCGGTCCGCGGCCGCCCGGAGCAGCGAGGTGTTCACCGACACGGTCGCGCCGCTGGCTGACGCCCTGATGCACCTTCTGCACGGTGATCCCGATCGGGCGACCGACGCGCTGATCGCGTTGCCCGGCGTCGAGCGGCTCGGGGGCAGCGCCGCCCAGCGTGAGATCGTCGAGGACACCACGATCTACTGTGCCATCCAGGCCAACCGGCGCGACGTCGCCCAGTCACTTCTGCAGACTCGCCTCGACCGCCGCTGCTCCCCCCGCGACGTCCACCGCCGCGCACAACTCCTCACCAGCCACCAGACCGGGCGCTCCTCACCGGGCGACTGACCGGTACCTCACCGCCGGTCTGATGCGAGTCGCCGCCGGGCTATCCCCGTCCGGCGATGAACGTGATGGATGAGGCGGGCGATCCCGCGGTAGGGGTCCCGGGCCCCGGCTGCCCACTCGGCGTTGACGACGGCGTCCACGTCCGGCCCCGGCGGGCTGTCGCCGAGATGATCGGTGAAGGTTCTGATCCCGTACCAGGCGAGCGGCTGTGTCCCGGCGGCGGTGAGGATCGCGGCGACGTTCGCCGGATCGTCGCCGGGTGGCAGTTGCACCGCCGGCTGCCCGCTCGCTCCGGCGGCTCCGGCGGTTTCGGTCGTTTCGGCGGAGCTGGGCTCGCCGAGCAGTGCTGTGGTGTCCTGCCAGCGGCCCTGCAGTCCTGCACGCAGCGCGAGGGCCGGGCCGTTCTTGCCGACCACGGAGATGATTCCACCGGGCCGGGTGAGCTCGACGAGGACGGTCAACAGGGGCGCCGGCTCGGGGACGAACATGATGACGCCGTGGCAGAAGGTGGCGTCCCAGCCGGTCCCCACCAGGTGGACGGCGTCCCGGCCGTCCCCCTGGATCAGCTCGACGCGCCGCCGGACCGACTCGGGGGCGTCGGCCAGCCCGCGTCGCGTCTCGGCCAACATCCGCGGGTCGGGCTCGCAGACGGTCACGTGGTATCCCCGCCGGGCGAATTCCAACGCCTGCACGCCGTTTCCGCCGCCGATGTCCAGCAGCCGCGCTGGCGCGGGTGGCAGATGCTCGATCAGCGCGCGGGTGACCAGCCGCTGCCGGATGACTCCCCGCAGCGTCGCAGTGTGCGCCACATAGTCGGCCGCGTCCGTGTAGTCGGCTGTGTCCGGGCCGTCGATGACGGCGAGTACCCGGGGCCCAGCGGCGGCCGGGTCCACCGGCGGCGGTACCTCTCGGCCGGACGATCGACGGTCGTTGGTCGGGGACGGCTGCATCAGGCAGTGCTCCTTCCTCATCACTAGGGGCCTGTCCCGTTCGCGGTGCCGCGAACCTCTTCCGCGCGATCCCCGGCATGCTCCCGGTCACCCTGAGCTGCGCGAACGGGCATCGGCTCCCGCCCGTACCGGCGGCAGCACCCCTCGGCCGGACGATCGATGGGGGCCGCCGGGGGTGGCATCGCCGCCCACGCCGCCCACGCCGCCTGCTCCGCCCACGCCGCCGCCCTCGACCGCGCCGACATCGTCAGCCGGCGGTGCGCAGCACCTCCGCCAGGTACGGGAACCCGCCGACGTCCGGCCGCACTCGCGCGGCCAGACGCTGCGCCTCGGCCAGCATCCGCGTGACGTCCTTCGTCATCCGTCCTTCCTTTCTTCTTTCCTCGCACTCTTCCTCGCGCGTCACAGGCCCTACCGTGCAGCACATTATCGAATCAGCAATATGTTGTCGTTATGGGTAGAATGCGGCACACGGCAACATGTTGTCAAGATGGTGGAGGTGGCCGTGGCGGACGAACTTGCCCTGCTGATCGCGGACGTCTACGAGACCGCCGGCGCGCTACGGCGCTGGGGGCAGCGCGTCGCCTCCGCCGAGGGGCGGACCCAGGCCCAATGGCAGCTACTCGGCGTGCTTTCCGGGCCCCCGCTCACCGTGCCCGCCGCCGCCCGGCGACTCGGCCTAAGCCGCCAGGCCGTGCAACGCACGGCCAACGAACTCGTCGACGACGGACTCGCCCACGTCATCGCCAACCCGGACCACCGGACCGCCGGCCTGCTCCAGCTCACCGACCACGGCCACGACGCCCTGAGCCGGATGGCCGCCCGCGCCGCCGAGGACCACCGCGAACTGCTCGTCGACATCCCGCTCACTGACGTGACCCACGCCCGCGCGCTCCTGCGCGAGCTCGTCACCCGCCTACGAGCGGCCGACCCGTCAGCCGGCGCGGCCGACCCGACCCGGCGCTGAGACCACCGAGTCGAACGCATCGCCGCCGGAATGGAACTGCTGCTCGGGTGTCTGGGTGTGGCCATCGCGAACAGGGCGGCGGTGCGGGCGTCTCGGCCTGGCTGGGTGTCGAGGTGGTGTTGGGCGGCGGCGATGGCGGCTTGGAGCTGGGCGACCTGGGCGGCTGGGAACGGGTCGGGTAGGTGGCCTGAGGGATGCAGTGACGATGCCGTCGGCTCAGGCGGTGAGGCTGGCGGCGATGCGGCGTGCGGTGCCGTCCCACAGAGTGAAGTCCGGGCCGAGCGCATATTGCCTAGCTGATATAAGGCTCGCCCCCGGCTAGGTACTGATCGATGCGCACCCGTAGGGACTCGTGAATTCGATATTCGCCTATTTCCTGGGGCGCCACGAAGCGGACTTCCGATGACTCCGAGCTCGTAGCTATCTCGCCTCCTAGGATGCGGGTGGTGAAGCAGATAGAGAACTCCTGGCGAACCTCGCCGTCGTCGTAGGCCGCCACATGCCCGGGGTCGGAGAAGATGCCGACGATGCCGATTACCTCGATGTCGATACCCGTCTCCTCCTTGACCTCGCGGGCGGTTGCCTGCCGCACGGTCTCGCCAGGCTCGATGCCTCCCCCCGGAATCGACCAGTACTTATTGTCGGTCCGATGAATAAGGAGTAGAGCCCCCCGGTCGTCTGTCACGATGGCGCTTACCGCGGGAACGATGCTGTTTGCGGCGGGTGCGCTCGGGTCGTTGAGGTAGTCCTTGCGAGGCACGTCTACTCTCCCTCTTCGTAGGGGCGACAGGTCTTCCACACGTTCTCGAAGCACTCGGCGTACGTCTCGAACAGCGGCCCACCCGGGATCCTGCGTAGGTGCAGCACAGGGGCGCGGAACGCAGGCATCCCCAGCACGTGTGGGTTGACGAGCATCTCGTCATCGAACCGCAAGATCGAGTTGTACAGGACTGTGGAGTGGAACCCGATTTCCAGGTTCTCGCAGCCGAACAGCGGTTGGTACCACGCCAGGGCGTATCTGATCCGGGCCGCCATCCCGGCCCCGACACCTTCCTCGCCTCCCCGGATTTTCACCTGTTCGGAATTCGGATCCCCGAAGGCAATTCGCATCGAAACCGAATCCTCGCACTTTCGGCGTAGCTCCCGAACCCAGTTCGGATTAGCTTCGGGAAGGTGAAGGCCAGCGTAGACGAGAATATTGACACTCTCTTTAGCCTGATCCAAAAGCGACAGCCATAGTGACTTCGGGACCGCGCTTCGCTCGGTGTAGACCGTAACTACCTCGCCACGGTTCCCGTCCTGATCGGGCCGGTTGCCAAGGTCTGGCCAGAGATAGGCGGGGTTCTCCTTCAGTAGCGCTGCGGCTTCTATCGCGGTCCTGCGATGCGGCGTGCGCCCCTTCGAGATCCACCGCTCCACGGTCTTCTGATCTACCCCCAAGGCATCGGCGAAGTCGGCGTGCTTCCAATGCTTCGTTATTAACGCCGAATAGAGGCGCTCATTTCGTATGCCGACTCCGATGGGACACTTGGGGACGCTGTAGGCGTAGGACGTCCCCGACCGTCCCATGCGGGCGGTAGCCGTGTCCGGCGTGCTGCGTGACGCTCGTGTGGCGTTCCGTCCGGGCAGCTATCCCCAGCATCGACCCCCGGGCGGGGCGCCTGCTGGCACCGGGCGCGCTTCAGCTACAGGCGGGCGTGCCCGGTGCCCTCAACGTGCACCGGGAGGGCAGACGGAATGGCTGACCAGGGGGACGAAGGTATGCGACCGTGACCAAGCAGCGGACCCGCCAGGCGGACGCGGCCGAGACCGCGGACGATGCGGCGCCCCCAGATCCGACCTATCCGGTACAGCTCCCGGCCATGCCGGGGATCTCGGTTCACTACTCCCGGATCAGCGGCAGGCACACGGCGGTCATCGACCAGGGAGTCACCGCGTCGGCGCTGACATCGGCCCTGGCCCCTACCTACCTGGTGATGTCCCACTGGTCGAAACAGTCACGCACGTCGGCGCCGCGATGCTGATCTTTCAGGGGGCACCCGACCCGCCGGAGAGCGATGCTTCGGGGGACGGGGAGGCAACATGACGATGGTCATCATCGACTTCGCGAATCCCGACCGTGCGAGCGCTCATGTGATCGTGGACGACAGCGAGCCGGAATATGACCCCGTGAAGATCGCCCGCCGGCTGCATGACGCCATACCGAGCGCCGCGCGGGTCCGCCTGTTCTACCCGGGCGGGTCGGTCGACACGGCCAACGGGGGCTCCCGAAGCCCCGGTGACGTTCTGGCGGACGTTGTCGCGCGGCTCCCCGCACGCAGGATGAGGGAGACGGCAAACGAGGAGTCCGTCTGACCTGCAACGACGCCCACCAGGACCAGGCCCGAACGCATTGTCCTGGTGGACGTCGTCCGACCGTCCGATCAGCCTGCCAGGGCGTCTACGGATGCCAGGCTCACCCCGGTGCCGACGCGTAGGAGCTTGCGGGACGAGGGGGCGCAGTGGCGGCGCACGGTGCCCACGGACAGGCCGAGCCTGGCAGCAGCTTCAGCGAAGCTGACGACGGAATCAGGTTCCTGATCGACGATGACGTCCTAGTGGTCAGGCACGGTCGGGCCGGCGAACACGGGCGCCGCGGGCGACGCCAGGGTGACGGCGACGTCGGTCGGGGTGACGCCGTTGTTGGCCACGATCGGGGCGCCGTACAGGTCCCTGATGATCTGCTCGCGGGTGGCCGGGCGCCCCTCGCCGAGTTCATGGCAGAGCCGGACCATGACCGCGGTGCGCTGCGTGGGGGTGAGCCTCATGCCGCACCTGCGATCGTCCGAGCCACGGCGGCCACAGACAACGGGGACGCGAACCGGCCCAGTTGCTCCCTGGCGGCCAAAACGGCCCACGCCGGTGGTTCCGGCAAGGCCGACAGGTCAGGCCGTGGTGCAGGGCGTAGCCGATTCGTCGGCGCGTTCGACGGGGGCAGGATCGTGGGCCCTGTCCTTCTGATCTTCGATGCTGCCTGGCGCGCTCGCGCGACAGGGTTTTTCCGGGGAGAACCACCAGGGAGGGTCCCGGCAGACCGGACGCTCTGCGCGTCATGATCGGTACCAGTCGGCGCGTTCTGGGTCCGGCTGTCCGGACGCTCTTTCTCGGCGAACAGGAGACGGTAGACAGCGTTCCTGCCTCGCCGTGCCCGTTCGGCCAGAGCCACCAGGCCGCGGGAGACGAGACGAGCGATCGTGACGGACAGTTGTGATCGGCCCAGACCGGTACGCGCCGTCAGGACCGGGAAAAGGTTGGGGCGTGCTGTTCTCGATCGGTCTCACTGCCGCCAGGAAGGCATTCGGCAGTCTCATCGAGATCAATCAAAAATATATAATCCGAGTCGGCGAACGGTTAGGCTCTCCGGTGTTGAGTAGTTGACGCATCCGCGGATTCGGCGGGTAGTTGCGTAGCGTTTTCGTAGGAATTTGTTGACGGGATTTCGGTAGCCGAAGGGCCCCGCGGGCGTCGACTTCGACGACTCGGATTTCCCGTCGCCGTCGCCGTCGCCGTCGCCGTCGGCGTCGGCGTCGGCGTCGCCAGAAATCCGGCTGGTCGGATCCGCCGGCAGCGGCCGGGTGGCTGCTGCACCGCCGGCGCCGGCCCGCGGCCCGGTCCGGCGGCTTCGGCGGCTTCGGCGGCTCCGTATACCGCGGGCGTGGACTCCACTCCGGGCGGCAACGGCCCGTCCGGCCGGGACCGCTCGGTCCGCCGCCACCGCGTTGGCGGACGCACACGGCACCCACCCCGCCCGCCAACCGCCCAGTCGGACGGCCCCCGTCCCGCCGAGGGCCGACCCAGCCGAGCAAAGGCCGAGGTCGCAGCCGGGTCCAGCGCTGAGGCCCGAGCCGGACCATGGACCGAAACCCCGACCGTCCGGAGCGAGGACCGAAGCCGAGGCCGGGCCGGAAGCGAGCGGCGAATGCCGGCGGCGCTTCAGGTATTCCTGGCGAAGCCGGTATTTAGTCAATGGTAACGATTCTCACAGTCTGCCCACCCCTCTGTTCGTTCGGCCGGGGACGAGAGAAGGATCGGGAGAAAGTCCGCAGTCCCACCCCGATCCCTCCCATGGATTCCGCACGTCTAAATCAGAAGGTATTGATGCGTCAAGGTCCTCTTGCTGGCAGATACGCGGCGTCCGCAGCCATGGTGATATTCGCACTTATTCCCTACCTGGCTCTGTCGGCCGCGCTGGAGCCGTTGGCGCCGATCGTCGCCAAGCAACTGCACATGAGCGCGCAGACGATGAGCATCAGCTCGGGCCTGGGTAACGCGGCCTACGCGCTGGGGACGGTGCTCGCCGTCCAGCTGGGTCTGCACCTGCCGCAAAGGCGGATGCTGCTCGTCTACGCGGTTGTGCTCGTCGTCGGATCAGTGCTGACGGCGGCGGCACAGGACGCGGCCATGTTCATCGTCGGCCACCTGTTGCAGGGCCTCGCCACCAGCATGCTGCTGATCGCTGCGGCCCCTGCGCTGGCGATCGGCTACCCGCGCGAGAAGCTGCGCACCACCGTCATGATCATGAATATGGGTATCTTCGGCGCGGTCGCGCTCGGCCCGTTCATCGGTGGTCTGCAGGCTGACGCCAACGCCTGGCGACCGCTGTTCTGGGTCGTCACCGGGGTCTCGGTGCTGGCGCTGCTGCTGGTCGTGCTCACCTTCGAGGACGCACCGCCGGCGAACCCCGATGCCCCGCGCGACCTGCCGGCGATCGCGCTGTCCGCGGTCGGCAGCCTGGCGGCCTTCCTGGGCGCGTCCGAACTGACCAGCCACAGCATCCTGGACGTCGAGGTGATCGCACCGCTGCTCGGCGGGCTGGCACTGATCGTCGTCCTCGTCGTTTACCAGTACCGGGCCTCGCAGCCGCTGCTGATGGTCCGGGAGATGCTCACCAGCTCGATTCCGGTCGCGGGCGTGGTGATCGCGCTGTTCGCCGCGGCGGCGTCGGTGTCCGCGACGGGACTGACCGCCGCGGTGCTCGCGGAGAAATACGGCCCGGTGCGCGTCGGGCTGCTCTACCTGCCCGAACTCGGCGGCGCGGTGATCGCCGCGATCGCGTTCGGCTTCGTCATCACCCGGCGTGCCGTGCACTACATGCCGCTCGTGGGCATGGTCCTGCTCGCCGCCGGAATCCTGGTCTTCTGGTTCGCGATGCCGGCGAGCCAGCCGCTGGCGCTGGTCGGCTCGGCACTGACCGGGCTCGCTCTCGGCGCCACGGTCGCGCCGGCGTTGTTCGTGGCCGGTTTCTCCCTGCCGTCCGCCAACCTTCAGCGCGTGTTCGCCCTGGTCGAACTGCTCCGTGCGGTCGCCGCCTTCATGATCGCGCCGATCTTCGCCCATTTCGCGGCCACGGTGACCGGCGACCTCAACGAGGGAACGAACATCGCCCTGTGGATCGGCCTTGGCCTGGCCCTCGTCGGCGGCGCCATCGGCATCGCGATCTACGCCCTGAGCGGTGCCCGCCCGCAGGCCCCCGACGTCGACACGTTCCTGGGTGCCCTGCGTCCGGCCTGGTACTCTCCCCCGCTGCTGGCCAGAGTCCGCCGAACCGACCTGGATGATCTGGACCTCGCCCTCCCCGTCCCGGAAAGCGTCGACTGACATGACCTCACCCCACCCGGACGCCGTGCAGCCCGGTGCCCAAGCCGGCCGCACCGGCCCGGTGCTGTTCGCCTACGACGGCAGTGACATTGCCGGCTACGCCATCCAGTACGCCGCAACGCAGCTTCCGCCCGGACGCGAGGCGCTCGTCCTGTGCGCCTGGCAGCCGGCCGATGTCGGATTCACCCCGGTCGGCTCGCAGCATTTCGACGCGAACAGTGCCGCCGAGGTCGAGAAGGCCGCGGCCGACATCGCCGCGCACGGTGCCCACCTTGCGGACGCCGCCGGATTCCGCGCCCAGAGCGCCACCGTCCAGGCGGCACCGACCTGGAAGGGCATCATCGCCACCGCCGCCGAGCGCCAGGCGGAGCTCATCGTTCTCGGCGCCCATCGGCACTCCCGGCTGGCCGGCCACCTGCTCGGCAGCGTGGCCACCTCCGTCGTCGCCCACGCCCCCGGCGCTGTGCTGGTCGTCCACCAGCGCGACTGATCCGGGCCGGTCAGCGCGGGCAGCAACGGCGTCGCCCGGTGCTGCGGGCAGAACAACGGGGAGGCGGGCGGGCCCGGGCGGGCCCGTCGGCCTCCCCTCTCGACGTGCGCTACATGATCGGCACGGTGCGGGTGGCGAGGGGGAGCACGGGTTGGCCGTCGACGTCGCGGACGCCTTCGAGCAGGACGTTGACGAGGATCGGGCCGTGGTCGGTGACGGTGACCTGGGTCACGTGGTCGAAGTTGCCTTCGGGGCCGCCGAGGACCCAGAGTCCGCCGGTGGGTCCGAGGCGGACGTGGGAGTTGCCGTCGATGTGTTCGTGTCTGTAGTTGTGAACGTGTCCGGCGAAAGCGTGGTATGGGCGGTCGGCGAGCGCGGCTCGGATGCGCCGCCAGGCCGGGTGGTCGCCCTGCCACAGCGGCATGTGCATGGACAGGAATGTCCACTGGACGTCGGCGTTCTCCCGCAACACGTCCTCGACGTAGGCGAGTTGGTCCGCACCGAGCTTGGCGGGCTGGGTGCCGTCCCAGTCCAGGGCGTTCTCGACGCTCTTTCGCAGCCCGATCGGATCGGTGCTCTGCGCCTGGGCGAAACGCTCGAGGCCTTCGAGCGCCTCGGCGGGGATCACGTCGGGGGTGTCCTGCGTGTCGAGCTGCAGGAACAAGGCGTCCTGATAGCGGAAGTGGAAGTAGGTGCGGCCGTAGCGGCGGCGCCAGGTCTGCAACTGGAAGTCGGAGGAGACGTCATGGTTGCCGGGCACGTGGAACACGTTGGTGGTCAGCCCGGCGAACATGGCGTCGATCTGGTCCCATTGCGTGTCCAGTTCGGCCTGGTCGTTGGTATAGCCCTCGATCATGTCGCCGAGCTGAATGGCGAAGCTGGGCGCCAGCAGGTCGGTCACGGCCAGGCCACGTTCGAAGACGCCGGGCCGAGCGCCACCGGTGCGGTCGGAGATCAGCACGAAGCTGAACCGGTGGGCGGAGGTGGGCAGGCCGAGCCCGGTCCACGGGTTGGGACCATCCTGGATGTCGAGACGCAGCCCGGGCGGGAGGGACGACGCCTCGGCTGTGGACGAAGCCTCGCCTGTGGACGGCGTCTCGGCCGTGGACGGCGTCTCGGCCGTGGACGGCGTCTCGGCTGTGGACGGCACGTGGGCCGTGGACGGTGTGTCAGTCATGGAAGGTCTCTATTTCCAGCAGGGGGATCAGCTCGCTGAGCTGGTCGATGACGATCTCGGCGCCGGCAGCGAACAGCCGTTCGGGTTGGCAGTAGCCGCCGGAGACTCCGATGGCGGTGTAGCCGGCATCCACCGCGCAGACCATGTCGTATTCGGTGTCGCCGACGTAGACGGCTCGGGTCCGCTCGGCGCGTCGCGAGGCGAGGGTGGCGAGCTTGTCGACGGTTCCGGCGTCGACGGTGTGCAGCAGGTCGTCGAGGTGCAGGTGCTTGAGGTCGATCCAGACGGTCTCCGCCGCGGCGGCGGAGACGACGCCGACCCGCGCTCCGCGGGCGCGCAGCGTCTCCAGGAGTGGTCCGGCCCCGGCTCGGGCTGGGGAGGTGCTGGCAGCCATGAGGTGGTTCCACTGCCGCTCGGCGCTCGGCGCCTCGCCGGCCGGCACGCCCAGCGTGGTGAACATGACCCCGAGGGGGAGGCGGAACTCGCGGCGGAACTCCTCGGCCGATATCGCCGCCAGCCCGCGTTCGGTCAGCACCGTGTTGGTGGCGGCCCGGGCTCGGGCCGCGTCGGCCACGATCGTGCCGTTCCAGTCGAAGAGCACCAGTAGGTCACCCATGGTGGCCTCGATGCCCGCGCCGGTGTACGGGTTCCTCGGGTGGTCGCCGTCGTGGGGGTGGTCGCCGTGGCGGGGGTGGTCGTGGCTCACTGGGCTCCCGCCATGGCCGGTTCGCCGCCGAGTTCGGCGACGGTGCCCCTGCGTCGGCCCTGCTCGCCGGCAAAGACGTGCACGTCGTCCGGCGAGCAGCTCAGGTCGACGGCGGCGTGGAGCGGGGGCTGCTCGCCGGAGCGGCAGCGCACGGCGAAGGTGCGGCGGGGTCCGGGAGTGTCGAGTTCGACGTGCACCACCCGGTCGGCCCCGTTCGGCTCGATCAGGGCGACGCGTCCGCGGGCGTGCCAGTCGAGGTCGACGTCCCCTGCGGTGAAGCGCAGACGTTCGGGTCGCACGCCGAGGATGACCGGCCCGTCCACCCGCAGCCGCCGCGCGCCGAACACCGACGAGCCATCCTCGCCCACCGGGGCCAGGTTCATGGGCGGGCTGCCGACGAACGACGCGACGAACACGGTGGCCGGCACCGCGTACAGCTCGTCCGGGGTGCCCAGCTGCTCGACCTTGCCGTGGTTGACGATGGCGACCCGGTCGGCCATGGCCATGGCGTCGACCTGGTCGTGGGTGACATTGACCCCGGTGGCGTGCACCGAGCGCAACAGCTCGGCGATCTCGACGCGCAGCGCGGCGTGCAGCTGGGCGTCCAGGCCGGACAGTGGTTCGTCGAGCAGCACGATGCCCGACCTGCGAGCCAGCGCCCGGGCCAGCGCGATGCGCTGACGCTGGCCGCCGGACATCTCCCGCGGCTTGCGGTCCAGCAGGTGCTCGACCTGCATGCGGGTGGCCACGTCGTGGGCCCGCGCCCGCGCCTCCTGCTTGGACAGCTTGAGGCCGTGCCGCAGGCCGAGGGTGATGTTGCCCAGCGAGGACAGGTGCGGGTAGAGGGCGAAGTGCTGGAACACGATCGCCATGTCGCGGCGGTGGGCCGGGACGGCGCGCTGGTCCACGCCGTCCACGGTCAGCGTCCCGGAGTCATGCGTCTCGAGCCCGGCGATGACCCGCAGCAGGGTGGACTTGCCCGACCCGGACGGGCCGAGGATCGCCACCTGCTCACCGTCGGCGATCGACAGGTCGATCGCGTCCAGGGCCTTGACCGTGCCGAAGTTCTTCTCGACTCCGCGCAGTTCCACGGTGGGCATCGGTCGTCACTTCCCGACGAGCTTGTTGACCTGGCTGACCGCCGAGGCCACCGCCGCCTGCGGATCGGCACCGGTGGACAGCTGCTGGGTCGTGGTGGTCAGCGTGTCGAAGATCTGCTTCGTCGCGCTGCCCTTGAACCCGCCCCAGACCGACAGCGGCTTGTCGTAGGACCAGGCGTACTTCAGCTGCGGGGTCGCGGTCGACCCGGCCAGCAGCTCGGTCGCGGCGTCGGAGTTCACCGGGATGTAGCTGTAGCCGGTGCCGCTGGCGGCCAGGGAGATGTCCTTGCTGAGCATCAGGGAGATCATCGCGTTGGCGTAGGCGGCCTTGCACGGGTCCTGGGACAGCACGAGCCAGCCGTTGCCGCCGGCGGGCAGGGGGCCGGCGTCGGTGCCGTTGAGGGTCGGCAGGTCGACGGGCATCCACTGGAACTTCGAGCCGACGCCCTTTCCGATGGTGGCCACGATCGAGGTCGTGTAGGCCATGAACGGCAGGTTGCCGGCCATGAACTGGGCCATCGCGTCGGTGCCGCCGACGTTGAGCAGCACCTTGTCCTTGGCCAGGGTGCTCCAGATGCTCAGCGCCTTGACCCCGGTGGCGTCGCCGAACCCGGCGCTCCCATCGGCGTTGACGAATTTTCCGCCGGCGGCCTGCACGAAGCCCTGGCTGAACCAGTCGGGCAGCCCGTCGGTGGAGATGTTGATCGAGGGCTTGCCGGTCTTGGCGGTCAGCGTCTGGGCGGCCTTGATCAGTTCGGCGTAGCTGGTGATCGGCGTGCTGGGGTCGATGCCGGCGTTCTTCAGGGCCGTCTGGTTGACCAGCAGCACCGGGGCCGAGATCTGGAACGGCGCGATGTAGACCTTGCCGTTGGCGGTGCCGGCAGCCAGGAACTGCTTCTGGTAGCCGGCGGGCAGCGTGCTCTGGTCGATCTCGGCGGGGTGGTAGCTGTCGACCCAGAAGGTCAGCTGGGACAGCCCGGTGTTGATCAGGTCGTCGGGCTTGCCCACGGCGGCGTCGGAGACGACCTGCTTGGTCAGATCGTTGTACGAAGCGGTCGCCGAGGCTTTGGCGTCGAACTTCAGGCCCGGGTACTTCTTTTCCATCGCGGTGACGGCGAGTTTGACCGCGGGCGCGGACTGCGGGCCGAAGTTGAGCTTGAGGGTGACACCGTCGGGCTTGCAGGTGGCCAGGTCGGCGGCCTTGGCCACGGTGCCGGTCAGCGCCGGGCCGCCGGCACCGGCAGTTGAGCCGGAGCCGCTGCCGCAGGCGGCGAGAGCCAGCGCGGTGGCCGCGGCCAGTGCCGCGGTGCCGAGCAGAGAACGACGAGTGGACATGGCAGACCTACTCCTTGGGTTCGGCGAGGATTGCCGTGGGGGGCGAACGGGGGCGAACGGGCGTGACGGAGGTGAACGCGAAGTCGTGGGCCGCTTGGGACGAATCAGCGAATCGGGTCGCCGGGTCAGGAACGGTCAGCCGGCGATTTCGCCGCCGGCCATGCCCTGGACGAAGCGGCGCTGGGCGAACAGAAAGAGGATCAGGATGGGTGCGGTGACGATGGCCGCGCCGGCGGCCAGGGCCGAGTAGTCGAAGCCGATGTCGGCCTGCTGGAACACCGCGAGCCGCAGTGGGGGAGTGGCCAGGTCGGGGCTGCGGGCCACCAGCAGCGGCCAGAGGTAGTCGTTCCAGTGGGTGAACACCGAGAAGATCGCGAAGGCGGCGATCGAGGGCATGGACATCGGCACGACGACCCGCAGCAGGGTGCGCCACGGGCCGAGCCCGTCGGTCCTGGCCGCGTCGAGCAGCGCGTCGGGGATGGCGAGCATCTGCTGGCGGAGCAGGAAGATGCCGAACGCGCTGCTGTAGAACGGCAGCACGAGCCCGATCCGGGTGTCACCCAGCCCGAAGATGTTGATGCCGATGAACGTGGGCACCATGGTGGCCTGGGTCGGGATGAGCAGGCAGGCCAGCACGACCCCGAACAGGACGCCGCTGCCCCTGAACCGGATCTTGGCGAAGGCGTAGGCCGCCGGCACGCACGTGATCAGCTGTAGTAGCAGGATCGCGCCGGTGATGATGAGCCCGTTGAGCAGTGCCTGACCGAGGTTGGCCTTGTCCCAGGCGCGGGCGAAGTTGCCGAAGTCCAGGTGCGAGGGCCAGAAGCCCAGCCCGTCGGCCAGCTGCTGGCTCTGCGGAGCGAGTGCGGTCCGCAGCATCCAGTAGAAGGGGAACAGCGAGATCACGACGGCGATGAGTACCAGCAGCCATCTGATCAGCCGCGCTGGGAGCGCAGTGGTGGTCATCGCTGCTCCGCCGAGAACGCGCGGCGGCGGATCAGCCCGATGCCGATGAGCACCGCGATCAGCACGAACGACAGGGCCGACGCCTTACCGAGCTGGAAGTACGAGAAACCGACCTTCCAGGTGTAGGTGAGGACGGTCTCCGAGGACTCCTGGGGACCGCCCTGGGTCATCACGTTGATCTGGTCGAAGGCCTGGATGGAGGTGAGGATCGAGAGCACCGTGGCGAAGACGATCGTCGGCTTGATCATCGGTAGGATCAGCGTGCGCAGCTTGGCCCAGCCGCGGATACCCTCGGCCGCCGCTGCCTCGTGGATCGCCCCGGGGATGGTGGTGAGCCCGGCGAGGAACAGCAGCATGGTCAGCGAGACACCGCGCCAGACCCCGACGAGGGCCACCGAGATCAGCGAGTACCGGGTGTCGTTGAGCCAGTTGATCGGCGCAACACCGATCCAGGCGAGCGCCTGGTTGGCGAACCCGCCCTGCAGGGCGAAGATCCACTTGAAGACCACGGCCATCGCGACCAGGTTGGCCGTCATCGGCAGGAACAGCGCGGTCCGCACCAGGGTCCGACCGTGTCGCAGGCTCTCGGCCAGCAGCGCGAGCAGCAGTCCGAGAACCAGGCTCGGGATGATCGTCATCACGCAGTACAGCAGGGTGTTCTCGATCGCCCGGTGCGCGGCCGGGTCGCCGAACACGGACGTGTAGTTGTCGAAGCCCACCCACTTCCAGTTCGCGCCGGGGGCGAGCGGGATGGCGAAGAAGCTGCCGATGAAGGAGAGCAGGGCCGGCAGCAGGACGAACAGCCCGATGCCGCTCATCGCCGGGGCGATGAAGACGTAGGGCGTCGCGCGGGTGCGGTTGGGGTCGATGAGTGTGTCGGCCGCGGCCGGCGATGGCACCGGCTTGTCGAGGACGGTCGTCACAGCAGCGCGTTTCGTTCGATGGCGGTGACCACCCCGTCGACCGCGATGGCGATGATCAGCTCGTCGGTGACGGCCACCGGCGCCGCGACCGGGGCGCCGACGTTCACCTCGGCCAGCCGCTTGCCCGACGCGGCGTCGAGGGCGTAGATGTGCCCGTCGAGGCCGGAGACCAACAGCCGCACCGAGCCGTCGGAGCCGTCCTCGGCCGGGACGGGTACCGGTCCGGCGAACAGCACCTGCGGGGTGCGGGTGTAGCTGGCCATCGCGAGCTCGGCGGCCGACTCCATCGGCGTGCGCCATCGGATCGAGCCGTCGACCCGGTCGAGCAGGACGACGTCGGTGCCGGCGAAGACGGCCGCGATGCCGTCGGGGACCGAGGCCGGGGTGGCCGGGCTGAACGGCAGCTCGGTGGTGAGCTGCCAGCGGCCCGCCCCGTCGCGGGCGTCGATGGCCGACAACCCCGACGGGGTCGGCACGCACAACGTGTCGCTGGCCTGGTCGTAGAGCGGGGTGCCGATGGGCCAGAGGCTGCCGATGAGATCGGTGAGGTTGCCGCCGAGCTGCCAGGTGACCTCGCCGGTGTGCAGGTCGAGGCCGGCGATGCCGATCGGTGCCGGAAAGTTGGCGAGGATGAGGGTGTCGCCGAGCACGAGCGGGTTGGAGTGCGAGACCAGCGTCTGGTACGCGCACAGGTCGGTGCGCTCCCAGCGCAGCTCACCGGTGTCGGCGTCCAGGGCGCGCACGTGGGACAGGTCGCCGACGATGAGGATGCCGTCGGCGACCACCGGATCGGCCCAGGCGAACAGCCGCAGCGGGTCCGGTGACGGAACCCGCCAGCGCTCGGTGCCGGTCTCGGCGTCCAGGCTGACGACGTCGCCGCTCACCTCGACGGCGATGACGTGACCGTGGTGGGTCACCGGCGTGCCCTTGGTCGAGGCCCGTAGCTCGGCCTGCCACAGCTGGGATCCGTCGCGCAGTGACAGCACCTCGACCGCGCCCGAGGGGAGGTCCTCGCGCTTGACGCCGGCGATGACCCGATCGCCCTCGACGCGGACCGGCGCCCGGTGACCGGCTCCGGAGAGCTGGTGGCGCCAGCGCACGACCGCATCCCCCTCGCTGGCATCCCCCTCGCTGGCGTCGCCCCCGCCGGCGCCGCCCTCGGCCGCGTTACCCCCGGCGGTGCCGCGGTGGATCGCCGCCGGCATCGCGAAGGTGGCCCGCTCCAGGCCGGTGCGGGCGATGGCCCGTGTCTCCAGGCCGAGCTGCTCGCCGTCCCAGCGCACGATCCGGTACGACGGGGGCGAGTAGTCCAGCCCGGCGAACAGCGGCGTCGGCGTGTTGACATGAATCGTCCTGCCGATGCGAACCACCCGGGACGTGTGCCGGTGCCCGGAGAAGGTGGCCACCGGGTCGCTGGGCAGCCCGTCGAGAATGGAGGTCCAGGGCTGGTCGTGGCTGAGCAGGATCCACGGGGTGGTCGGCCCGATCTCCTCGAGGTCGGCCCGCAGCCAGGCATCCTGGGCCGCGTCGTCGAGGCCGAGTTCGTGGGTGTGCCAGTCGAGCGCCACCACGTGCAGGCCCGGCAGGTCGAAGGAGAACCAGCGGGGACCGAGGTTGCGTTCGTAGCCGCTCGGCTCACCGGTGTTGATCGCGTAGTTGTTTCGACTGACGACGAAGCCGACTTCGTCGCCGCCGGCCATGTGGTCGTGGTTTCCGGGTAGCACGTGCACCGGCAGGGTCGAGGTGTCGACCGCCCGGCGCAGCGCGTCGAACTCGGCGTCGCTGCCCAGGTCGGTGAGGTCACCGGTGGCGATCACCGACTGCACCTCGGCCGCCCGCTCGGGCAGCCCGCGCAGGAACAGGCTCAGCGCGTCCTGTGAACCGATCTCCGCACCCGGCGGGTAGAACTTCGTGCCGTTGTCGACCGAGACGTGCAGGTCAGAGACGTGCACGAACCGGTAGACGCCGCTGTCGGCGGTCTCGCCCGGGACGAGGGTGAAGGTGACGTCGGTGGCGGTGGCCGGGACGAACCACGGGGCCGCGGTGAAGCCGGCCGGGCGGGTGAGGAACACGAACGGCCCGGTGGGGGTCAGGCTGAACGTGCCGTCAAAGCCGGTGCGCGTGATCGTCTGTCCGTCGCTGATCATCACGTTGGGGACGGGCTCCCCCCGCGCGCCGAGCACTTTTCCCTGCATCGCTTCTCCCTTTCGCTGCTCGTGGGCAGCACGGCATGTTTCGGGCAGCACGGCATGGCCGTTCGGGCCACGGCGGTCGGCGGAAATGGTTGGGTGCAGCGGGGGTCACACGCGGTGTACGGGCGGTGTTACAGGTGGTGTTACAGGCGGTGTTCGATGAGGATGTCGGCGGTCTCGGCGAGGGCGAGCTGGGCGTTGGGCTGGCGCAGGGCCAGCAGCACGAACAGCGCGTCGAGGATGGTCAGGTGGACGATGCGGCTGGTCATCGCCTCGATGCGATAGGCGGTTTCGCGACTCCCGGCCACCAGCACGTGATCGACGAGCTCGGTGAGTGGCGAGGTGGCGAAGCTGGTCAGCGCCACGGTCGCGGCGCCCGCAGCGGCGGCGGCTCGGACGGTGGCCAGGGTCTCGACGGTCGAGCCGGTGTGGCTGATCGCGAAGCACAGATCCTCGGCGGTGAGCATCCGAGCCGTGACGTGCTGGACGTGCACGTCGGCGGCGAAGGAGGCGTCGAGTCCGATGGTGGTGAAGCGGTAGGCGACGTCGGCGGCGAGCGAGGCCGAGGTACCGACGGCGGCGAAGACGATGCGACGGGCGTCTCCGAGCAGTTCGGCGACCTGCCCCATCGCCTCGGCGTTGACCGACTGGGCGGCTGACTGCAGGGCATTGGCCGCGCCGGAGAGGACCTTGGTGGTCACCTCGGCCGGACCGTCGCCCGGCTCGATCTCGTCGAGCAGCTGTCGCTCGGCCGGGATCGACTCGCGGGCCAGCGCCAGCTTCAGCTCCTGGAAGCCCCGCAGACCCAGCGCCTGGCAGAACCGCACCACCGTCGCCGGGGAGCTGCCGGCGATCTGGGCCAGGTCGCTGACCGACAGATGCACGACCCCGACCGGGTCGGACAGGATGGCTCGGGCGACCCGCTGCTCGGCCGCCGACAGCGACGCGGAATTGGCGCGGACGTGCTCCATGATCGGGCCGAGGGAGCCATGCGAGCCATGCGAGCCGGGCGAGCCGGGCGCGACGCCCGCGGGTCCGGGTTGGGTGACGTTCTGCGGGGTCATGGTCACGAATTTCACGTTAGGCCCCGCCCTGGAACACCCGATCGTGCCCAGATGAAGCACGGATGAACGTTTCACCTGGATCGACGGGTCGAAAATACATTTCATGGTGCCGGAATCCTGGGGCGTTCGACCCGGGTCGCTGCTGGCGCGTGCACAGTGACCGCGCCTTCCATCACCTGCTGTAGCGAGAAGCCTCCGGCGCGGGCGTCGTGATCATCCCATCGCGGGAACGGGTGACGGTGAGTAGCAGAGGCAGGCGGATGCCAAGGCGGGCGGTGCAGTCGGCGACAGCTTCGGCCAGCCACCCGACCGCGTCGCACGACCATTCTGCCAGCTCGCCACGTAGCGCCACGCCGTGCAGGCAAGGGCCGTTCCAGGAGCGGTCGTGGAGCGGCGGAGGGACGACGGCGTCCTGGCCTGCGACCTCGTGGGATCCGCAGGCGAACGCGTGCTGATCCAGGCGGCCAAGGTGGTCGACGAGGCGCTGGGCGACAGCACCGATCACCGGATCCCGGCCACTGTTGATGTTGACCTTCACCGACGTTCGTGCAGCCGGATCGCACTCGGTGAACCAGGGGACCGTCTGGATCGCCGGCACGGGCGCGTACGGCGGGCGCGACGCGGGGTCGAGACCCTGCACCGGCAGGAGAACCTGCACCGTGGACAGGTGCGGCGTGCCGGCCCGCGCTGTCGCGTCCACGGCGCACCGCAGGAACGGCTGCACCGGCAGCGGCCGGTCGTCGGCCACCGCGCTCGCCCCGACCTGGAACCACGAGATCAGCCCCGCTCCGGCGGCAGCGAGGGGGTGACTCCACCCGGCGTCGTTCATGCCCCACAGCCCCGGTGCGCGCCGCATGCGGTCCTCGATGCCGCCCCCGGCCGAGGTGTCGTCAAGCCAACCCATGGCGATCGACCGATGGTAGAAAAGCGAGTAGGCGTCCAGCTCCGACCCGGGATCGCGCCAGGCATGCGGAACCAACTCGCCGTACAAAGCAGCGAACATGGTGCCCGCGGCCCGGCGAATCCCGGGCACCACACCCGGCTGAGCTGCGACGCCACGCTCCGGCACATGCTCCGGCACCCTGGAACCTCCCCGGTCTCGCCTCGCGGCCGCGACGTTCCTCCTGGTTCACGCCTACGTCGACGTGGTTACGCCACGACGGGCCGTGGAGCAATGACCGGCGGACCTATCCAACGTGGGGTGAATGTCCGGCCGGGTGGGTCGGCATCCGCGACCACGTGAGCCCTGGGCCAGGACCGGCCGGCGGTGTCGGCGTCCCGCGGGGTAGCTCGTCGACGAGCGCATGCAGGGGAAACAGCTCTGCCACGGCGCCAACGCTAGACTCGGTCGCGATGCGCCTGATGCTGCTCCGACATGGCCAAACCCCCTCCAACATCGTCGGCGCCCTCGACACGGGGCGGCCGGGAGCCGAGCTGACCGCCCTGGGCCACGCGCAGGCCGGCGCGCTGCCCGACGCACTCCGCGGTGAGACGATCTCGGCGATCTACGCCTCGGTCCTCGTTCGCACCCAGCTCACCGCGGCGCCCCTCGCCGAATCACGGGGGCTGGGAGTCGGAGTTGTGGAAGGCATCGAGGAGATCGCCGCGGGCGAGCTCGAGCTGCGCAGCGACAAGACAGCCATCGCGGCCTACTTCGACGTCACCGCCGCCTGGATCCACGGCGATCTGGACCGTGTGATGCCGGGTGGGCCGAACGGTCACATGTTCGTCGCCGGCTATGACACCGCGATCGCGAACATCGCGGCCACACACCGCAGGAACGACGCTCTCGTGCTCGTCAGTCACGGTGCCGCGATCCGAACCTGGGTCGGCATACGGGTCGGCGACATCGGGTCCGTCGAGGGTCGGTGGCTCGCGAACACCGGAATGGTCACGCTCGAAGGCGACCCCTCGGCCGGCTGGAACCTCGTTCAGTGGCATGGCGAACCGCTGGGCGGGTCCGCCCTTCCTGACGTCGCCGCCCACGATGTCGCTGGCGCCCCGCTGCGCGAGGCCGTCTCCGAGAATCGCGCGGCCGGGTAACGTTGGTCGTACTGATCCGGCGGCCGCCGGTGGCGACCGCGGGTGTCCTTTTCACCCGGTCAGAGGAATGACCGATGGGGTTGGGGTCCCGGCGCAACGGTAATAACGTGGGGTTACCGAAGATCACATCCGGGCGTGGCACCTCACCCAGGTCCGTGCCGAGCAGGACCGCACCCAGTCCGACCTCGCCGCCGCGATGGGAGTCTCCCAGCCGCGCGTCTCCGCCCTCGAACGGGGCGAACTCGACAGCGTCACCCTCTCCACCCTGCGTGCCTATGTTGGTGCCCTCGGTGGCAAGCTTCGCATCGTCGCCGATTTCGGCGATCGGGAGTACCGCCTGACCTAACACCGACGACCAGTAGCGTCGCCCGCCCCCAGCGTCTCGGCCAGGCGGAGGCGGTTCGCATGGCTGCAACATGGTTGTCCGGTCAGGGCTCGAACCAGATGTCAAGGCCCTGACCAGCACTGTTCCATGGTGCTGGATCTTAAAGCGATCGATCGCGAACCGTATTCACCCAGGTCAGAAGCATGACCAGAAAGTGGGTGGGCCGTCAGGGACTCGAACCCTGAACCCGCCGGTTAAAAGCCGGCTGCTCTGCCAATTGAGCTAACGGCCCCGCGGGGCGATCCTACCCGGGTTGGGGTGGTCCTCGAAGCCTTCGGCCGCGGGATGCGAGCCGGGTGGTGGTCACAGTGTGACGCGGGTCATAGTGCGACGCGGGTCACAGTGCGCCGGACCGGCGCTTCCGTCGATGATGGCGATCTCCGACCTCACCTTCCGGATTCCGGACGTGTCACGCTACCGAGGCGGGCCGGGGGACGAGCATCCGCGAGCGTCGAGGAGCCCACGTGAGCGACATCAGCCCGGCCGCCGAATCCGAACCGAACGTCGCGAGTGCGGGGCACACGATCGTCTTCATTCACGGGCTGTGGCTGACGTCGGCGAGCTGGCAGCCGTGGATCGACCGGTTCGCCGCCCGGGGGCACTCCGGTCTCGCCCCGGAGTGGCCGGGGATGGACCGTGACCTCGAGGCGTTGCGGGACGCGCCGACCGCCGACAACCACGTCGGCGTGACCGAGGTGACGGACAGCTACGCGAAGATCGTCGCGGCCCTGCCGGAGGCGCCGATCCTCGTCGGGCACTCGTTCGGCGGGCTGATCGTCCAGCTTCTGCTCGACCGTGGGCTCGGGGCGGCCGGGGTGGCGATCTCGCCCGCGCCGGTGAAGGGCGTGCTGCGGCTGCCGCTGGCCACCCTGCGCTCGTCGGCGCCGGTGCTGACGAAGCCGGCGACTCGCGGCCGGGTGGTCGGGCTGACCGCGGACCAGTGGTTCTACGCGTTCGCGAACACGGTCAGCCGGGCCGAGTCCGACGAGCTGTTCGCGCGCCTGCAGGTGCCCACCCCGGGCCGGCCGCTGTGGCAGGCCGCGTTCGCGAACGTCAACCCGAAGGCGCCGAGCAAGGTCGACTTCGGGAAGACCGACCGGGCGCCGCTGCTGGTCCTCGGCAACGGCGCCGACCACACCGTCCCGGCATCGGTGAGCCGGGAGACGTACACCCGCCAGCGTAAGTCGGGGGCGATCACGGCGTACCACGAGTTCCCGGGCCGCCCGCACCTGACGGCCAGCGTGCCCGGCTGGGAGGAGGTCGCCGACCTTGCCCTCGCCTGGGCGCTGGCCCCCCGCTCCGGCGAGGTCTGAGCTCGTCGGCTCTCCGATGACCCTCCGGCGACCGTCCAGCGGCTCTACGGCGGCTCTACGGCAGGTCGGCGGCCCGTCGCCCGGTGGGTCAGGCCGGCGAGAAGTGCACCGGCAGGGCGGACAGGCCGCGCAGCCAGGGTGACGGACGCCAGACCAGTGCGTCGGGGGAGACGGCGAGGACGGCGTCGGGCAGCCGGTCGAGCAGCACCTCGACGGCGCCCCGCACGATCGTCTCGGCGATCTCCTGCGCGGGATACGGGCAGCGGTGCTCGCCGTGGCCGAACGACATGTGGGCGTGGTTGCCGCCGGGGCCGTCGAAGGAGTCCGGCCGCACCTGCGGGTCGCCGTTCGCCGCGGCGCAGCTCAGCACGAGCATGTCACCGGCCTGGATGTGCTGGCCGGCGAGCTGGGTGCTGCGGATCGCCCAGCGGCCGGACATGTTCTGCAGCGGGGTGTCCTCCCACAGCACCTCGTTGAGCGCCTGCGCGACGCTGCGCCGGCCACCGGAAAGGGTGACGGCGAAGCGGCTGTCGGTGAGCATCAGCCGCAGCGTGTTACCGATCCAGTCGGTGATCGGCTGCTGGCCGATCCCGACGATCAGCAGCAGGTCCCAGGACGCCTCCTCGTCGGTCAGCTTCCCGGGATGGGCGAGCAGCGCGGACGGGAGGTCGGCCCGGGGGCGGGCCCGCCGGTCGGCCAGCAGCGCGTTGATGATGGCGACGTACCGGGCGTGGCCGGCGACCGCCTCCGGGCCGGAGCCGTCCGTGGCCGCGTTCATCGACGCGAGCAGCTCGGGCAGGCCGGCCTCGGGAATGCCGATCATGCGGCCGGTCAGCAGCATCGGCATCGACTGGGCGTACTCGGTGATGAGGTCCGCCTCGCCGCGCCCGGCGAAACCGTCGATCAGCTCGTCGCAGGTCCGTTCGCACAGCGCCCGCAGCTCGAACAGGTCCACGTCGCTGAGCACGTCGTTCATGATCGCGGAGCGGCGCTCGAACTCGACGCCCTCCAGGTGCATCGTGTACGGCTGGTAGCCGACGACGGGGAGCAGCGGCCAGTCCGGCGGGATCCGGTCCCAGGCGTTCCAACGGCGCGGGTCGCGGCCGTACAGCTCCGGGTTGCTCGTCACGTAGTGCAGCTCCCGGTAGCCGAGGACCAGCCAGGCGGGGATGTCACCCTCGAGCAGGATCGGCGCGACGGGGCCGTGGACGCGGCGCATCTCCCGGTACATCTGCGCCGGGTTGTGCTGGAAGCGCGGGCCGTACAGCCGGACCGCCCCCGGATGGTCCGGGAAGCCCGGGGCCGGCGCCGGGTGGTCCGCCACGGCCGGCCCCCAGCCGTCGACGTGGTCGTGGTGCGGATGTGTCACGGCGAGGTCTCCCGGGCGGTGGACAGGGCGTACAGGTGGTTGACAAGTGCGATCAGCACCGACTTGCTCGACGCGCGGTGCCGGGCGTCGCAGTCGACGAGCGGGACGTCGTCGGACAGCGACAACGCCTCGCGCAACTGCGGCAGCGTGTGCTCCGGTTCGCCGAAGTTGTTGCGCGCGACGATGAAGGGCATCCCGTGGTGTTCCAGCCGGTCGATCGCGTACCAGGAGTCCGCGACCCGGCGGGTGTCGACGAGGACCACCGCGCCGAGCGTGCCCGCGAACAGCCGGTCCCACAGGAACCAGAAGCGCTCCTGCCCGGGGGCGCCGAACAGGTAGAGCACCATCCGCTCGTTCAGGCTGATCCGGCCGAAGTCGAACGCAACGGTGGTGGTGGACTTCTCCCGCACGCTGCCCGTGTCGTCGATGCCGATGCCGGCGCCGGTCATCGTCTCCTCGGTGCTCAGCGGACGGATCTCGCTCACCGCGCGGACCATCGTCGTCTTACCAACCCCGAATCCGCCGACGATCACGATCTTCAGCGCGTCGTTGACCGTGTTTGCCAGCGGGGCGCGGGAGCGTGGCGGGGCCTGGTCGGTGACCTCAGAGCTTCTTGAGTCCAACGAGCACCTGCTTCAGGATCTCGGGATGGGGCAACGGCGTCCTGACGACGGAGGCCGAGGGATGTCGCGCCGCGATCCGACCGGTGTCCAGCAGGTCGCAGAGCAGGATCTTCACCACGCTCACCGGCAGCTTCAGCTCGGCGGCGAGCTCCACGACGGCGACCGGCGTTCGGCACATCCGCAGGATCGCGGCGTGCTCGGACTGCATGCCCGGCGCCGGGTCGCTCTCACTGACGATCAACGTGACGAGGTCGAAGGCGTTCTCGTCGGCGCGGCTGCGCCCGCCGGTGACGGTGTAGAGCCGGTCGGGGTTCTCTCCGTCAATGGCCTCGCGGATCACGAGGCCGCGAACCCGGGGGCGGCCTCGCGGGGCGGGGCGCTGAGGTAGTCGCCGATCTGCTCGACCAGCTCGTTCATGTTGTGCCCGATGACGCCGGCGTCGGCGTCATCGGTCGCCACGACGGCGAGGTGAGCGCCCTGGCCGGCCTCGATGATGAACAGCAGCCCGCCGTGGAACTCGGTCATGGACTGCCGCACGCCGCCGCTGCCATCCCCGAACTCCACCGACGCGCCGTGCGAGAGACTCTGGATCCCGGAGGCGATGGCGGCGAGCTGGTCCGCCTGATCAACGCTGAGCCCGGAACTGCGGCAGAGCTTGAGCCCGTCCTTGGAGAGCACCAGGGCGTGTCGGGTTCCCGGAGTCCGCTCCAACAGGTTCTCCAGCAGCCAGTCGAGGTCACGGGTTCTCGTGTTCATGCTTTTCTCCGGCCGTGCGTAGGAGCGATCAGGAGTTGCCGTTGCGCCCGGTGGGACGGCCGCCGGGGGTGGGCCCGTCGGCATCGGCCCCGCCCCGCGTCTGGAACCACGTGCCCTTGTCCGGACTGCTGGCGGTGCCCCCGGCATCGGGGAGCCCTTCCGCCGGATCCGGCAGCGCGGTCGGTCCCGTGCGTGACGGCGGTAGCGGCAAGGGCGGCAACGGCGGCAACGGCCGGAACCCTGCCGCCGGCGGTGGCTCGGCCGCTCTCGCTGACACGCCGACCCTCGGTCAGGTGTCCTCCTCCGGCACGAGCCCCGACTTCGGTCAGATCCCGGCACCCGGCGAGGTCCCGGCACCCGGCGAGGTCTCCGTGTCCGGCGAGGAGCCTGCGTTGGGCGGCTTCGCCTCGTACACGCCGACCGGCGACTGGTTCCGGCCGCGGGGCATCGACCTCACCGCCGACGACCTCGCCGATCTCCCGAATGTCCTCGGCCGCGACGGCGTCGACCGGCCCACCGGCAGCTCAGCGGCCCGACCTGCCGCAACGCTGCCGGCCGGGGCCGGGGCCGGGGACGCCGCGGAGCTGCCCTCGATCGCCCAGGCCGTCGCCGCGCTCGACCGGCGACGCGAACGGGCAGCCCTGCGG
>NZ_JAMQQF010000069.1 GCF_023716945.1 Frankia sp. AiPs1 | reverse complement strand
GGCCGGGGCCTGGTCCGCGCCCGGCTGGCCGACCCGGCGCCGCAGGGTGCGGGGCTGACCGAAGCCGCCGCCCAGGCCGCCCGCCTGTTCGCCGTGTACGTCGGCCTGCACCTGTGCCTGCTCGACGCGCACTTCGTCGACGGCGTCGCTCCCGGTGCCGCCGGCGGTGCCGTGGGCGGCCCCCGGCTCGAACTCGCCGGCGCCGACCTGGCCGGAGCCGGGGAGCTGGAGCTGGTCCTCGACATCGTCGACCTCGACCTGGTGCCACGGCCCGCGCTGCGCGCCGACGCCGAGATCCGCCGGGTCGGCGGGGGTCGGGCCGGCGAGGGTGAGGTGCTCGCCCGGATCACCGACCTCGCCGTCGGCGTGCACGAGGGCGAGGGCCGCCCGGTCGGCCCCGGGCCCGGCGGGACGACCCCGGTCTGGCTGGGCCGGCGCAACGCGACCGGCGACCGGGCGATGCTCAGCGAGTTCCACATGGCCCACTTCTGCCGCGGTGACCAGGCGATCGCGCTGGGCCCCGAGTTCGCCGGCTACACCGGGCGCAAGGCGACACGGCTGCCGTCGGGCGGGCTGCTGCTCGTCGACCGGGTGCTGGCCGTCGAGGGCACTCGCGGGGACCCGAAGTCGCTCGACGGCGGGGCCTCGCACATCACCGAGTACGACGCGCCCGCCGACTCCTGGTACTTCGCGGACACGGCGAACGCGTCGATGCCGAACTGCGTCTACATGGAGACGTCGCTGCAGGCGGCGCTCATGGTCGGCTACTACATGGGTGCCACGCTCGGCGATCCGGCGGCGTCGGTGAGCCTGCGCAACCTCGGCGGGACCGCCCGGGTGCTGCGCGAGGTCGACCTGCGCGACGCCACCATCCGCCAGCACTCGAAGCTGCTGTCGACGACGGACATGCCCGGCTCGTCGCTGCAGAGCTTCGAGTACACCCTGTCGGTGGACGGCGAGCCGTTCTACGAGGGCGAGACGATGTTCGGCTACTTCAGCGACGCGGCGCTGGCCAACCAGACCGGCCTGGACGCCGGCCGGTCGGCGCCGACCTGGCTGGAGTCGACCGCGCTGGAATCAGGCGGGCCGCAGCCGGCGACGCGCACCCTCGACGTCGCCGCACGCCGCGCCGACCCGGCCGCGCGGCTGTGCGCCCGCGACCATCTGGCGCTGCTGGACACCGTCGACGTCGTCGACGGCGGCGGCCGGTACGGCCAGGGCTACCTGCACGCCGTGCGGGCGATCGACCCGGACGACTGGTTCTTCGCCCGCCACTTCCACCTCGACCCGGTGATCCCCGGCTCGCTCGGCGTGGAGACGGTCGTCCAGGCGATGCAGGAGTGGCTGCTCGACTCCCCGCACGCCGACGGCCTCGTCGACCCGGCCTTCATCCTGCCGGTGGACGCGCCGTTCACCTGGAAGTACCGCGGCCAGTTCCTCCCGACCGACGGGGAGACCCGCCTGGAGGTGCACCTCAAGGAGGTGCGCCGCGCGCCGGGACGGGTCCGCGTCACCGCCGACGCCAGCGTCTGGAAGCCGGGCCTGCGGATCTACGAACTCCTCGACATCGCCGTCGAACTGCGCGAGGACGGAGCTCCGGCATGGTGACGACCACCTCGGCGCCGGCCGGCCTGGCGCAGGTGCAGCGTGACCTGCTCGCCCTCGACCAGCCCTGCTACGTGCTGCGCGACGCCAGCGGCGTGCGGACGAGCTCCGACGCCGCCGCGGTGGCGCGGATCGTCGCCGGCGGCGGCCAGGTCCTCGCCGCCGTCGCCCCGCGGCCCGCTCAGGCGCTCGGTGACCCGGAGTTCCGCCGCGCCCACGGGGTCCGCTACGCCTACATGGCGGGCGCGATGGCCAACGGTATCGCCTCGGCCGCGATGGTCGCCGCCCTCGCTCGCGAGGGTTACCTGGCCTCGTTCGGCGCCGCCGGGGTGTTGCCCGCCCGCATCGACGCCGCGCTCGCCCAGATCGTCCGCGACGCCGGCGGGAACGCGTTTGCCTGCAACCTCATCCACAGCCCGAGCGAACCGGCGTTGGAGGCGGCGATCGTCGACGCCTGCCTGCGCCACCGCGTCGGCTGCCTCGAGGCGTCGGCGTTCGTCGAACCCACCGCGCAGCTCGTCCGCTACCGCCTCGCCGGCCTCGGGCGCGACGCGTCGGGCCGGGTCGTCGCCCGCCACCGGGTGATCGGCAAGGTGTCGCGGGCGGAGGTCGCCGAACGGTTCCTGCGCCCGGCGCCGCCGGAGCTGGTCCGCCAGCTGCTCGAGACGGGCGCGGTCACCGCCGAGCAGGCCGAGCTGGCCCGTTCGGTGCCGCTCGCCGACGACCTTACCGCCGAGGCGGACTCCGGCGGGCACACCGACCGCCGTCCGCTGCTGGTCCTGCTGCCCGAGCTGCTGGCGCTGGCCGAACGGGTCCGCCGCGAGGAGGGTTACGCCACCGCGGTGCGCGTCGGCGCGGCCGGTGGCATCGGCACCCCGACGGCGGCCGCGGCGGCGTTCGCCCTCGGCGCCGCCTACGTCGTCACCGGCTCGATCAACCAGAGTTCGGTGGAGGCCGACCAGTCCGACACGACGAAGCGGCTGCTGGCCGCGACCGGCGTTGCGGACACGGTGATGGCGCCGTCGGCGGACATGTTCGAACTCGGCGTGGAGGTGCAGGTGCTGCGCCGCGGAACACTGTTCCCCGGCCGGGCGCGCCAGCTCCACGAGCTCTACCGGACCTACGGCGGCGTCGACGAGCTGCCCGCCGACGTCCGGTCCGTGCTGGAGACCAAGGTGTTCCGCCGTTCGCTGGACGACGTCTGGCAGGACTGCATCCGTTTCTTCTCCGAACGCGACCCCGACCAGATCACCCGGGCCGCGGACGACCCGCGCCGCCGGATGGCCCTCGTCTTCCGGTGGTACCTGGGCCGCTCGTCGGGCTGGAGCATCGCCGGGGACGCCGAGCGCGCCCCCGACTACCAGGTGTGGTGCGGCCCGGCGATGGGGGCGTTCAACGGCTGGGTCGCCGGCACCTACCTGGCACAGGTGGGCAACCGCCGGGTCGTCGACCTGGCCACCCAGCTGATGCGCGGGGCGGCCTACGCCGACCGGGCCGGCGCGCTGCGGGCGGCCGGGCTGCGCCTGCCCGCCTCCGTCGCGGGATACCTGCCCGCCCCGTCCGTCGAGGAAAGGTAGCCGATCATGACGATCGAGACCGTGACGACCAGGCCCAGGAGAGCCGGGACGGGATCGTCCTGGCTGCTGTGCGGCGGTTGCGGCGCGATGCTCTACGAGCGCCGTTTCGCCCGCGCCGGACGGGTCTGCCCCGACTGCTCCTGGCACGCCCCGATGACCGCCCACCAACGCCTCGACCTGCTGCTCGACCCCGGCTCGGCCCAGGCGGTCGACGTCCCGGCGATGGACAGCGATCCGCTGGAGTTCACCGACACCCGCCCCTACCGCGACCGGCTGCGCGACGCCCGCGCCAGCACCGGCCTCGACGAGGCGGCGGTGTGCGCGCGCGGCACCATCGAGGGCAACCCGGTGGTGGTCGTGGTGATGGACTTCCGCTTCCTCGGCGGCAGCCTCGGCTCCACCGTCGGGGAGGTGTTCACCCGGGGCGCCGAACTCGCCCTGCGGGAACGCACGCCGCTGCTGACCGTCACCGCCTCCGGCGGCGCCCGGATGCAGGAGGGCGCGATCGCCCTGATGCAGATGGCCAAGACCAGCCAGGCGCTCGGTCAGCTCGACGAGGCCGGGATCCTCACCGTCTCGCTGATCACCGACCCGACGTTCGGCGGGGTGGCGGCCTCCTTCGCGACCCTGGCCGACGTGATCATCGCCGAGCCGGGCGCGCGACTCGGGTTCGCCGGGCGCCGGGTGATCGAGCAGACCATCCGCCAGACCCTGCCCGAGGACTTCCAGACCGCCGAGTTCCTGCTGACCCACGGCGTCGTCGACCTCATCAGCCCCCGGCCCGAACTGCGGGCGAACCTGGCGCGGCTGCTGTCGGTGTCGAGCCGGCGCGACGACGGCATCCCCCGCCAGGCGGGGCGTCCCGGCCCCGCGGTCGTCACCGACCCGGAGCTGCTGGCGCAGCGCGACGCCTGGGAGTGCGTCCGCGCCGCCCGCCGGCTGGGCCGGCCGACGACGCTGGACTACATCGGCATGCTGCTGGAGGACTTCACCGAGCTGCGCGGCGACCGGATGTCGTCCGACTGCCCCGCGCTCGTCGCCGGCCTCGGCCGCCTCGACGGCGTTCCCGTCGCCGTCATCGGCACCCAGAAGGGTCACACCGCCGACGAGCTGCGCTACCGCAACTTCGGCATGCCGACGCCGGCCGGCTACCGCAAGTCCGCCCGGGTGATGCGCCTGGCCGCCAAGCTCGGGCTGCCGGTGATCACCCTCATCGACACCGCCGGCGCCTACCCGGGCGTCGAGGCCGAGGAGCAGGCACAGGCCGTCGCAATCGCCGAGAACCTGCGGCTGATGGCCGGGCTTCCCGTGCCGGTGGTCGCCGTCGTCACCGGCGAGGGCGGCAGCGGCGGCGCTCTCGCGCTGGCGTTCGCCGACCGCGTCCTGATGTGCGCGAACGCCGTCTACTCGGTGATCAGCGCCGAGGGCTGCGCGGCCATCCTGTGGAAGAACCCGGCGGCCGCGCCGACCGCCGCCGCGGCCCTGCGGGTCGACTCCCGCGAACTGCTGCGGCTCGGCGTCGTCGACGGTGTCATCCCCGAACCCGACGGGGGCGCCGACGCCGACCCGGCGGGCACCGCCGACCGCCTGCGCGAGGCGCTGCGCGGCGCGCTCGCCGAGCTGCTGCCCTTGGACCAGATGAACCTGGTGACGCGCCGGCGGACGCGGTTCCGGCAGTTCGGCGTCGCGTCGCCGGCGCCGTCGCCGGCGCCGTCGCCGGCCCCGAGTGACGACGCGCACGACTCCCAGCCTGACCGGAACGTGGAGGCTACTCGATGACGACCGACTCGACGGCAATCGACCAGGTGACGGGAACGGCCGGGAACGGCGACCCGGATGGTGGCGACGGCCGGGTGCCCGCACCCGCCGTGGACGCAGTGGTGGCGGTGCTCGGCGCGCACGTGCTCGAGCTGTCCGTGCGGGCCCGGATCGCACCCAGCCACGTGCGCGTGTCGGCCGGTGACGTCAGCGTCGAGATAGGGTGGACGAGCACCGGCCAGAGCTTCGCGGACGCACCGGTCGCGTCGGCCCGAACCCGCTGGGTGACTCCCTCCGCTCCTACGGTGCCGCCCGCGCCGGCGCAGGTGTCCCCGGCCCCGGCCACCGAGCCAGCGGCGGCCACTGATGCCGAGACGTTCCCGCTCGGGTCCCCCTCCGTCGGCATGTTCTACCGGGCGCCCGAACCCGGGAAGGCGCCGTTCGTCGCCGAGGGCGACACCGTGCGGACCGGGCAGCAGGTCGCGATCGTCGAGGCGATGAAGCTGATGATCCCGATCGAGGCGGAGCGTCCCGGGCGGGTCGTGCGGGTCCTCGTCGAGGACGCCACCGCCATCGAGCACGGCCAACCGCTGTTCCTGCTCGCCCCGCTGGAGCAGTCCCCGAACGGGAGTCATTGATGTTCAGCAGCGTCCTGGTCGCCAACCGGGGCGAGATCGCGCTGCGGGTGGTCCGCACCTGCCGCGAGCTCGGCATCCGCACGATCGTCGCGCATTCGGCCGCCGACCGGGACTCCGCCGCCGTCCGGATGGCCGACGAGTCGGTGCAGGTCGGCCCCGGTCCGGCGAAGCGCAGCTACCTGAACATCCCGGCGGTGGTGGAGGCCGCCCGGACCCGCGGCGCCGAGGCGATCCACCCGGGCTACGGCTTCCTGTCGGAGAACCCGGAGTTCGCCGAGGTCTGCGAGGACGAGGGGATCGTCTTCATCGGGCCGCCGGCCGACGTCATGGCCCGGCTGGGAGACAAGGCCGTCGCCCGCGGGATCATGCGCGACGCCGGCCTGCCGCTGCTGCCGGGCAGCCGCGACGCCCTCGACGGTCTGGACGCAGCCCTCGCACTCGCCGGCGACATCGGCTACCCGCTGATCCTCAAGGCTGTCGCCGGCGGCGGCGGTCGCGGCATGCAGGTCGTCCACGACCGCGCTGACCTCCCCGCCGCCTACGCCGACACCCGTGCGGCGGCCGCGGCCGTGTTCGGCGACGGCCGGCTCTACCTCGAGCGCTACCTCGAGTCCGCCCGCCATGTCGAGATCCAGGTGCTGTGCGACGGCCACGGCAACGGCGTTCACCTGGGCGCCCGCGACTGCTCGCTGCAGCGGCGCCACCAGAAACTCGTCGAGGAGTCCCCGGCGCCCGGGGTGGACCCCGACGGCGTCGCCGAGCTGGGTCAGGCGGCGGTGCGCGCCGTGCTCGCCGCCGGCTACGTCGGCGCCGGCACCGTGGAGTTCCTCTACGACCCGGCGCGCGGGGCCTACTACTTCATGGAGGTCAACTGCCGGCTGCAGGTCGAGCATCCGGTCACCGAGATGGTCACCGGCCTCGACCTGGTCGCCGAGCAGCTCCGGGTCGCGGCGGGTGAGGAGCTCGGCTACACGCAGGCCGACGTCACCGCCCGCGGCGTGGCCATCGAATGCCGGGTGAACGCCGAGGATCCCACCCGGGACTTCCGCCCCACCCCGGGCCTCGTCACCGAACTGGAGCTGCCCGGCGGCCCGTTCGTCCGCGTCGACACCCACCTGACCGCCGGCTACCGGATTCCGCCGCTGTACGACTCGCTGCTGGCCAAGGTCGTCGTCTGGGCACCGGACCGCGACGGGGCGATCGCCCGGATGCGCCGCGCGCTCGCCGAGACCCGGGTCGTGGGTGCCGGCGTGGCGACGACGGCGGGTTTCCTCGCCGACGCGCTCGACCACCCGCGCTTCCGCGCCGCCGAACACGACACCTCGCTCGCCGAGACCCTCCTGGCCCGGGCCGAGCCCCGGGTGGCCTGACTGGAGCCGCTGAAGGCTCCTTGGCTCCTTGGTTGGCTCCGCGGTTCCGCGGAACCGGCCCCGCCGTCCGCCGCTGTGAGGTTGAGGAGGGCGCAGGGGTTGAGGAGGGCTCAGGGGTTGAGCAGGGCGTGGATGGAGTCGAGGAGGCTGAGTCGGCCGCCGTCCTGGGTGTGGATGGCGGTGGAGGTGACGTGGCGGGTGGCGCGGGCGAGCATGGCGGCGGGTTCGGGGCCGGGGAGGATGGGTGGGGCCTCGGTGATGGCGCGGCCGTCGGGGATCCGGGCGGTGACGGTGCCGTCCGGGGCGCGGTCGAGGTGGATGTGCTCGTCGTGGATGGCATGGTGGTGGGCCGTGCAGAGCAGGAGTAGCCGGTCGATGTCGGTGTCTCCTCCCTCGGCCCAGTCGGTCAGATGGTGGATCTGGAGCCAGCGGGTGTGTCCGCAGCCGGGGTACTGGCAGCGGCCCCGGTCGCGGGCGTAGACGGCGTCGCGCAGCCGTGGGCCGGGGTGGCGCTGGCGGCGGCCGAGGTGCAGGGGGTTGCCGTCGGGGTCGGTGAGCAGCGCGCGGATCAGCCCGTCGCAGCCAAGCCGTTGCACGACCTGTGGGGACAGCCCGATCCCGCCGTCAACGTCGGCCCACGCTCCGATCCCGATCCGCGATGTTGCCAGCAGCCCGGCGCCGCCGTCCGCCGCAGCCCCGGCTGGCAGCTCTGTCCCGCCAGTCGCAGCGCTGTGGTTGTTGTCCGGGGCGCTGGCGGGGGTGTCGGGGGTGGCGGGGCGGGTGGTGAGGTGCACGGTGAGGGTGTGGCCGGGCGTCGTCAGCCCGGGAGCGGGCCGGTCGAGGAAGCCCTCGGCCAGGGCGACCAGCGCGTCGGCATCCCGCCGCCGGTCTCGCACCGTGGTCACCCTCTCTCCGTCCGCGGGCGGATGCTCCGTCCCACCATCGCCCGCCCCGACATCACTCGCCGCACCGCCGCCGGCGGCGACCTCGTCGGTCGTCGTACTGCCCCCGCGGGGAGCGGTGTTGTCCTCGAGGCTTGCCCGGGCGGCGTCCAACGCCGCGATCAGCCGGGCACCCTCCTCGGGGGCCAGCACCGCGTGCAGGCAGAGCATGCCCTCGTCATCGACACGCCAGGACAGCCGCCGCGCGGCGCGGCGTACCCGCTCATCCCCACGGACCTGCCGGTAGGACCGCACCAGCCGCTCGAGCTGGCCCGCGCCGCAGAAGTGGGCATGTGACAACCAGATCTGCTCGGTCTGCGGCTCCGCGACCCGGGTCACCGCCCGCGCTTTGGAATAGGACAGGGTACCGGCGGCGAAAGCGGCACGGATCGCGGGAAGGCGCTCCAACGCGTGCGCGGTGGCCAGATGCTCCCGCGCGGTCCGCGGATCGATCCCGCACCGCCAGGCCAGCCAGTGTGCGCACGACCTGATACCGACCCCGGACCAGCCCTCCCGCCGGTCGAACGCCGCCAACGCCATCAGCCAATCGCAGGTCGCCGCCGCGATCCGCCCAGCCCAGCGGCAGATCACCTCCTCTACCACCCCCAACGCGGCCGTCTCCACATCCACCTCCAGAACGGAGGGGAACGTCGAGGATGTTGGAGAAGGAGCTGCCGCTGTTGCCATCATCATGATCACCGGGCCAGGGGTGTCGTCGATCATCGGACCGGACCATCGTCCCATCCACCACCGACAAAAACCGCGCCAAGATCAACTAGGGCGAGGTGCGCCCGGCACCAGCGTTTGTCATGACCACAGGGTGACCATGATCGCTGCGGACCGATCTTCATCCGCGGATGATCGGTTGGAGGCGGGAATGCCCAGCTACGGGGGCTAACTCCCGGTGAGCCTGGTTCCGCGGAACCGCGCCGCGCCGTGCTGCCGGACGCGAGCTCGACATCCATGACCAGGGTGATGCGGGTCGGACGGTACGGCAGTCTGTGGGGAGGCGGGCGCTTGTGTGGCGGAGCGTGCGGCCGCGGTCAGGCGGGCTGCCACAGCTCGACCCGGTTGCCCGCCGGGTCGGTGACCCAGCCGAAGCGACCGACACCCTCCATGTCCTGCGTCTGCGCGGCCACGTCGGCTCCCTTGGCACGAAGCTGCGCGAGCATCGCGTCCAGGTCGCGGACCCGGAAGTTGAGCATGGCCTGCTGGCTAGGGGACCCGAAGTAGTCGGTGTCGGAAGCGAACGTCGCGAACACCGTCGGCCCGGCCGCCTGGCTCCACAGGCCGTGGTCGTCGGCGTCCAGGCCCAGGCAGTCGCGGTACCACGCGCTCAGGGCCGCGGGGTCGGCGGCCCGTAGGAAGTAGCCACCGATTCCTTGCACACGTTCCATGCCGCCATCCTGCCAGGACGGCGATCGACCCGACCGGCACCACACGTGGACCGGGCCCTGGATGCAGAAGTCCGGGAGCGCTCGCGGTTCCGCGGAACCGCCCCCGGGATCGGCGACGCGCAGGTGCATGGCGGCGGGGTAGTCGCGAGGGGACGTGGGGGGGGGGGGGGGGGGGGGGGGGGGGGGGGGGGGGGGGGGGGGGGGCGGGTGCCGGGGCGGGGCCGCGGCGGCGCGCCCCCCCCCGCCGCCCCCCCCCCCCGCCCCCCCCCCGCCCCCGCCCCCCCCCCCCCCCCCCCCCCCCCCCCCCCCCCCCCCGCCCCCCCCCCCCCCCCCCCCCCCCCCCCCCACGAGTCTTCAGCGCGTCCTCAGCGCAGGCCGGAGCGGACGAAGCCGCTGACGACGTGGCGCTGCAACACCAGGTAGATGATGAAGATCGGCAGGCAGGCCAGCCCGGCGGTCGCGGTCAGCGGGCCCCAGTCGTCGCCCTCGGTGGCGCTCATGAAGCTGCGGATGCCGAGCTGCAGCACGTCGTTGTGGCGCTGCAGGACCAGCGCCGGCCAGAAGTACTCGTTCCAGGCGTTGACGAGCAGCAGGATGCCCAGCGCCGCCAGGGCCGCCCGCAGGTTCGGCACGACCACCGTCCACAGCGTCGACCAGGACGACCGGCCGTCCATCCGGGCCGCCTCCAGCAGCTCCTTGGGGAAGCTGTCGAGGTGCTGGCGCAGCAGCAGCACGCCGAGCCCGGAGACGAGGTTCGGGACGATCACCCCGGACAGCGTGTTGAGGAGCCCGAGCTGGTGCAGCAGCACGTAGTTCGGCAGCATGGCGACCTGGAACGGCACCAGCCAGCTTCCGACGAAGGCCAGGTAGAGCACTCGCTTGAGCGGGAAGTTCCAGGCGGCGAAGGCGTACGCGGCGAGCAGGCTGGTCAGCAGCTGCCCGAGCGCGGTGAGCACCGCGATGAGGGTCGTGTTGAGCAGCAGGCGCAGGACGTTGATCTCGTCGATCGCGGTGCGGTAGCTGCCGACGGACAGCGGCCATGGCAGCGGGCTGACCTCGTAGACGTCGTTCGGTCGCCGCAGCGACGTCGCGTACAGCCAGTAGATCGGGAACACGCAGGCCAGGCCCAGCACGGCCAGGGTGAGATGGCCGACGACGACGCGGGTCCTCGACTGACCCCCCGGCATCACCGGCGCGTCGAAGTTGGCGAGTGTCACGAGGCCGCCCTCTCAGTTGTCGTGGATGGTGACGCGCTCGGAGATCCACAGCAGCACTGCCGCCACGAGCCCGAACCCGATGAAGAACACCACCCCGGCCGCGGAGGCGAGGCCGGCGTCGAAGCTCTGGATGCCGTACTCCCAGAGCAGGTAGTAGACGTTGGTGGTGGCGTTGACCGGACCGCCCTGGGTGAGCGTGTCGATCAGTGGGAACGTCCACTGCGGCGCGAAGAGCAGCGCCGTGGACAACACCAGGAACACCAGCGTCGGCGACAGCAGCGGCAGCGTCAGCCAGCGGGTTATCTGCCAGCGCGATGCCCCGTCGACGGAGGCGGCCTCCGCGTAGTCACCGTTGATCGAGGCCAGCCCGGCGGCGACCACGACCACGGCGAACCCGAGGACGTGCCAGCCGGTGATGCCGGTGATGGCGATCAGGGCGGGCCATCGTTCGTGGAACCAGTTCACCGACGAGCCCGTCGCCCGGTTCACCGCCCCGGATCGGGGGCTGAGCAGCCACTGCCAGACCGCGGCGCTCGCCACCGGCGCGACCAGGAAGGGCAGGAAGATCAGCGCCTGGTAGATGCTGCGCGCCCGGCCTCGAACCTCGCGGGAGAGCAGCCCCACCACGACCGGGATGACGATCGTGAACGGCAGCAGACCGAGGATCATCAGAAGCGTTCGCCAGACCGACCCACCCAGCTCGGGCAGGGTGAACAGCCGGTGGTAGTTGTGCCAGCCGACCGGGGTCGCGGGCTGGGTCGGCGACAGGTTCCACGAGTAGAACGAGTAGTTCGCCGTCTCCACCAGGGGGCGGTAGGTCCAGACGATGAGCATGCCCAGCGCCGGGATGAGGTACAGGTAGGGGACGACGCCGCGGCCGAGGCGGCGGGCCACCCGCCGGGCGGTCCGCCCCCGGCCCCCGGCCGCTGCGGGCGCCACGTTAGACGCCGGCAGCGTGGGGGGAGCGACTTCGACGAACATTCCGCTCATCCCGGGGTGGTCTGCGGGGTGAGGCTGCGGATGAACTCCACCTGCTCGGCCCGGTCGTTGTTGTAGACCAGGCCGGTGGGAGACAGCGGGATCGCGGTGGCGACGAACTGGCCGTCGATCAGGTCGATCCGGCTGAAGCCGCCGCCGAGCAGCCCACGCAGCCGGCCGTCGGGCGGCAACGGGTCGGCGTCGTAGGCGAGCGCGGGGCTGATCCACACGGGGATGCCGGCGAGCGCGCCGGCGCCGGCGTGATGGGCGTGCCCGCTGAGGATCATGCGCACGTCGGTGCCGGCGACGACGTCGGCGAGCCGCTCGGCGGCGGCGAGCCGCAGCAGGTGCACGGTCGGCACCGGCGACGGCAGCGGCGGGTGGTGCACGATCAGCAGGGTGCCCCGCGGCGCCGGGGTGGCCAGCACGTCGGCCAGCCAGGCGAGCTGGGCGTCGGTGAGCCAGCCGTCGTGGCGGCCCGGCGTGGTGGAGTCGAGGGCGACCAGGCGCAGGCCGTCCACCAGGTGGACGCTGTCGCAGGGATGGTCGGCCGGTGCGCCGGCAGCGCCGCCCAGCAGCTCGGCGCGGAACGCCAGTCGCTCGTCGTGGTTGCCCATCGCGTAGACGACGGGCGCGTCGAACGTGGCCGCCAGCGGGTCGATGATCTGGCGCAGCCGCCGGTAGGAGGCGGGCGAGCCGTCGTCGGCGAGGTCGCCGGTGAGCAGGATCCCAGCGACCGGACCGGTCGAGGACGCCACCGTCGCGGCGACCGTCTCCAGCAGGGCGAAGGTGTCCACGCGGCCGTGCATCAGCTCGCCGGCTGGCAGCAGGTGGGTGTCGCTCACCTGGATCAGGGTCAGCTCGGCCGGTCCGGTCGTGGTCATCGGACTACGCCTTCGGTAGCAGGGCCGTGCCCTGCTTCTGGGCGGCGGTCAGGGTCGACTGCGCGTCCGCGCCCTGGTACACGATCTTCTCGACGGCGTCCATCATCCCGTCGCGGACCTGGATGTAGTTGACGCCGGGAATCGAGATCCACGGCTCCATCCGGTCGAGCTGAGCGATGTTCGGCTTGATCAGCGGGTTGGCCTTGGCCCAGTCGGCGAGTCCGGCCGGGTCATCGACGAGGCCGGTCCGCAACGGCAGGTAGCCGATCTTGGTGGAGATCGTCTTGTAGGCGTCCTCGCTGGTCAGGAACTTGATCAGCTCCCAGCCGGCACGCTGCTTGGCCGCGTCGTTGGAGAGCACGAACAGCGACGCGCCGGAGTTCGTCGGGACGGTCGGCTTCGAGCCAAAGGTCGGCATCTCCGCGGCCCGCAGGTCCCACTTGCCCTTCGCGCCCTTCACGAACGTGCCCTGGATGGAGCTGGTCTCCAGGATCATGCCGACGTTGCCGGCGGCGAAGCTCGTGTAGGCCTCCTTCTGGCCCAGCACGGGGGTCAGGCCGTCCTTGACCAGGCCCTGGGCCATCTGGACCGCTTCGACGGCGGGGGGCTGCGCGTAGGTCAGGCTGGTGCGGTTCTCGGAGATCACCCGTCCGCCGTTGGAACGCACCAGGCTCTGGAAGCACCAGTCCTTGGCGATCTTCGTGAGGCAGTCGAGGTACACACCGTCGTGGTCGGTCTTGTCGACGATCGCCTTGGCGTCCGCGCGAGCCTCGTCCCACGTCGTGGGCGGCTTCGCCGGGTCGAGCCCGGCCTGCTGGAAGATGGAGGCGTTGTAGTACAGCACCGGGGTGGAGAAGACGAACGGCACGCCGTAGGTCTTGCCGTCCCAGTCGCCGAGGGTCCGCGCCGTCTTGGCGTAGGGGAACTTGGCGCCGTCGAAGTTCGCCTGGACGGCGTCCTTGCCGAGCAGGTCGTCCAGCGACTTGACCTTCAGCGAGTGGATGGCGAAGTCGAGGTCGCTGAAGCCGAGCTGGACGACGTCCGGCGGCGAGCCGGCGGCGATCTGGCTCTGCAGGCTCGACACCGTGTCGGTGGCCGGGTTCGGGCTGGAACCCTGCGGCTTCTGCGCGGTGACGTGGATGTTCGGGTGCGCCTTCTCGAACTTGCCGATCAGCTCGTTGAAGGTGTCCGTCCAGGCACCGGCCTGCCCGAAGTTGTAGCTCTCGAAGACGATGGAGACCTTCTGGTCCGCGCCCAGCTCCGGGATCTTGGCGGCGGCTTTCGGTGTGGCTTGGTCGCTGCCCCCGCCGGGCGAGCCGCAGGCGGCCAGGACGGACAGTGCGGTGGCAGCCGACAGGGCCACCAGGGAGAATGATCTCCGGGCGAACGGTCTTTTCACGTGCTGCTCCTCGGCGAGGTGACAGTGCGAGCGGGTGAGCTGTGGTGGGCGCCGGTGGCGCCGGGTGTCGTCCGGGTAACGTCAGGTGGCGACGGGGACGCGGGCGGCCGGGACCGAGGCATCCCGGTCCGGCTGCCAGACGAGCCGGCGTCCCGACTCTCGGTCGAACAGATGGGTGTGCTCGGGGCGGACGGTGAGGACGACGGACTCGCCGACGGTGAAGCCGGCCGGTCGACGGGCCCGCACGGCGACCTCGGCCGAGCCGACGCGGCAGTGGGCGATCTCCTCGCTGCCGAGGTTCTCGACGGTCCGCACGAGGCCGTGCAGCGTCGCCCCGCCGCCGCTGCCGCCGGCCTCGGGCGCGGGGTCGCCGTCCGCGACCGGGCGCAGGCTCAGATGCTCCGGGCGGACGCCGAGGATGGCGGGCCGCTGTGCCTGCTCGCCCGGCTCGCCCGGCTTACCGAGATGGCCGAGGCCCAGGGGGGCGTCCACGCCGGCGGCGACCGCGTGCAGCCGGCCGTCGCGGGTGACGATCTCGGCATCGAGCAGGTTCATCGGCGGTGAGCCCATGAACCCTGCGACGAACGCCGACGCCGGCGTGTCGTACACCTCGGTCGGCGTCCCGATCTGCTCCAGGCGGCCGCGGTTGAGCACGGCGACCGACGTCGCCATCGTCATCGCCTCGACCTGGTCGTGGGTGACGTAGACGAACGTCCGCCCGAGCCGGCGGTGCAGCTCGGTGATCTCCGTGCGGGTCGCGGTGCGCAACTGGGCGTCCAGGTTCGACAGCGGCTCGTCCATCAGGAAGGCGCCGGGGTCGCGGACCAGGGCGCGGCCGAGCGCCACCCGCTGGCGCTGGCCGCCGGAGAGCTCCCGCGGCCGGCGGCTGAGCAGCGCGCCGAGGTCGAGGATGTCGGCGACCTCGGTGACCCGTCGGCGGATGTCGGCCTTGCGTGTCTTGCGAGCGCGCAGCGGGAAGCCGATGTTGCGTTCCACGGTCAGGTGCGGGTATAGCGCGTAGCTCTGGAACACCATCGCGAGGTCGCGGTCGCGGGCCGGGGTCTCGGTGACGTCGTTCCCGTCCACGAGTACCCGACCCTCGCTGGGGGGAATCAGACCTGCGATCATCCGCAGCAGCGTCGACTTCCCGCAGCCGCTGGGGCCGAGCAGGACCAGGAAGTCGCCGTGGGCGACGTCGAGGCCTACCCCGTCGACCGCCCGCACGTCACCATAGCGGCGCGTGACGTTTTCGACGGTAATGCGGCTCACTGGTTCCCCCGAATCCGGCTGTCCCCTGGCCGATGAATTCCCGGCACCCGGTCCGTGTACGTGTCGATTAATTCCGTGTCGACGGGCAGGTGCAGTTCAGCAGGTCTCGGTGAATCATTGGTGAACAGATCGCGACGAATATGTCGGTGACCGCCCCCGATTGGAGGTTCCAATCGCACGAGAGGAATCCGGCTACTCGGCCCGGCTACTCGGGCCGGCGGCGGTCGCGGATCCAGGCCGCGACCGCCGGGCCGATGACGGCGGCGTCCTTCGTCCAGGCGAAGTGGTCGCGGTGCGTGACGCCGGCGGCGGCGGTGATGTGCCACCGGTCGAGGCGGGCCCGGGGCATCCGGCGGCAGAGGAAGTCGACGTTCGACTTCGGTCCCAGCCGGTCGTCGTCGAGGGAGATGGCCAGCACCGGCAGGTCGAGTTCGGCAAGCAGCCGGTCGTAGTCGCGGGTCGTCCCGTGCGGCCGGTAGCGGCTGGTGCGGGAGTGCCGCGCCCAGTCCGTCATCACCCGGCCGGGCATGGCGCCGCCGATGAGCATGCCGCCCGGCCAGTATCCGCGCACCCGCGCGACCAGGCCGATTGTCTGGATCGAGTACAGCGCCTCCACCCAGCGCCGGAAGCCGAACGCCTTCCAGTACACGGTCCCCGTGCCGATGACGCACACGCCGGCGATCGGGCTGTCGGCGATCGGGCTGTCGGCGAGAGGGCTGGCGTCGTCGGGCTCGGGGCGCCGCTCGGCCGTCGCGGCGGCGGCGTGCAGCAGGGCGAGCTGGCCGCCGAGGCTGTGCCCGAACAGGTACGGCCGTGATCCGGGGAACCGGGCCCCGACGGCGGCGAGGACCCGCGGCAGGTCGACCTCGATCAGCTCGCGGTAGCCGAAGGTCGGCTGGTCGTGCAGGCCGGGCGTCGACTCGCCCTGGGCGCGCAGGTCCGTCGTCACCACCGACAGCCCCGCCGCGTGCAGCGCCCGGGCGATCGGCAGGTAGAACTTCGCCTTGAGCGCCATCGCGGGCAGGATCAGCACGACCGGCGCGTCCGGGTCAGCCTGGGGGAGCACCCGCAGCACGAACGACACGCCCCCGACGCTGTCGACTCGCAGCGCCTCCAGCGTCGAGAACTCCGAGCGCCGCGGCGGCGCCGACCCGGTCACCGGGCGGCCGGAGCGGCCGGAGCGGCCGGAGCAGCCGGAACAGCCGGAGCAGCCGGAGTGGCCGAAGCGGCGAGCTCGGCGACGTAGGCGAAGCGGAAGGTGGCGACCAGGGCGCCGGCGGCGTCGTGCAGCACCGCCTTGCCATCGAGATCGACGCGCTCGCCGGGGCCGGCGGCGAGCACCTGGCGCACCGCCCGCTCGTCGACGGTTCCCACCGCGCGCACCAGGCCCCGGGCCGGCCGGCGGAACGACGACCAGCTGTCGCGCACGACGAGCCACTCCACGTCGGCGATCCGGGCCGCCGTCGCCGCCACGAACGCGCACGCCCCGGCGATGTCCGCGGCGAGGAACTGCGCGCCGGCGTGCACGGTGCCGAACTGGTTGGTCAGCTCGGGGCGGTCGGGGATCTCCACGACCGCATGGTCGGCGTCAACCTCGGTGACCTCGACGCCGACGAAGGCACCGAAGGGCACCACCGTGTTGGCCATGCGCCGGATGTGCTCGAAGTCCACGGCGGCGCCCGGCTGGGCGAAGACCGCGAAGCCGGGTGCTGCCGGGCTCAGAACTGACGGGTTGGTCACCTGGGTCTCCTACCGCTGATGGGGATCTGGGCCGCGAGGGGGACAGGGGCCGGGCTAGCCGAGGCGGCGGAAGACCCGCCGTGCCACCGAGGCCCGTAGCACCTCGGAGGGACCCTCGTAGATGCGGAAGGCGCGCGCCTCGACGAGGAAGCGGGCGACGAGGTGGTCCTCGCAGACGCCGAGGCCGCCGAAGAGCTGCACGGCCCGGTCCAGCACCCGCCACACCGCCTCGGACACGAAGGTCTTCGCGATGGCGGCGTCGTGGCGGGCCGCCGAGCTGGTCGCCCCCTGGGTGTCCAGGGTCGCGGCGGTGGCGTGGACGAGCGCGCGGGCCGCGGCGAGGTCGATCTCGTTGTCGGCGACGAGGGCCTGGGCCATGCCGTGCTCGGCGATCGGGGCGCCGAAGGAGTGGCGTCCCAGCACGTGCTCGGCGGCCAGCACGTGCGCGCGGACCGCCAGCCCCAGCCAGTTCATGCAGAACGTCAGCCGGGACGGGGCGAGGCGGGCCTGGGCGTACTCCAGGCCCAGCCCCACCTCGCCGAGCACGGCGGCGTCGTCGACGCGGCAGTCGTCGAAGGTGACCTCGCAGTGGCCGCCGGGGGCGCTGGTGAAGTCCAGCGTCGGCATCCGGCGCACCACCCGCATCCCCGGGTTGGCCGCGTCGACGAGGAACATCGTGGGGCCGGCGTCGGTGCGCGCGACGCAGATCGTGAACGCGGCGCCGTCCGCGCCCGTGATGAGGTGCTTGGCGCCCGTGATCGACCAGCCGCCGGGCACCCGGGTGGCCAGCGTGCGCAGCATGCTCGGATCGGACCCGGTGCCGGGCGCCGGTTCGGTCATCGCGATCGACGAGCGCACCTCGCCGGCGGCGAGCGGCGCCAGGTAACGCTCGCGCTGGGCCGGGGTGGTGGCGTCGGCGAGCAGGTGGATGTTGCCGTCGTCCGGCGCCCAGCAGTGCAGCGCCAGCGGCCCGATGAGGCTCGCGCCCGCCGCGATGAGCACGTGCGCCTGCCCGCGGAAGTCCAGGCCGAAGCCGCCGTACTCGACGGGCGACAGCGGGCCGAACACCCCGGCGTCCTTGGCGGCCGCGACCAGCTCCAGGCGCAACGCGTCGTCCATCCGGCGGCCGTCGACGACGATCTCGCGCTCGATCGGGACGACGACGTCCCGGACGAACCGCGCGGTGCGTTCCGCCAGCAGCACGGGATCCGGCGGGCTCGATGCTTCGGAGGGCCTCACGATGGTCTCGCTCACGGTTGCTCCCACCGTTAAGAATGTGCTGCGTGCGGGGTCATTCGTGCGGGGTCACTCGTTGTGTGGCGTCACTCGTGCGGGGTCACTCGTGCGGGGTCATTGTTGCCGCGCCCGGTGTGTTCGGTCGTCGGCCATCGACGTTTTCGATGGGGTGATTGCCGTTGTATTGATCGCCGTTCGCCCGATGCCTGGCATGAGACGGTTTGCCGGTGAGTTCGGTATCTCGCTGGACGGTCCTGCGGGTGGACGAGGCGACTCTGGCAGCGGAGAACGTGCTGGTCGTCGTGCTGGTGGACCCGCAAGGAGAGGCTCTCGACACCTGGGCTCCGGGCGCCCACGTGGATATTCGGGTACCGGGTGGGGAGATCCGCCAGTACTCGTTGTGCGGTGATCCGTCCGATACCCGGTCATGGCGAATCGCGGTGCTCCTGGAGGAGAAAAGTAGGGGTGGATCGCGTTACTTTCATGAACAGGTCGTGACCGGCACGGAAATCGAAGTAGGCGCGCCGCGAAACAATTTCCCGCTGGTGGCCGGCGGGTCCTATCGGTTGGTCGCCGGCGGCATCGGCATCACGCCCCTGCTGCCGATGCTGGCAGAGCTGGAGCGCCGCGGCGCCGACTGGCGGCTGTACTACGGCGGTCGGGCCCGGCGGCGGATGGCATTCCTGCCCGAACTCGCCCGCCACCCCGACCGGGTGCACGTACTACCCGAGGACACCAACGGCCTGCTGCCCGTCGACGACGTCGTCGCCGAGCTCGCCGCCGACTCGCGGCTGTACTGCTGCGGGCCGGAGCCGCTGCTGGCGGCCACCGAGCGGGCGTTCGCCGCCCGCGGCGTCGGCAGCCTGCACGTCGAGCGGTTTCGCGCCCGTCCGACGGACGGCGCGGACGAAGCCGACCAGCGGCCCTTCGACGTGCTGCTGGCCGGCTCCGGGCGGCTGGTGCGGGTGCGGGCCGACCAGTCGGTGCTCGACGCACTCGATCGTGCCGGGCTCGACGTCCCCTCCTCGTGCCGCGAGGGCACCTGCGCGAGCTGCGAGACGACCGTGCTCGACGGGGAGGTCGACCACCGGGACTCGGTGCTGTCGCCGGCGGAACAGGCCGCCGGCACCACGATGATGATCTGCGTCTCGCGGGCGCGATCGGAGCGGCTGACCCTTGACCTCTGACTCGCTCACCTCCGACCCGCTGACCTCTGACCGATCGGCGTCGATCCCCCGCTCCGGGCATGCCGTCGTCCTCGGGGCCGGGGTCGCCGGCCTGCTCGCGGCGCGGGTCCTGAGCGAGACCTTCGGCCGGGTCAGCGTCCTCGACCGCGACGACCTGCCCGGCTCCGTCGACGGGGAGGGCACCGGCCTCGGCGTCCGCCGCGGCGTGCCGCAGGCCGGGCATCTGCACGCGTTGATGGACCGCGGCCGCGAGATCCTCGAGGATCTGCATCCCGGCCTGGTAGCGCAGCTCGTCGCCGCCGGGGCGCCGACGAGCGAGGCGCTGGTCGGCGGGCGCTGGTACCTGCAGGGGCGCCGCGTCGGTCCGGTCTCCACCGGGTTGACCTCGGTGCTCGCGAGCCGGCCGCTGCTCGAACGCGAACTGCGCCGGCGCACGGCGGCCCTGCCCGGCGTCCGCCTGCTGCCGAGGACCGCGGTGATCGGCCTGGTCGGCGTCGAGGCGGGCGGGGCC
>NZ_JAMQQF010000699.1 GCF_023716945.1 Frankia sp. AiPs1 | reverse complement strand
GGGCGCAGCGGTGGCCCTGCTCGGCCGCACCGAGTCGAAAGTGGTCGCCGCCGCCGAGGAGCTGGCGGGCAAGGGCGCCCGGGTGCTGGCGCTGCGCTGCGACGTGGCCGAGCGGGCCGACGCGCAGGCCGCGGTCGCGGCGACGCTGGCCGCCTTTGGCCGGATCGACATCCTCGTCAACAACGCCCAGGGCGGGAACAACACCGTCCGCATCCCCACGGTCGACGCCACCGACGCCGAGCTCCTCGAATCCTTCGAGACCGGCCCGCTGGGCAGCGTCCACATGATGCAGGCCTGCTTCGAGGCGTTGCGGGACTCCGGCCGCGGCGCGGTCGTCAACTTCGGATCGGGGATCGGGGTGCGCGGCGCCCCCGGCCTGCTCGGGTACGCGATGGCGAAGGAGGCCATCGGCGGCCTGACGAAGGTCACCGCCATCGAGTGGGGCCGTTACGGGATCCGGGTGAACCAGGTCTGCCCGGCCGCCTGGTCGCCGGCGGCCGAGGAGTACATGAAGCAGAGCCCCGAGCGCTGGGAGCTGCAGCGCCGCCAGACCCCGCTGCGCCGGCTCGGCGACCCCTATGCCGACATCGGCCGGGCGATCGTCGGCCTGGTCAGCGACGACATGCAGTACCTGACCGGGGCGACGCTCATGCTCGACGGCGGCCAGGTCCTGCTGCGCTGAGCCGACCACGAACATCGACCACACGGACATCGACCACACGGACATCGACCACACGAACACCGATCACACGGGCATCGACGACACGGACATCGACCAGGAACATCGCGTGCCAACGGCCGGTTCGCCCGGCGCGGGAGGGGCTGCGGTGCGGTGCGTACGGTCCGGCGGCAAAAACCGTGCACAACGCACCGCAACCGGCCCTCGCCCGGGTTCGGACTGCTGCTGGCGTCAGCACGGATCGGAAGGAGACGGCGATGCCGGACAACCTGGTAGGCAAGACGGCGATTGTCACGGGCGGCAGCAGTGGCATCGGCCTGGCCAGCGTCGAGGCGTTCGTCGCCGAGGGCGCGCACGTGGTCATCGGTGACATCCAGGACGAGCGCGGCCGGGCCGCCGCCGAGCGGCTCGGCGACGCCGCGGTCTACGTCCACGCGGACGTCTCCGACGACGACCAGGTCGCGAACCTGGTCGACACCGCGGTGCGCCACTTCGGCGGCCTGGACATCATGTTCAACAACGCCAGCGGCGCCGGCGACCCGGCCGGGTTCGTCGATCTCGGGCCGGACGGGCTCGACCGGTCGCTGCGCCTCATCGTCGGCTCGGCCGTCTCCGGGCACCGCCACGCCGCCCGCGTCTTCATCGAGCAGGGCCGCGGCGGATCGATCATCACCACCAGCAGCGGTTCGGGGCTGCGCGGCGGCCTGGGCCAGCCGAGCTACACGATCGGCAAGCACGCCGTCATCGGCGTGGTACGCCATGCCGCGGCCGAGCTCGGCCGGCACGGCATCCGCTCCAACGCGATCTGCCCCGGCATCACCATGACGCCAGTGATGGGCATGGGCATCGCGCGGGACCGCCGGCCGGCCTTCATGGAACACCTTGCCGAGGCGTTGCGCGACGAGCAGCCGGCCGGCCGGGTCGGGCAGCCCGAGGACATCGCCGCGGCCGTGGTCTTCCTGGCCAGCGACCTGTCCCGGTTCGTCAACGGGGTGATCCTGCCGGTCGACGGCGGCGCCGACGCGGTGAGCCTGGGCCGCTACGCCGAGATCACCACTGCCGTCCGGGCGGATTTCGGCGGCCGCTGACCGCCCTACTCGACCTCCTTGAGGATGCCCTCGACGGACCGCAGCCGGGTCTGCATCTCCGCGAGGCGACCTCCCAGCTCGGCGAGCTGGCGTTCGGTGCCCTCCTGGAACAGGACGGCTCGGTCCGCGATCGTCCGGTACTCCTTCTCCCGGGCGAGGGACGCCTTCGCCCGCCAGGTCGCGGCGACCTGCCAGATCGACACGATGACCACGGACGTGACCAGGGTGAAGACCCCGATGACGCCGATGATCTCCTGCCAGTCGTACGGACTCATGCCGTTGCTCCCTTCTCCTGCGGGCTGAGGGTGCGGGCCGCCTGCGCGATGGTCCGCGGGGTCAACTGGATCACGAAGGCCGTGATCTCGTAGAACTTCATCGCCTTGCCGTCCTCCGAGAGTTCCAGCCGGGCGGTCACGAGGCCGGCGGCCTCGAGCTTGCGCAGATGGACCTGCAGCAGGGCCCGGCTGATGTCCAGGTCCCGGGCCAGCCGGCTCACGTAGTTGCGCTCGCCGGCCAGCGCCGCGAGGACCCGCAGCCGGTGCGGGTTGGCGAGCGTGGCCATGATCTGCACCAGCTCGTCCCCGGATGGATCGGATCTCGTCACGTGCGGGCCCATCTCCGTCACCTGAAGACTTCTGTCACGTGCAGATCTCTGCCACGTGCAGATCTCTGTGACCACGGATCTCTGTGACCACGGATCTCTGTGACCACGGATCTCTGCGACTACAGATCACTACCACTGCCACACGCGTACATCTGGCACGTGCAAAGAAACTTTAGCATGTGATGAATTACGTTAGCAGGTGGAGGCCGGAAGGCAAGGCCCGCGGCGAGATCGGTCCGCCGGGGATGGTGCCAGGGGCGTCGCCGGGGTGGGCGCAGACGCGGGGGGGGGGGGGGGGGGGGGGGGGGGGGGGGGGGGGGGGGGGGGGGGGGGGGGGGGGGGGGGGGGGGGGGGGG
>NZ_JAMQQF010000698.1 GCF_023716945.1 Frankia sp. AiPs1 | reverse complement strand
GCTGTGCCGGCCTTGGCTGTGCCGGCCTTGGCTGTGCCGGCCTTGGCTGTGCCGGCCTTGGCTGTGCCGGCCTTGGCCGCGGTAGATCCTTCGGTGGCGGTCCTGCCGGTGCCGGTCTTTGCAGTGGACGTCCTCGGCTCGCCAGAGCCGGGCGTAGAGGCGCCGGAGGTGGCAGAGCCGGACGTGGCCGAGCCTGCGCCGGTCGTGCCTGCGCCGGTCGTGCCTGCGCCGGTCGTGCCGAGGGAAGTCGCGCCGGGGGAGGTGCCGGCCGAACCGGCCTGCGATGCCGACGCCCCCGCGGACGTCGGGGCCGGCCGCGAGCCGCCGTTGCCCGACGAGGAGGCATCGCCGGCAGCTGAGCCCGAGGGAGACTGGGAGGTCGGGTTGACCGAGGTCCCGGCAATGGTGCTCTCGCTGGTACCAGCACTGCTCGGTCCGGCGCCGTTCCTGGAGCTCGTGCTTGCCATGGAGCGCTTCCTCCCCGCCAACCAGCCGGCCTTTGACTCCGAGGAGTCATCGGACTGCGTCGATGGGTGCACAGCCTCGCAGCTACGACGCCAAAGCGCTAGCGCTCATCGCAACACTGTGACTACTTTTCGTCGCGACGCGCGCGGGCGGATCACCGCCCGGCGGTATGGCCACGCGGCCTTCAGAAGGCCGCGAAACCGGTCGCAAGCAGCCCGAGCGCCTCGTCGAGGATCGCGACCAGGTCCGTGCCCTCAGCCAGCAGCCACTGCTCGTACGCGGTGACCGCGACCCCGAGGTGCGCGGCCGCGACCGCCTGCGGCGTCAGGGCGTCCGCCGATTGGCCGACCCGGCGGCCGACGAACTCGGCGATGACTTCGCGCCAGCTCGCGTAGCGCAACGTCGAGTGGGCCTGCAGAGCGGGCGTGCGCAGGATGAGCGTCATCCGGCGGCGCAGCCAGGCGCCCTCGGCGGGCGGATAGGTGTTGAAGTCGAGAATCGCCCGGCGCAGCACGGCAACCGTCGGTTCGCCCGCCGCGGCGGATGCCAGCGACGCGCGCATGACCTCGAGCTGGCCGTCGAAGTCGCCCCAGGGGACGTCGTTCTTGGAGGCGAAATAGCGGAAGAAGGTGCGCCGCCCGATCCCGGCCGCGCGGGCGATGTCGTCGACGGTGGTCTCCTCGAAACCACGCTCGGCGAAGATCTGCAGCGCGAGGTGTTCGAGCTCCGCCGCGCTGGTGGCGGGGCGGCGGCCGGCGCGTCGGCCGTCCGCGCCCATGGTCACAACGGGGGGCATCACTTGTTCCTCACCCCCTTCACTTCACTTGCGGCACCGAGTGCCATTAATGTCCGGGACGACGGACGACGGACGACGGGCGACGGGCGGTCGGCCGTCGGCGCCGGCACACCGGACCTGCTGACCCCGATCCGCACCCCACCTGCTACCCACCATCACCGTAGAGGAGAAGGATGCGGCCCGGGGAACCGGCGGGCGCGCCGCCCGTCCGCGCGGTGGTCCCACCCACCCTGCTGAGTCGGCCGATCGTGCTGCGCGGCGGGCGGCGGGCGCCCTCCCGGGTCCTGTTCGGACCGCACGAGACCAACCTGGGCCGGGGTCGGGCGCTGTCCGAACGCCATGTCGCCTACTACGGGCGGCGGGCGGCGGGCGGCGCCGGCGTGATCGTGACCGAGACCGCCTCGGTCAGCTCCGACGACTGGCCCTACGAACGGGCCCCGCTTGCCGCCGACTGCGGGCCCGGCTGGGCGGCGGTGGCCCAGGCGGTCCGCCCGCACGGAACCGTGCTGCTGGCCGGCCTGGGTCATGCTGGTGGGCAGGGGTCGAGCGCATGGTCGCAGCAGCCAATGTGGGCCCCCTCGCCGGTGGCCGATGTGGTGAGCAGAGAGGTACCCGCCGAACTGGACCGGGGCGCGATCGCGGGCATCGTCGCGGGCTTCGCCGCGGGGGCCGACCGGGCGGTGGCGGCCGGGCTCGACGGTGTGGAGATCGACGCCGGAGTGTTCTCCCTGCTGCGGCAGTTCCACTCGGGGTTGACGAACCGGCGGCCCGACGACTACGGGCGGGACCGACTCCGCCTGACCCGGGAGGTCCTCACGGCGGTTCGCGCGGCCATCGGCGACGCGCGGATCCTCGGCCTCCGGCTGTGCTGCGACGAGCTGGCGCCCTGGGCGGGCATCACCCCGGACCTGGCCGCCGGCCACGTCGACGCGCTCGCCGGCCTCGTCGACCTGCTCGTCGTCGTCCGTGGCGGCCCGTTCGCGACGGGCGCGTACCGGCCCGACGCGGCCACCCCACCCGCCTTCAACACCGATCTCGCCCGCCGGATGCGTCGCGCCGCCGCCGGCCGGGTGCCCATAGTCCTGCAGGGCAGCGTGGTGGCTGTCGCCGACGCCCAGCAGGCCCTCGACACCGCGGCCGCCGACGTCGTGGAGATGACGCGCGCCCTCATCGCGGAGCCGGGTCTGGTGGCACTGGTCCGCGCGGGCCAGGGCCACCGCGGGCGTCCCTGCGTGCTGTGTAACCAGGCCTGTCAGGTCCGGGATGTCCGCAACCCGGTGGTGAGCTGCATCGGCGAGCCCGCCAGCGGCCACGAGACCGTCGAACCCCTACCTTCCGGGCGCAGCGTGGCACCGGTGGACGTCCTCGTCGTCGGCGGCGGCCCAGCCGGGCTGGAGGCCGCGCGCGTGTTGGCCACCCGCGGGCACCGGGTCCGGCTCGCCGAGCGCGGTGCCCGGCTCGGCGGGACAC
>NZ_JAMQQF010000697.1 GCF_023716945.1 Frankia sp. AiPs1 | reverse complement strand
GGGCTGGGGTGCCTGGCCGTACGGGGCGTCGGCGGGCGCGGACGGCGCCGGGAACGCGGCGGCCGGCGGCGGTGCACCGGTCGGCATCTGGGCGGCGGGAATCGGCTCGGTCGTCGACACCGGTGATCCGGTAGGACCGGCCCCGGCTCGCGGGGCACCGCCCTCGGGCGATGCGGGGGTGGGCGGCGTGGTCATGGCCGGTCTCTACCCAACCGACTGGTCCATATCCCCACTTTCGGGCGGCCATGCGTGGTCCTTCTGTGGTCTGAGGTCGGGCGGTTTGATGGCTTGGTGGCTAGCGGTGGGGGGCGGTATGGGGGCGGCTTCGGGCGGGCGGATTACGGCTGGGGGGTGGTCCCCGACGAGCCGGGGCCGGGCGTGGCGGCGGGGGCCGGCACGGTCACACCCGGCGTCGCCGCGGAGCCGTCCGGTCGCAGGCCCGAGCCGGTGTCGGCGGTCGCGGTCGGGGAGAGCAGGGTCGACGGCGTGGTGGGGGTCGCCGTGGCCGCCGGATCTCCGGTGGCGGTCGACGTCGGAGTCGACGTGGGCGTCACGGGGTCGGTCGGCCGCGGGGTGGCGTGCCTCGGCCTGGCTGGGCTCACCACGGCACTGTCGTCCGACCCGTCGGTCCTGGTCGACTGCGTGGTCTGCGCCGAGCGGCGGTCCTGGACGATGTGCTCGGGCGTCGGGCGGACCAGCAGGTACAGCGCCACGGTCAGCAGGAAGAACACCACCAGCGCGATGGTGGAGCGGCGCATGTGGATCGAGTGCAGGAACTGGACCGGGCGCAGCGAGGACAGCGAGGTCATACCCGGCACCGCCTAATCGGGTCGGGGCGGGTACTGAGGTCGGGGCGGGTCACCAGACCGGGGCGGGTCCTGAGGTCGGGGCGGGTCACCAGGTCGGGGCGGGTCACGACGAGGTGGGGGCGGCGGTGTCGAGATCGGTGGGCACGATGATGCCCTCCCGCAGCAGGGCGGTGCCGATGCGAGCCCGCAGCGTCCGGCCCACCTCGAACTGCCGGCCCGGCTGGGTGCGGGCCACGACTCTGATCTTGAACTCGTCGAGGTCCATGCTCTCCACTCCCATCACGGTCGGGGCGTCGAGGAGCAGGGTGTGCAGGGTCTCGTCCGTGTACGCCTCGGCGCCGACCCGGTTGAGCAGGTCGCTGACGGTGGTGAGGTCCGCGGTCGCCGGGATGGGCACGTCGACGATCGCGCGGGCCCAGTCCCGGGACAGGTTGATCACCTGGACGATCTGTCCGTTGGACGTGGTGACGACCTCACCACTGGACGTCCGGATCCGGGTGATGCGCAGCGTCACCTCCTCGACCGTGCCGGTCGACCCGGCCGCCGGCCCGCCGGCGACGAGCAGGCGGATCAGGTCACCGAACCCGTACTGGCGCTCGGCGATGATGAAGAACCCGGCGAGGATGTCCTGCACGACCCGCTGCGCGCCGAAGCCGAGGGCGACACCGACGATCGTCGCCGGCGCGACGAAACCCGTCAGGGGCACGCCGAAGCGCTGCAGCACCAGCACCGCCGTCAGGCAGTAGACGATGACCAGCACGGTCCAGGTGACGACCTGGGCGACGGCGTGCCGGTGCTTGGCCGCCTCCGTGCGTACCACCCGGTCGGTACCGGTGGCGGGTATGTCGATCCGACTGGTGACGCGGTCGCCGAGCCAGGTCGCCAGCCGGGTGAGCAGCGCCGCCCCCGTCACCAGCAGCACGACCTCCAGCCCGCTGCCGCGAGCCCAGTGACCGATGTCGCTCAGCGGAGCGGACGCCGTGATCACGGTCGTGGACGCGCCCGCGGCGCCGATCATGCGGCTCGATGAGGCGGGCGGGGGCCGCCCGGGTGCGTCGCCGGCTGGGGCTGTCGAACTCCGCTCACCCGCCCGAACCTACCCTCGGTCCACCCAACGGGTGCACACCGGTTGGAGGTCACCCTGAGCGTCCCCGTCTGCCGGTCCGCGTCGACACCGGCCGGGAGATCGGCGATCCTGGACGGGTTGCCAGGTGGAGAGGGCGGTCGGGATGTTCGGAAGGTTCGGCCGCAACCGTCTCGGCGCCGCCGCCGATGACCGATCGGACTATCCCGCGGGCGTCCCCGCCGGCCGCCATGGGCCGTCCCGGGGTCCCTACGACCTCGCCGACGCGCCGAACGACCGGGTTCGCCGGCTCGATCTGGGCTCGCTCGTCGTCCCCGTGCCGGCCGGCGTCGCCGTCGACCTGCGAGCGGATCCGGCCTCCGGCCGCGTCGTCACCGTCGAGGTGAGCGCCGGTCGGGCGGCGATGACGCTCACCGCGTATGCCGCGCCGAAGAGCCAGGGTCTGTGGGAGGAAGCCCGCGCCGAGCTGCGCGCGTCGCCCGTCGAGCGGCTCGCGGCCCTCGCCCGCTGGAGCGAGCCGGGTGCCTGTGAGCCGGGTGCGTGTGGGCCGGGTGCGCGTGGGTCGGTCGTGGAAACCATCGGCGACTGCGGGGCGGAGCTTCGGCTCACGGCCGAGATGCCCGCCGGTGCGGGGGCGGCGCCTGGTGGGGAGGCCTGGCTGGTGCGTGTGCTCGGCTTCGACGGACCGCGCTGGCTGCTACGGGCCGTGGTCACGGCGCCGGCCGCCGGGTCGGCCGACGCCGACGTCCTCGTCGACGAGGTGCTGCGTGGGATGATCGTGCTGCGTGGCGGGCGGGCGGCCCCCCGTGGCGGACCGCGCGAACCCCGCCGGGCCGCACCCCCACTGGCTCCC
>NZ_JAMQQF010000696.1 GCF_023716945.1 Frankia sp. AiPs1 | reverse complement strand
GCGCCGTCCTCGTCGCCGGTGCCACCGCCGCCCCCGCCGGCGAACTACTCGCCGCCCGCACCGGCGCCCGGCTGCTGCGCCACCGGCACCTGTCCGGCCTGACCGAGACCGACGCCCTGGTCACGGAGCTGATGGCGCACACCGGCCGGACCGCTCCCGAGCAGGTCCGCCGGGACCGGGCCCGCCTCGCCGACGGCCTGCTCGACGCGCACTTCGTCCTCGGCGGCGTCCGGGTCGCGATCGCCGGCGAGCCCGAAACCCTGCTGGCGGCCGGCTCGCTGCTGCGCGACGTCGGCGCCGAGATCGTGACCGCGGTGTCGCCGACCCCGGCGCCGGCCCTCGCCGACGCGCCGTGGGCCGAGGTCGTCATCGGCGACCTGACCGAGTTCGCCGAACGGGCGCAGGCCGCCGGCGCCGAGCTCGTCCTCGGCTCCAGCCACGCCCGGGGCATCGCGGAGCGGATCGGCGCCGCGTTCCTGCCGATCGGTTTTCCGATCTTCGACCGGCTCGGGGCGGCGCTGGCCGGCACCGCCGGCTACGTCGGCAGCCTGCGGCTACTGATCGACGCAGCGAACCGCGTCCTCGACCACGGGCACGGGCATGCCCGGCCGGGTCGGCCGCCGCTGCCCGCCTCGCACGGATCTGCCGCGGGCGGTCATCGGGCCGGCCCCGAGATCCCCCAGCAGGGGCGCGGCACGGCCGAACCCGAAGAACTCGACAACCTGTTCCAGGAGTCCCCGTGTTGAAGATCGCCTTCGCGACCAGCGACGGCACCGCTGTGGACCAGCACTTCGGTTGGTGCCGACGGTTCGACGTCTACGAGGTCGGCCCCGAGGGGTCACACCTGCTGGAGACCCGCCTGCTGGAGGCGGCGTCCGACGACGAGCAGGACAAGATCGAATCCAGGCTGGCCGCGGTCACGGACTGCGCGATCCTCAACATCGCCGACATCGGTGGAACCGCCGCGGCGAAGGTCGTCAAGGCCAAGATCCATCCGGTGAAGGTGGCCAAGGGCGCCAGCGTCTCCGACCTGTTGACCCGCTACGTCGCGACGCTGGCCGGGACTCCGCCGCCCTGGCTGCGCAAGGTGCTCAAGCACAGCGAGCCGCAGCCGGCCGGGCAGAGCTGGACCCGCAACGTCGCCGCCGTTCTGAAGGGAGACCCGGCATGAGCGAGGCGAAGGACTTCCTGCGTGACCTGCTCGACCAGGTCCGGGCCGGCGACTCCTACGGCCAGCTCGATCGTTTCTCCGACGAGCAGTTGCTCGCCCCGTTCGTGTTGACCAAGGAGCAGCGGCGCACGATCGCGACCAACTGCGACCTCGATATCGCCACCGGGGCTCGGCTGCGGTCGTTCTACCAGGCGGTCGCCGCCGCCATCGAGAAGGCGACCGGCGCGTTCACCACGACGATCCTCGACCTCAACAGCGAGGGCTTCGGCCGGGTGATCATTTGTGCGGGCCGACTCGTCGTGCTCGACAACGCGCTGCGCGACGTGCAGCGGTTCGGCTTCAGCTCGTTCGAGGAGCTCGCCGCCCGCGGCGAGGCTCTGGTGGGCGGCGCGAGCAAGCTGATCGAGCGCTGGAGCGAGGTCGCCCGCGATGACTCCTGAGTCGCCGGCCCCGAACGCCGCGGGCCTCGACACCGCGAGCCTGGACGCCGCGGGCCTGGACGCCGCCGCCGCCCAGCAGCGGCTGCGCAAGCTCCACAGCAAGGCCACCCGGCTCAAGCTCGATCTTCACGACCTCGCCGAGGACCTCCCGATCGGCTGGGAGGGCCTGCTCGACGTCGCCCGCCGAACCTATGACGCCTACGCCGAGATCGCCCTGTTGGAGGGCCTGGCCGAGAAGGAGACGTCGCGATGAGCGCGACCACCGACGCCGGCCAACTGGCCGCGTTCCACCGCTGCTCCACCGCCGAGGAGTACTTCACCCTGCTGGAGGTCGACTACGACCCGCGGGTCGTGGCCGTCAACCGGCTGCACATCCTCAAGCACTTCGCCGGCGAGCTGGCCAAGCTGCCCGAAGCCGGGGCTGACGCGGAGAACCCGCGCCATCTTCTGCGCGACTACCGCGACGCTCTCGTCCGCTCCTACGAGGCGTTCACCAACGCCGGCGCGCTGGATCACCGCCTGTTCAAGGTGCTGAAGGACCGCGCGCCGCAGGCGGCGGCGTTCGTGCCGGCGTCCGAGATCACCGTGCAGCGGTTGGGGTCCACCCAGCCGTCGGAAACGTCCGAGCGGACGGAGGAGGCCCGATGACCACCAACACCTACGACGTCGGCGACGTTGTCATGGCCGCCAAGGCGCTGCGCAACGACGGCACCTACCCGGACCCGGCGATCTCCATCGGCGAGATCCTGGTCGAGGCCGGCACCCGCGGTCAGGTCATCAACGTCGGCCTGTACCTGCAGGAGCACATCGTCTACGCGATCGCGTTCGAAAACGGCCGCATCGTCGGCGCGCTGGAGCGCGAGCTCGAGGCCCCCGAGGACGCCACGGCGGCCGAGTCCGCGGCGGCGGAGACCGTGGTCGCGTCCGCCGCCACGGCGACCGCCGCGGCGGAGGGCTCGGTCCCGGTCGCCGTCCTGCTGGCCGACAAGGTGCCGGCCGAGCCCGCGGCGCACGGTGCCGGCGGGCACGCGGGGAAGGCATGCAAGCACGGGTCGGCGAACTGCAAGTCCGCCGCGGCGGACGCCGAGCTCGCGGCGCCGAGCACGCCCGCCGAGCCCGCCGAGGCCGCCAAGCTCGCCAAGGC
>NZ_JAMQQF010000695.1 GCF_023716945.1 Frankia sp. AiPs1 | reverse complement strand
GCCGCGACCCGTGCCCTCGGGCGCCACCACCACCGCCGGATTCAACCCCGAGGCGGGCACGCGCCGGGTCGACGGCGGCTGACGGGTCGCCCTGCGCCGCGCGCAGCGCCGCCTGCTCGGCGTCGTGTTCGCGCCCAAGCCGACGCAGCAGAACGAACCACACCGGAGCAATAGCCCAGAAAGCAATGTTGAATCCGATCACCGCGCCGCGCGCCTCGCCGAGAACCGCCCCGAGGATGGGGAATCCGAGCAGCATCGGGGCGAAGGCCGCGTTCAACCTAAAAGTGATCTTGGTCTTACCGAGCGCGTAGACCATGCAGGCCGGTCCCACCGGGACCGCCGCCGCGAGATAGTGCAGGATCGACAGGCCCAGGATGCCCTTCGTCCCGTCCCAGGTGTCGCCCAGCAGAGCGTGGCCATAGCGCTCCGGCAGGAAGTAGAACAGCAGGCTCCAGGCCGCGCCGATCGCGAGGACCAGCCCGGACAGCGCGTACGCCGCCCGCTCACGGGCGTGTACGTCCATCGAGGTCCGCTTGGAGAACTCGGGTAGCGCAAAGCTGACCACCCCGACCCCGACCACGGTGGTCGGACCGAGCAGCGTCCGCGCGCCCTGCAGGGCACCGATCGTCGACAGCGACCCGACCGCCCCGATCGCCAGCATCGACGTCTGCAGGGCGCCCTGGACCGTGATGAACTCCGCCGCCAGGTACGTCGAGTCCGTCCTGTTCGCCGCCAGCCAGCTCCTGGTCGCCCCGGGCGACGGCCAGAAGCCGGCCTGGGCGATGCCGATGAGGGCGGCGACCAGGGCCGAAGCTCCCCAGGCCAGCAGCAGCGGGGACGACTCGGTCACTCCACGGTGGACGAGCAGCCAGATCCCGAGCACCTGGACGACGGCCCACACGAGGTCGTTGAGGAACGCGCCGAACGGCCGTCCCATGGCGAAGAAGACGTACCGCCAGGCGTCCTGCAGGAGCAGGCCGGGCAGCACGAAGCCCATTGCCGTCAGGGCCGACCCGACCGGCCCGCCGACAACGAGTCCGATGCCGACGAACCCGACCCCGATCCCGATCCCGAAGACGAACGACGACCCGGTCGTGGCCGAGGCGGCCGACCGGAACGACGACGGCGTCGCGCCCGAGTAGTGCATGCTCAGCGGCATGCAGGTCGCACCGCGGCACAACCCGATCACAATGGCGAACAGCGTGTAGGCGATCCCGAAGGCGCCATACTCGACATCGCTGACCTGGCGGGCGATGAGGAACGAGATCGCCGCGTTCGTCGCGCTGGAGATGGCCTGGTCGGCGAGGGTCCAGATCGCCTTCGACCGGGTGCTGGGGCCGCCCCCGCCGGAGCCGGGCCCCCGGTCGGAATCGTCGACCTCATCAAGATCGTCACTGTCGACGCGGCGAGCCCGGCCGGCACGGCGGCCACGGTCGTCGACCACCCCGCCGGCGTCGACCCGGCGCCGCGCCGCGCCGCCCACCAGCCCGCCACGCCGATCGATGAGCCCGGTGTCCGCAGCATCGAGGACGCCCGCGTAGGCCACACCGGAGCGCGACGGATCGGCCCGGGTGTCGGAATGCGGCCGCCCGGGCACCAACCCGCGGGAGACCACCTGGGTGGACTCCACGTCCGCCGGGCCGGCTCGCCGGCGGCGGCGGTGCGAGCGGGGTGCTGGATCCTCGACCCGGGCGATGACCTCGGTCCTGTCGGCCCGCAGCCGGTGCTGTAGGGCGCTGAGGTCCATCGTCGAAGTGATCGTGTGCGGCAGCGGGCTACCGCCCGGAAACCGGCGTAGCCCCGGCAGCGCCGAGGTCTCCGGCGAGCGCGGCCCCGCACCCGCACCGCCCCCCGCATCTGCCTGTCCCGGCTGCGGTCTCGCCCCTGGGCCCGCGGCCGAACTTGAGACTGGGACTGCCACTGGGACTGGGGTTGGGACTGGGGCTGGGACTGGGGCTGGGGCTGGGACCGGGGTTGGAGCTGGGGATGAAGTTGCCGGATCTGAACCTGGGGCCGGATAGCCAGGTCCGAACCCGGGCAGGCTGCCGCCCACCTCGGGACCGCCGGCCTCGATGGACCGGCTGGACGTCCGCGGCGCCGTGCTGACCGCGATCCAACCCAGACCGGCGGATTGCCCCGCCGTCCGTGCTCTCGGCGCGGGCCGCGAGCCACCTTGAGTGTCCGGACCCGACGGCACGCCCGGACCCGACGGCGGTGTGGGAACCGGACCCGCAGGCGAAGCCCCAACGCCCGGCCGGGACGATGCGGTCCAGCCGGGCAGCGCTGATCCGGTCCTGCCGGGCGACGTCGGGTTCCGGCCTCCCGGGACCTGGCCCGCCGGCCCGCCTTCCGGCGGCGTCCAGCCGGTACGAGCCTGACCCGCCGCAACCCGGCCCGCCGAAGTCTCGCCCGGCGGAGACTGGCCCCGAGTTTCGCCCCGCGGGGACTGGTCCCAGTTCTGGCCCGGCGGAACCTGGCCCCGAGTCTCCCCGGGCCCGGACTGACCCCGAGGCTCGCCCGGCGGAGACTGACCCCGAGTGCCTCTCGGCCCGGACTGGCCCCGAGGCTCACCCCAGCCGGCCGGCGGCGACGCCGGGACGCGGCCCGCGAGGGGAATCCGCCCCCGCCGGGACCCGTCCGACGGCGACGGCCGACCAGCGGAGGTGCCCGATCCGGCGGGGTAGCCGCCCGGAGACGCCGACGGCTGGTTATCCGCGGCAATCGGCCCCGCCGCCGGGGTGGCCCGCGGGCGACTACCGATGGCGGCCCGGCGT
>NZ_JAMQQF010000694.1 GCF_023716945.1 Frankia sp. AiPs1 | reverse complement strand
GTCCGCATCTCCCTGCAGATCATGAACGAGACCGCCGGGATCCCCGACCCCCACGACGCCGCCGCCCACGACTCCCCAGCCCTCGACGAACTCCTCCTCAGCGAGGACATGCACGAAGGCCTCACCGCCTTCACCGCCAAACGCACCCCCCACTGGCACAACCGCTGACCCCGTGGACGGCCGCGCAGCTCAAGGGCCGCCGGTGCCCGGGGGCAGGCCGACCAGCTGTGGACGCCTGCGACTGGACGGGCCCATTCCGCACGACACGCGCGCTAGCCGGCGGTCGGCCGGCGAGGCAGGGTGACATCCATCTGGCCAGGGCCGACCGTCACTCCGGTCGAGTTCTCGCAGCGCAGTACAAGGGTGATGACCGGCTGAGCGGTGTCGGGGTCACCTTCGGCGATGGCGACGACGTGGCCACTGACGGTGGTGATGTCGCCGGCGTAGTTGAACGATCGCATGCGGAATCCGCGGACGGCCTTGATGGTCACGGCGTCGCCGCTCCACTCCCGGGCGGCTCGTTCCCACATGGCCACCTCGGGATCGTGGTGCAGGGCGGAGCGAACTCGAGCGGTTCGCAGAAGCGGCGGACAGCGCCGCGTTCGACCACGTCCGGTCCGTACCAGACCCTGCCGTCGCCGAAGTCACGGCCTACGGCGTCGACCACGTCCTGCCAGTCTGCCTTCCAGTCGTCCGCCTTCGAATCGTCCGCCTTCGGGACCTCCACCTTCGGGTCGTCGGTCGCCTGCGTGGCCGCGGGCCTCGAGTCGTCGGCCGTCATCGGAGCACTCCTCGTTCCTCCAGGTCGCTGTAGCGCTTCTCGTCGTAGCCAAGTAGGCCGACGAGCACCTGCCGGTTGTCCTGCCCGAACCTCGGCGCGGGGCGCTCGACGCGGCCCGGGGTCTCGGACAGCAGATAGCGCGGGCCCTCCAAGACGGCGGTGCCGAACGTCGGGTGCGCGAGCGTCACCAGGTGGCCACGGTGACGCAGCTGCGGGTCGGCGACGAAGTCCCGGCTGTCGGCGCACACGTGGGCCGGTATGCCCCGTGCCACCAGCACCTCGGCCGCCTGTTCCGCCGACCGGGTCCTCGTCCAGGCGGCCACGGCCTCGTCGAGGTCGGCCCGCCGCGCCCGGCGCCCCGCCGCGTCGACGAACAGCGGGTCGGCGGCGAGGTCCGGTCGGTCCAACACGGCTGTCAGCGCCGCCCACTGCGCGTCGGTGGTGACCGCGACGGCGACGAACCGGTCCTTGCCGGGCGTCTGTCCCACCGGGCGCGCCAGGCTGGGGTAGACGCCGTGCGGCGCGAAGGCGCGGTCGGCGTTGCCGACACGGCGGGTCACCGAACCGTCAAGGGCGTAGTGGGCCAGTTCCGGCGACAGGAACCGGGCGCCCGCCTCGACCTGTCGCGACGTCGAGGTAGCAGCCGCGACCGGTGCGGCGGCGGCGGTCCAGGGCGGCCCAGCAGCGCGACCAGGGCGAACCTCGGACCGAGATAGTCGGTGTAGGGGCCGAACGGGCCCAGCGGGGGCAGGTCCGGCCAGCCCACGACGTCCTGGAAACCGGACAGGGCCGCGCCGATGTTCCCGAAACCGGCCAACCGGCTCAGCGGTCCGGTCTGGCCGTTGATGGAGGTGCTGAGCATGACCAGGTCGTCGCGATGCGCGCAGAGCGTCGCGTGGTCCAGGCCCCACCGCCCCATCTGGCCGGGCGAGAACGCCTCGATGACGACGTCGCTCCAGCCGGCGAGGTCACGGGCGACCTGCTGGCCGTCGGCGCCGGCGAGGTCGAGACTGACGCCGAGTTTGCCGGCGTTCGTCGTCTGGTAGAGCGCGCTGTTCTCGACGCCGGGCCTACCCCGCTAGAACGGCGGCATGTGGCGGGCGGTCTCGGGCCTGGTCGACGACTCCACCCGGACCACCGTGGCGCCGAAGTCGGCCAGAGCCCGTCCGACCACCGGCCCGGCGACGACCCACGACAGGTCGAGCACCCGCAGTCCGCTCAACGGCGCCGGCGCCGGCGCCGGCCGGCGGCTGGGATCACCGGGCGGCCATCCGCCGGGTGGCGACGCACCCGCAGCCAGCCTGCGGGAGGCGTTGAGCGCGCTGGACACACGAGGCGGCGACCCCGACTTCATCGCCGGCTTCTACGATGCGCTTGGGCCGGCCGGGCTTGCGCACCTGCTCGCCGGGGTGGCGGGACGCTCCCGCGGGCCGATGGTCAACCGGCCGGCACCGCCGTCCGAGGTGAACCGGCGCGAGGCCGACGGGATTCTCGGCCGGACCTTCGCCGCATACAGCCGCAGCCGAACGTTCGACGACTCCTGGCTGGGCCGGTTCAACACCCGGGGGCGTCACGACCGCGCCGACACCGTCCTGCTGACTCCGCTGCTCGCGGCCGGCCGCATCGACGGCGCGCTGCTCGACCGGCTGGGCCGGCTGGCCTTCGGTCCGGGATCCGGGCCGGCGGCAGCAGGACCGGCGGTGTCGGAGCCGGCGGCACCGGAGCCGCGGGCTTCGGCGGCCGGGTCCAGGCCGACCGGTGCCACGTCCCCTGCCGGGCCGGCAGCTCGGCGGGCGCCGGCGACCGGTCAGGTGGCGGGTGGGCTGCGCAACGCGACGGCGGACCGCGACTACCGGGTCGCGTTGCTCACGGCGATCTCCGGCGAGCCGCGGCTCGCGGCCCGGTTCGCAACCCGGTACGTCGAGGCGGTCCTGGCCGGCGCCGCGCTCGCGGAGCTGGATCTGCCGGTGGCAGCCGGCCTCGACGACGCGACTTCGCGGGCGTGGTCCGGGTT
>NZ_JAMQQF010000693.1 GCF_023716945.1 Frankia sp. AiPs1 | reverse complement strand
CGCGGACACCGCGCGCCCCGGCCGGCCAGGCCGGGACACGCTCGCCGCCGTCCGCGAGCACCCGGCGTCGTCGAGCCGTCGTGGCGGCGGAAACCAGTTGAACGTCGTCGGGGGCGGTCGCGACCGGGCCGAGCCGAGTACGGGGGAGTACGAGGGCGGGCGGCCGAGCGGCGCCTCGGCCACCCGCATCTGACGGACTAACGCGGGACCGCCGAGGTCCCGTCCGTCCCACCAGCAGTTCGCCGCCGCCCCGCCGGCCCGTTCCCGTGTTCGGCCGGGACGACCTGACCCGCCCGGCGTGGGCGTTCGATCCCGCGGGACCGATCCTGCGCGGACCGATCCCGCGGGACCCGGTTTCGCGCGGCCCGGTTCTGCGTTCCGCCTGCCACCCGTACCCGGCCGTGCCCGTGGCCGGACGGCGCCGGGACGCAGGCCGGACCGCCAGGCTCGCCGTGTTCGTCACGCGTGCCGCTGCGCCGGACCCGGTTGACCCCAGGGTCCGGAGCCGGCCGGCACGCCGATTCGCCCGCGGTCCGCCGTCCACACCTGCGGTGGACCGGACCCGGGCGGGGATGCCACCACCAGTGCGCCAGTGCGCGCCGATGAGAAGACAGGACGAGGAGCGTCATGACCGAAAGTCGCGGTACGAAGGCGGGCAGGTCTGCGGCCAGAGCGGGCGGACTGAAGATCCGGCGCTCGCGCACCACTGTCGGCGTGCACCCGTACGACGAGGTCACCTGGGAGACCCGGGACGTCGTCATGACCAACTGGCGGGACGGCTCGATCAACTTCGAGCAGCGCGGGGTGGAGTTCCCCGAGTTCTGGTCGGTCAACGCGTCGAACATCGTGACGAGCAAGTACTTCCGTGGGGCGCTGGGCACGCCGACCCGCGAGTCCTCCCTGCGCCAGCTCATCGACCGGGTGGTGCACGCCTACACCGCCGGCGGCCGCGAGCACGGCTACTTCGCCACCGACGCCGACGCCGAGACCTTCGAGCACGAGCTGACCTGGATGCTGCTCCACCAGGTGTTCAGCTTCAACTCCCCGGTGTGGTTCAACGTCGGAACCACGGCGCCGCAGCAAGTCTCAGCGTGTTTCATTCTTTCAGTTGATGACACCATGGAGTCGATTCTCAACTGGTACCGCGAGGAAGGGCTGATCTTCAAGGGCGGTTCGGGGGCCGGGCTGAACCTGTCCCGCATCCGCTCCTCGAAGGAGCTGCTGTCCTCCGGCGGCACGGCGTCCGGCCCGGTGAGCTTCATGCGCGGCGCCGACGCGTCGGCGGGCACGATCAAGTCGGGCGGGGCGACCCGCCGCGCCGCGAAGATGGTCGTGCTCGACGTCGACCACCCGGACATCGTCGAGTTCGTCGAGACGAAGGCCCGGGAGGAGAACAAGATCCGGGCGCTGCGGGACGCCGGGTTCGACATGGATCTCGGCGGCCGCGACATCGCCTCCGTGCAGTACCAGAACGCCAACAACTCGGTCCGGGTCACCGACGAGTTCATGCGCGCGGTCGTCGACGGGGGCAGCTTCGACCTGCGGGCGCGTCTCGACGGCCGGACGATCGAGACGATCGACGCCAAGGGGCTGTTCCGCACCGTCGCCGAGGCGGCGTGGGCCTGCGCGGACCCCGGCATCCAGTACGACGGCACGATCAACGACTGGCACACCTGCCCCGAGAGCGGCCGGATCAGCGCCTCCAACCCCTGCAGCGAGTACGTGCACCTGGACAACTCAAGCTGCAACCTCGCGTCGCTGAACCTGTTGAAGTTCCTGCGCCCGGACCGGACGTTCGACGCCGAGGCGTTCGTCGCCGCGGTCGAATTGATCATCACCGCGATGGACATCTCGATCTGCTTTGCGGACTTCCCGACGCCGGAGATCACCGCGGTCACCCGCGCCTACCGCCAGCTCGGCATCGGCTACGCCAACCTCGGGGCGCTGCTCATGGCCAGCGCCCGCGCCTACGACTCCGACGGCGGCCGCGCGCTCGCCGGGTCCATCACCTCGCTGATGACCGCCACCGCCTACCGGCGCTCGGCGGAGCTCGCCGGCATCGTCGGCGCCTACGACGGCTTCGCCCGCAACGCCGACGCGCACCGCCGGGTGGTGCGCAAGCACTCCGCCGCGAACGACACCGTGCGGTCCGTGCACACCGAGGACACCCGGGTTCTCGCCGCGGCGTCCAAGGAGTGGGCCCGGGCGCAGACTCTGGGCGACAAGCACGGCTGGCGCAACGCCCAGGTGAGCCTGCTCGCCCCGACCGGCACGATCGGCCTGGCGATGGACTGCGACACCACCGGCATCGAACCGGACCTCGCCCTGGTGAAGATGAAGAAGCTGGTCGGCGGCGCCAGCATGCGGATCGTCAACCAGACGGTTCCGGCGGCGCTGCGCGCGCTCGGTTACCCGGAGGAGACCCTCGAGGCGATCGTCGAGTACATCGCCGAGCACGGCCACGTCGTCGACGCCCCCGGCCTGCGCCCGGAGCACTACGACGTGTTCGACTGCGCGATCGGCGAGCGGGCCATCTCGCCGATGGGGCATGTGCGGATGATGGCCGCGGTGCAGCCGTTCCTGTCCGGCGCGATCTCCAAGACGGTGAACATGCCCTCGACGGCGACCGTCGAGGAGGTCGAGGAGATCTATCTGGAGGGCTGGCGGCTGGGTCTGAAGGCGCTGGCGATCTACCGGGACAACTGCAAGGTCGGCCAGCCGTTGTCCGACGTCCGGGGGGCGAAGCGGGACGCGGCGGCGAGTGCCGCCACCGCCGCGGCCCTGGCGGCGCCCCCGGCCGGCGTG
>NZ_JAMQQF010000692.1 GCF_023716945.1 Frankia sp. AiPs1 | reverse complement strand
GCCCGGGGGCGCTCGGCGTCGCCGTGCTGGAGGCCCTGCGCGCCCCCGTGCACATGGACTCGGGCCTGCTGCCCGAGGGCGTCGTCGACCTCGACCGCCGCGGCCTGCTCGCCGGTACCCCGGTGACCACCTACCTGGCCGGCGGCCCGGGCCTGCTGGCCTGGGCGGCGGGCCGCCCGCTGCTGCATCCCATCGAGCACACCCACGACCTGGGCCGGCTGTCGTCCGGTCTGCCGTTCGTCGCGGTGAACACCGCGATCGAGCTCGACGAACAGGCCCAGGTCAACGTGGAGGGCTTCCCGGGCGCGACCGTCGGCGGCGTCGGCGGCCACGCCGACTACGCCGCCGCCGGCGCCCGCTCGCCCGGCGGCCTGTCCATCATCGCCATGCCGGCGACCCACCGCGGCCGCCCCACCCTCGTCGAGCGTCTGTCCGCGCCGGTCAGCACCCCCGGCCACGACGTCGACGTCGTCGTCACCGAGCACGGCACCGCCGACCTGCGCGGCCTCGACCGCCGCGAACGCGCCGCCGCCCTCCACCAGCTCTGGGACCGCCCGACGGCACCCTGATCTCCCGGCCGGACTCGCGTCCTGGCCCACGATCAGGGTCGGTGCTGGTTCCGCGGAACACCTTGATCGTCTCGATCCCGGCAGAGTGTGGGCGTCGAGGCTGAGTTGATCTTGGTTGGGTTCCTGTCGGTGGGGCGTGGGACGATGTTCGAGTCCGATGTTCGACGACACCCCTGGCCCGGTGATCATGATGACTGTTCCTGTGTCCCCCGCACCCGCCGATCCCTCCGCCCCCTCGGTGTGGATGGGGGTGGACGCGGAGTCGGCTTCGCTGGACGAGGTCGAGGAGGTGATCTGCCGGTGGGCGGGGCGGATCGCGGCGGCGACGTCTGCCTGGTTGCAGGCCGTCGCCGCCTTCGACCGGCGCGAAGGCTGGACGAGGATGGGAATGGCCTCGTGCGCCCACTGGCTGGCGTGGCGGTGCGGGATCGGTCTACGTACCGCGCGGGAGCATGTCGCGACCGGACATGCGTTGGCACGTCTGCCCGCGATCCGGGCCGCGTTCGCCGCGGGCACCCTGTCGTATGCGAAGGTGCGGGCGGTGACCCGGATCGCCGACGAGCGCTCCGAGCAGGCGTGGTTGACCCACGCGCGGTACTGCACGGCGGGGCAGATCGAGCGGCTGGTGCGGTGCGCCCGCCAAGCCCGCGGGGAGGAGAAGCCCCGCCGGTCGGCGCAGCGGTTGTCGTGGCAGTACGACGACGGCGGCATGCTCCGCGTGACCGCGGTACTTTCTCCGGACGACGGCGCTCGGCTGATCGCGGCGTTGAACGCGGCCCGGGACAGCCTCGACACCACCACGCCCCTCGACACCACCACGCCCCTCGACGCCGCCGGCGATGCCCAGGCCCGTGACGCCGAGGCCGGTGAGGTGCCCGCGGACGGGGACAGTGTGGTCCGGGCGCGGGATCGCACGCGGGACGCCGAGGCGCTGGTCGCGTTGGCCGACGGGTTCCTCGACCGGCAGGCACCCGGGCTGATGGCCCCCGAGCACACCCTGACCATGCACCTGACCACCCGGCCCGACACCGACGCGGCCAGCAGCGCCGAGGACGGTGCTGCCTGCGCCGAGGACAGCACCCCGGCCAGGACGGCGCGGATCGGGATCGGGGCGTGGGCGGAAGTGGACGGGGGGATCGGGCTGTCCCGGCAGGTCGTGGCACGCCTGGGCTGTGACGGGTTCCTGCGCGGCCTGGTCACCGACCCCGACGGCAACCCTCTCTACCTGGGCCGGCGGCAACGTCACCCCGGCCAGCGGCTGCGGGATGCCGTCTACGCCCGCGACCATGGTCACTGCCAGTACCCGGGCTGCGGTCACACCCGCTTCCTGCAGATCCACCACCTCACCGAGTGGGGCCGGGGAGGGGACACCGACCTCGACCGGCTACTGCTGATCTGCTCGGCCCATCACCGGGCCGTCCACGACGAGAACATCCGACTCGACCGTGCCACCGACGGCACCGTCACCGCCCGCACCGCCGACGGCCGGGTCCTCACCGCCGCCCCACCGATCCTGCCCGGACCCGAACCCGCCAGCAGACTCGCCCACGCCACCCGCCACCTCGCCCCCACCGCCATCCACACCCCCGACGGCGGCCGACTCAGCCTCATCGACTCGATCCACGCCCTGCTCAACCCATGACTCGGGACAGACCCCGCCGCCGGTTCCGCGGAACCGGCCAGGGTTAGCATGGACGCATCATGGAGCTCTGACACCACCCGCGCCCGCGGCCGAGGCAGCGTCCCGGCGGGCGAGAGATCGCGATCCTCTCGGTGGTGTCCGCGTGGCCCAGCCCGCTCTTTCCGCAGCCGACCTCGTCCGCTCGTTGGGAGGGCGGCGCGTTCTCGACGGGGTGTCGCTCACCGCGGCGCCGGGGCATCGCCTCGGGCTGATCGGTGAGAACGGCGCCGGCAAGAGCACCCTGCTGCGGCTGCTCGCCGGCGTCGACGAACCCGACGGCGGCGCCGTCACGCGGCCGGCGGACATCGGCTTCCTGCACCAGGAGATGCCGTTCGATCCGGCCGCGACGATCGCCGACGTGCTCGGCGAGGCGCTGCGTGCGGCCCGCGAGGATCTTGCCGAGCTCGACCGGCTCACGGCCGCGCTCGCCACGACCCCGCCGGACGGCCCCGACCAGCCGGCGTTGCTTGCCGCGTACGGCGCGCGGCTCGAACGCGCACAGGACCACGCGGCCTGGGACGCCGACCGGCGCGCCGAGATCACCCTGGCCGGTCTCGGGCTTGGCGGGGTC
>NZ_JAMQQF010000691.1 GCF_023716945.1 Frankia sp. AiPs1 | reverse complement strand
GCCAAGTCCAAGAACCGCGCGCGGCCGTCGGCTGCGGGCGGGCCGAGTCTGACCAAGAGCGGCGGCTCAGGCGCCGGGGCGGTGGCCGCGGCGGGTGACAGCTCGACCACGGCGAAGGGCGCCGGGGGCAAGGGCGCGACAGCGAAGGCAGGACGAGGCTCCTCGTCGGCCCCGCCCGGAACCCGGTCCCGCAGCGGCGCGTCGGCGGCCCGTACCGGCGGGACGGCGAAGACCTCGCCGCCGCTGCCCGCTACGCCGGTCGCGGGTGCGGTCGGGGGAGCCGAGGATGCCCCCACAGCGGCGCGTTCCTCGGCCGCGGGAGGGAAGACTGCGGGAGGGAAAGCCGCGTCGGACGGTCGGAAGAGCTCGTCGGGCAAGGGTGCCGCGGCAGCCGCCGGCAGCGGCGCCGAGCCGGCGGCCACGGCGGCCGCCGTGCCCGCGACCGGCGACGGCGCGGGGACCCGACCTGCCCCGGTCCCCGCCGGTGTTCGCCGCCAGGTCGGCGGTTCCCGTCCCGCCAAGAGGCGGGGCAAGGGCAAGCGGCCCGGCGGGCGGCGTTGACCCGGGGAACCCCTTTCCGACCGGCGGGCGAACTCGCCGGTCCCCCTGATTTCGTCACCATGCGGGGGCATCCCGTAATCTCTGCTCCGCCGCCCCCTGTTCCCCTGGAGAAGCGCTGATGACCGGTTCGGCACCTGACCTGGCTGTGGATGGAGCTCTGGCTGTGGATGGAGCTGGAGTCTCCGACGAGGAAGGCTCCCCGGAGGAGACCGGGCTCAGCCCGCAGGAGCGGCGACTCGTCGACCTCGAACAGGAGGGGGAGATCGCCGCCGACTACATCGAGGGCCTGCTGGACATCGTCGACATGGACGGCGACCTCGATCTCGATGTCGAGGGCGGCCGGGCCGTCGTCGCGGTGGTCGGCGAGAAGCTCGACAAGCTGATCGGGACCGGCGGCGAGACCCTCGAGGCGCTGCAGGAGCTGACCAGGCTCGCCGTCCTGCAGAAGACCGGGAACCGCAGCCGCCTCATGCTCGACGTCGGCGGTCACCGGGCGCGGCGTCGGGTCGAGCTTCGCGCGATCGCGACGGCTGCGGCGGAGCGCGCGATCGAACGCGGCAAGCCCGAGACGCTCGCCCCGATGACCCCCTTCGAGCGCAAGGTCGTGCACGACTCGATCGCCGAGATCGACGGCGTCCACAGCGAGTCCGAGGGCGAGGAGCCGAGTCGGCGGGTCGTCATCCTGCTCGGCTGACCTGGCCTCGGCCGACCGGCCCCCCACGCGACCGGCACTCGGGCGTCTGATTCGGCGTATTGCGCGCGGACCTCGCCCGGCGGGCACAACGACCTCCCCCGCCGTGGGGGTCGGGGCCGGGCGCTAGATTTGGGCTGGAGGTGCGGCGGTCAGCGTCGCTGGTGATCGGGGGATGCCGTGCCGCCTGCGGGCCGTCGCCGGCCTGGGCGGTCCACGGTGGTGGCGGCCGGCGCGGTTGCGCTCGGTCTGTCCGGCGTCCTGTGCCTGCTGCATGCCTACCTGACCCGGCCCCTCTGGTACGACGAGATCTGGCGGGCGCACTTCGTCAGCGAGCCGCTTGCGTCGTTCTGGTCGGAGCTGACGGTCGCCAACACCCCGTCCGCGTTCGGCTGGCTCGGAATCACCCGGCTCGCGGGCGAGGCGTTCGGCTGGCACTCATGGTCGCTGCGGCTGCCCGGCTTCATCGCACTGCCCCTGCTCGGGGCCACGATCGTCGTGCTCACCCGGCGGTTCGCCGGGACGGCGTCGGCGGTGTTCGCCGCCTGCTGGCTGTGCCTCAACACGACGTTTCTCGACCTGGCCACCCAGCTCAAGCCGTACACGGTCGAGGCGCTCGCCGCGGTGTGCATCGTCGCCGTCTGGACCGCCGACCCGCTTGGGCCGGCCGACGAGGTCTCGGCCGCCGGGGCCCCGCGCGGGCCTGACCGTGGCCGCCTGGTCCGGCGGACGGCGGCGGGTGTGCTGGCGCTCGTCGCAGTGCCGGGGATCTTCGTGGTGGTCCCGCTGGCGGCGGTCGACCTGTGGCGGGGCCCGGCGCGTCGGTGGCGGCTGGTCGAGTGCCTGCCCGCGCTCGCCCTCAGCATCGTGCACACGGTCGGGTTCGTTGCCCACCAGTCCAGTCAGCGCGACGGCGACTACTGGGATCGCCAGTTCCTCGCCGGCCGCGGGCCGTGGGCGGCACTGCGGTTCGTCGCCGATCAGGTCCGCGCCACCGTCACCGGCTCGCCGCCGGGAATCGACCGCTTCGACCCGAGTCTCATCCACGGCACGGTGCCCGCGGGGCCGTTGCGCTCGGCCCCGGCCGTCCTGATCGCGATCGCGGTCACCGTGGCCGGGGGGGCCGGCATCGTGGCACTTGCCCGCCACCGGCAGGGTCGGGCTTTGCTGGCCGCGCTCGGCGGTGCGGAGCTGATGATGCTCGGCGCGAGCGCCGCCCGGTACTGGCCGTTCGGACCGACCCGGACCAACCTCTATGTGGTGCCGCTGCTCGTTGTTGTGGTCGTGGTGGGGGCGGAGCGGGTGATTCGGTCCCTCCTGTCGGCGGTGAGCGGCCGCCTGCGCCGTAATGCGCCCCAGCGAGCCGCTGGGCGCCCCGAGGGGGCACTCCCTACCCGGGCCATGCCGAGACTGGTATTTGCCCGATCACTCTGGGATCCTTTTCCGAGATGGGTAACAGAGAGAGACGACTCATCCGCCCTTCCCGGGGCGCTGGTGCCGGCTCCCGCGCCCTCCCCGCGACCGGCACCGGCTCGCGCGGCCTGCCCGCGACCGGCACCCGCCGGCCAGGCA
>NZ_JAMQQF010000690.1 GCF_023716945.1 Frankia sp. AiPs1 | reverse complement strand
CTTCCGCACCCCGGCGGAGCTGGCGGGCGGCGACGACCCGGGCGGGCTGTCAGCGACCCTCACCGCGACCGACGGTGTGCGCACCACCCCGCCGAGACTGGCCAGTACGGACGCCTCGAACAGCGTGCTCGGAACCGCGCGCCGTTTCTTCCGGCACAGCCGTGAACGCGGGGCCACCCTCGCCGTGCTCGACACGTCCGGCTCGATGGCGCTGCCGCTGACGGACGACCCCGGCCGCACCCGCCTGCAGGCGGCTACGGACGCGGCGCTGGCCGGCCTGCGGCTGTTCGCGCCGGACAGCGAGGTCGGCTTCTGGCAGTCCTCCGCCGAACTGCCCGGCGGCCACCGCGAGCTGGCCCCGCTGGCCCGGTTGGACTCCGCGGGCCACGCCGGCACCCAGCGCGACGACCTGGCCGCGGCGGTGGCAGCCCTGCAACCCGCCGGCAGCACCGACCTGTACTCGACCGCCGTCGCGGCGGTGCGCGAGCTGACCGCCAAGTTCGCCCCCGACCGACTCAACCGGGTCGTCCTGTTCACCGACGGCGACGACGACACGGGTGGCGACGACGGTACGGGCGGCGCCTATCACCCCGACGGCGAGCAGACGCAGTTGCAGCGGCACGCGGCGACGCATCGCGAGCCGACGCTCGACCAGACCGTCTCCGCGCTGCGGGCCGCCGCCGATCCGCACCGGCCCGTTCAGCTCATCGTCATCGCCTGCGATCCCGGCGCGAATCTCGCCAGCCTGCAACGCCTGGCCGGGGCCACGGGCGGCCACGCCTACCTGGCCCCGGACGCGGACGACCTGTTCGACATCTACGTCGACACGCTGACCGGCGCCTAGCCTGCGGGCCGGCGCCCGGCTCGGTTGCCTCGGCAATTGCAGGAGGTTGATGCCGTCGGGGCCGCTTGGCCGGGCATCAACCTCCTGCATCAGACCGAGACGCCGGCCGCGCGGCGCCGGCCGGCCCGGGTGCGCCGCGGATCGGGGCTGGCGGCCTGCGGGAAACGTCGCAGGTACTCGCGTTCGAGCTCGAGCATGCGCGCCGTGTGGGTCTCGAACGCGTCCTCGCTGCCGGCGATGAAGGCGTCGTGCCGGGTCCGGTGCAGGTGCCGCAGCTCGCGGACGAGGTCGTCGTCGGCCAGGTTCGGGGCGGGAATGCCCGCGGGTCGGTGCGTCATGACCCTGGTGTACCCGCTCCGCCACACGAGATCGGATCCCGGGCCGGATGGGACGGAATTCAGACCGGGGCCGGGTGGCACCGGATCAGGACCCGGGCCCGGCGGCACCGGATCCGGGCCCGGGCCGGGCGGTACCGGATCAGGATCCGGGCCGGGCGGTACCGGATCCGGGCCCGGGCCCGGCGGCATCGGATCGGGGACGGGCGTCGGCGGGACGGGGTCCGGCGGCGTCGGAAGCGGGCCCGGGCCGGGCGGCGGTAGGACCGCTGTGCCCCCGTGCGCGCGCTGGCCCGACCCCGAAGCAGGGATGAGGTGGAAGGTGTCCATCTCGTGGCGGTGCCCACCCCACGCCCGGCGCACACCGCAGACGACCGGATCAGACGCGAGGGGTGGCCGTGCCACCCCTCGATCACTACCGTTGCGACCTATGACCGGGTTGGACGGGTACGCGGGTCCGCCCTGGGCCGTCGTCCACCGCACCGAGCAGCGCATGTCGCGGATGGTCGGGTATGCGCGGGCAGCCTGCGCATCGTTCGTGGTCATTCCGCTGTTCGGGTGGGACCGGTTGCGACACCCCTGGCTCGCCGTGCTGATCGTCGTCGCCGCCGCCGGCGAGGCGAGCTGGTTCACCTGGCGGGCGTGGCACGGGCCGGACCGGCTGTCCCGGCGGCTGGTGCTCACCGACGTCACCTTCTGCGTGGCCCTGATGCTGGTCGGCTCCCGCGCGGCGCAGCCGCACGAGCGCAACAAGCTGATGACCGAGCTGGTGCCGTTCAGCCTGGTGGCCTCGGCCGGCGTCGGGTTCGGCTTGGGGCTGGGGCTGCTCGCCGTGACCGCCGTGGTGATTCTGATGACGGCGTGGAGCCTGGCGGTACTGCCGGACGTCTCCCTCAAGCTCGGCTCGGACCTGCTGGGCTTCGCGCTCTGGTATGTCGTCGCGATGCTCATCGCCCGGGAGCTGCGGACGCTGTCCGCGGCGACAGCGGCCGCCCAGGACGCGGCCAGGGTCGCCGGCCGGCTCGCCGTCGACCAGGAACGGGAGGCCGAGAGCCTGCGCCAGCGCGAGATCACCCACCGCGAGATCCACGACTATCTGCTGCCCATCGTCGATCACGTCGCCGGCGGCGGCATGCCGTCCCCGGCGCTGGTCCGGGAGGCCCGCCGTGGGGCGCAGCGGGCTCGGCGGATCATCATGGACCCGCGCGGGCTGGACCCGCGGGTCCTCGACATCGACGGCGTCGCCGCCGGCGGGCCCGCCGGGTCCCCCCAGCCCGGGGGGTCCGGGTTCGAGGCGCTCATGTCCGCGCTCGTCGACGCGTTCGCCGACGAGGGCCTCGCGCTCGTCCCCTTCGTGGCGATCGAGGGCGAGCCCCCCGCGCCGGTGTGCGAGGCGCTGGTCGCCGCGACCCGGGAGGCGCTGCGCAACGTCGTGCGGCACGCCGGCGGGGTGGACGAGGTCAGTCTGTTCGTCGAGGGTGACACCGACGCGGTGCTCGTGGTCGTCCGCGACCGGGGCGTCGGGTTCGACCCGGCGACGGTGCGCCCGGGCGGCGGGATGAGCGGCAGCTACCAGGCCCTGTCCCGGCACGGCGGGCAGGCGCTCGTCACCGCCCGACCGGGCGACGGCGTCAAGGTGACGCTGCGCTGGCC
>NZ_JAMQQF010000068.1 GCF_023716945.1 Frankia sp. AiPs1 | reverse complement strand
AGCGTCGACGGGGCGCCGGCGGTGCTCGCGGCCGCGCGCGCCGTGCTCGACGCGGCGGACGGCGTCGACGTCGACTACCTGGAACTGGCCGGCCCCGAGGACCTGGGGCCGGTCCGCGGCGGCCCTGCACTGCTGCTCGTCGCCGCCCGCGTCGGTACGACCCGCCTCATCGACAACGTCTCGCTCATCCTCCCCACCGACACCCAGGGAGCCTGACCGTGCTGCGCACCATGCTCACCGCCAAGATCCACCGGGCCACGGTCACCCAGGCCGACCTGCACTACGTGGGCTCGGTGACGATCGACGCCGACCTGCTCGAGGCCGCGGACCTGCTCCCCGGTGAGCAGGTGACGATCGTCGACATCAACAACGGGGCCCGCCTGGAGACCTACGCGATCGCGGGCCCGGCCGGCAGCGGCGTGATCGGCATCAACGGCGCGGCGGCCCGGCTGGTCCAGCCCGGAGACCTCGTCATCATCATCGCCTACGGGATGATGGACGACGCCGAGGCGCGCCGGCATGTCCCGAGGGTGCTGTTCGTCGACGCCGAGAACCGGATCATCGGCCGTGGGCACGACCCGGCCGAGGCGCTTCCCGACGATCCCTCGAGTCTGCGCGGCGACCTGGCCGTGCCGGCCAACCCGGCGACGGCCGCCGCCCGGCGGGGCACCCCGCTGCAACAGGTACCCGCTGCGGCCGCGGCGAGCCGGACGGTCGTGGCGCCCCGGTGATCATGCTGCCGTGCCGGCTCGGCGCGCCGCGGCCCGGGTGGAGCCGCGCCGCGGACATCGTCGTCATCGGATCGGGGATCGCCGGCCTCACCGCGGTGCTGCACCTGCGCCGGGAGCTGCCCGCGGCCCGGGTCCTGCTGGTCACGAAGGCGCATCTCGACGCCGGTTCCACCCGGTGGGCGCAGGGTGGGATCGCCGCGGCGCTCGCCGCCGAGGACTCCCCGGCCGACCATCTCACCGACACCCTCGTCGCCGGTGTCGGCCTGTGTGACCCGGACGCGGCGTGGGTGCTGGTCGACGAGGGGCCGGCCCGGGTGCGGGAACTCGCCGAGCTCGGCGCGCGCTTCGACCGGGCCGACGACGGCTCGTTCGCCCTCACCCGCGAGGGCGGCCATCTGCGCAACCGGATCGTCCACGCCGGCGGCGACGCCACCGGGCTGGAGGTCGAGCGGGCCCTGATCGCCGCGGTGCGGGCCGATCCGGCGGTCGAGGTCATCGAGAACGCCCTCGTCCTGGACCTGCTGCGGGATGCCGACGGCCGGACGGCGGGGGCGACCCTGCACGTGCTCGGCGAGGGCAGCCGGGACGGCGTCGGGGCGGTCACCGCACCCGCGGTCGTACTCGCGACCGGCGGGATGGGGCAGATCTTCGCCTCGACCACCAATCCGGGCGTCTCCACCGGCGATGGGGTGGCCCTGGCCCTGCGGGCCGGCGCCGTCGTCGCCGACCTGGAGTTCGTCCAGTTCCACCCGACCGCGCTGTGGCTGCCGCCGGCGGACTCGGCTCGGGTGGGCGCCCAGCCCGGCGGCCAGCAACCGCTGGTCAGCGAGGCGATGCGCGGCGAGGGTGCCGTCCTCGTCGACGCCGCCGGGCAGCGGGTGATGGCCGGCGCCCACCCGCTCGCCGACCTCGCCCCCCGCGACGTCGTCGCCAAGCAGATGTCGCGGGTGATGGCCGCGCAGGAGGTCGAGCACCTCTACCTCGACGCCCGGGGGCTCGGCGCGGCGACGATCGAGCGGCGTTTCCCGTCGATCACCGCCCGCTGCCGCTCCGTCGGCGTCGACCCGGTGACCATGCCGATCCCGGTCGCGCCGGCCGCCCACTACGCCTCCGGCGGGGTGCGCACCGATCTGTGGGGCCGCACCACCGTCCCCGGCCTGTACGCCTGCGGGGAGGTGGCCTGCACCGGGGTGCACGGCGCCAACCGGCTGGCCTCGAACAGCCTGCTGGAGGGCCTGGTCTTCGCCGCCCGCATCGCCCAGGACCTCGCCGGCGCCGAGCGCGCGGGCCGCCGCCGCGACGCTGTGCCGGCCGCCCCGGTCGTCGGCCGGGGCAGCGGGCTGACCGATCCAGCCGAACGCGCCGCGCTGACCCGGGCGATGACCGACGGCGCCGGGGTGCTGCGCAGCGCAGACAGCCTGCGGGCGACGGCGAAGGTCCTCGCCGGCCTCGGGGACCTTCGGGTCAGCGGCGCGACCGTGACCGCCGGCCCGCCGGCCTGGGAGATGACCAACCTGCGTACCGTCGCGACGGCGCTGGTCGCCGCCGCCGCGACCCGCACGGAGACCCGGGGCTCGCACTGGCGGGAGGACTACGGCGACCGCGACGACGCGCACTGGCTCGGCCGGATCCTGACCCGCCTCGACCCGGAGGGGGAACTGATCATCGACGTCGAACCCGTGCGGCCGGCGCCGTGAGCGGTTCTCCCTGGGCCGAGGTGCACAGCGGTCGGCTGTCCCCCGCCACCCGCAGCGCGCTGGCCGCGGCCGGCCTCGACCCCGAGGGCGTCGTCACGGTGATCGGCCGGGCCGTCGCCGAGGACCTGCCGAGCTGGGAGCCGGATGGGCCGGGCGGCCACGTCGGCGCTGTCGACGCCACCTCCGAGGCGACCGTCGACGCCGCCCTGGTCGGGCATGGCGCCCTCGCCAGCCGGGTGGCGGGGACGGTGGCCGGGCTGCCGGTGGCCGCGGCCGTGTTCGAGAGCCTGCTCGGTCAGTCCGTGACCGTCACCCTGACCGCGCGCGACGGTGACGCCGTCTCCCCGGGCACGACGGTGGCTCGGGTCAACGGCCCGGTCCGGGGACTGCTCACCGCCGAACGCACCGCGCTGAACCTGCTGTGCCACCTGTCCGGGATCGCCACCCTGACCCGGACCTGGGTCGACGCCGTCGCCGGGACGGGCGCGGTGATCCGCGACACCCGCAAGACGCTGCCCGGCCTGCGCGCCCTGGAAAAGTACGCCGTGCGCTGCGGCGGGGGCAGCAATCATCGGATGTCGCTGACCGACGCCGCTCTGATCAAGGACAATCACGTGGTCGCCGCCGGCGGGGTGGCGGCGGCCTTCGCCGCGGTGCGGGCCCGGTTCCCGGGGCTGCCCGTCGAGGTTGAGTGCGACACCGTCGATCAGGTCGCCGAGGCGGTCGCCGCGGGGGCGGACCTCATCCTCTGCGACAACATGACCCCGCGGGACCTGCGGGCTGCGGTGGCGGTCGCCCGGCCGGCGGGGGTGCGCCTGGAGGCCAGCGGCGGGCTGAGCCTGCGAGTGGCCGCGGACGTCGCCGCCACCGGGGTGGACTATCTTGCGGTCGGCGCCCTGACCCACTCGGCGCCCGCTCTCGATCTCGGCCTCGATCTCGATCCCGGCCGGCAGTCGGGACCGGACTGCGCGGGCCCGAGCCCGACGGGCCCGACCGTGGAGGAGTCCTGATGCTGCTCGCCATCGACGTCGGCAACACCAACACCGTCGTCGGCGTCTTCGACGGCGACGACCTCGCCGACTCCTGGCGGGTCCGCACCGATCCGCACGCCACCGCCGACGAACTCGTGCTGCTCTACCGCGGGCTGCTCGGCGAGCATCGGATCACCGGCGTGTCGATCTGCTCGACGGTCCCCGCGGCGCTGCGGGAGCTGCGCCGGATGGTCGTCCGCGCCTTCCGCGACATTCCGGTCGTCATCGTCGAGCCGGGTACCCGGACGGGGGTGCCGATCCTGATCGACAACCCCAAGGAGGCCGGCGCGGACCGCATCATGAACACGCTCGCCGCGCATCACCTGTATGGCGGACCGGCGATCGTCGTCGACTTCGGGACCTCGACGAACCTGGACGTCGTCTCGGCGCGCGGCGAGTTCATCGGCGGGGTGCTCGCGCCCGGCATCGAAATCGCCCTGGACGCGCTGGCGTCCCGGGCGGCCCAGCTGCGCAAGGTCGAGCTCACCCCGCCTCGATCGGTGATCGGCAAGAGCACCGTCGAGGCGCTGCAATCCGGGATGATCTACGGGGTCGCCGGGCAGGTGGACGGGCTGGTTCGCCGGATCCGCGCCGAGCTCGGCGCGCACGCGACCGCGATCGCCACCGGGGGGCTCGCCTCGCTCGTCGTCAAGGAGAGCGAGACGCTCGACCGGCACGAGCCGCATCTCACCCTCATCGGTCTCCGCCTGGTCTTCGAGAAGAACGTCTGATTCCGGTCCCGGCGTGATTCGTCCGGCGAGCGGGGGACGAATTCTCCCCCGAAAGATAGTCGGGCAACCGACATTCGGCCGGGTCGGGGGTGCCCGACCGGTTCCACCGGTTACGATTCCAAGCTATGCGGGACCGATCCTCGGGGGCCTGGACGGGTGGCCGGCCCGGCCGGGCCGGGCTTCACGTCCGACCCTTCCTCCTCGCGTTGGCGACGGTATTTCTGTATACCGCCGTGACGGCGTCGTCCGGATGGAATGCACCGGCGTCCGCGGCGGCGCGTCCCCGCACCCTGGCGGCGCTGGGCGACTCCTACTCCTCCGGCGAGGGGAATCCGCCCTTCGACACGGTCACGCCGCGCTGTCGGCGCAGCAACCAGGCGTGGCCGCAAAAGCTCACCACCATGGCGCCGCCGACCACCGTCGCGCTGTTCGCCGCGTGTTCCGGGGCGACCACGGACGCCCTCAACGAATCATTCAAGGGCGAACTGCCACAGCTCACTCAGTTGCGGCGGCTGCGGACCGCCCCGGATGTCGTCACCATCACCATCGGCGGCAACGATGCCGGCTTCAGCGACGTGATCCTGAGCTGCTTCGCCTGGAAGTGTTTCTGGGACGGCAAGGACCAACGCGAGCAGAATCGCATCACCAGGGAACTCCCGGACGTCCTGAGCGCGAACTATGCTGCTCTGAAGGCGGCGGCACCGCAATCCAGAATCCTCGTCATCGGATATCCCGAAATCTTCCCGAGCAGCCAGCGCAAGAACACCTGTCCTTGGCTGAGCAGCACCGAGCGGCGTCAGCTCACCAAACTGAACAGCCAGTTGGACCGGGTGATCCGACGGGCGGCGGCCGACGCGGACGTGGAGTACGTCGCGACCGACCGGGCGCTGCGCGGCCACGAGCTCTGCACCAAGGACTCCTGGGTGGCCCCGATCGGGCTACTGCCGCCGGCCCGTGACCTCAGCGCGCACCCGACGGCCCGCGGCCAGCAGGCCATCGCCACGGCGGTCGACCGCTACCTCGCCGCCTACCGCCCCTGACCATCCGGCGGTGCCCGGCGGCGCCGTGACGGCCGGGCCGTAACAGAAGATCTCCGACGCGCGTACACGCGGCTGGCGACGCCGGCGTCGGAGCCGTGCGACCTGCGGCCCGGCACTCTGCGGCGCGCTGCGGATGCGCGAGGCGAGAGACCCGAGGACAATCAGATACGGTGCGCAGTCGGGTGCGGGCGTCTGGGCCACCTCGACCGCATCCCCAGCGAGACGGGGACTCCGGTCGCACCACCGGGCGCGAGGGCTCGGCGGCGCCAGGTCACGAGCGGTATAAACGGGGCATAGGACGTGTAACACGCCATGTCGGGTATGCATGTTGGCGCGGCCACACCTAATTGACAGACCGCTGAAGTTAGCCTTACCTAAGTCCATGCTCGTGCCTCTGCCGACTCCCGCAACGCCGCGGGAGCTGGCCACCGATGGCGGTTCGTCGACCCCCCGCTCCACCCGAGAGCCGGGCGCGACCGCGACTCAGGGGATCGTCCCGCGTCACCTCGCCGATGCGCTGGAGCCTCGCAGCCTGTGTTACGGCGTACCGACCGGACCCGGCTGGGCGGACTGCGCCTTCCTCACCAGCCCGGGCGGAGTGGCGCGGTCGCTGGCCCGGATCACCCGGTCCCATCCCGGCGCCAGCGCCGAGGTCGCCGCGAGTTACCTGGCCAACTGGTACTCCGCCGCCGTCGTCGCTCCGGCCGTCGCCTCCTACGTGCTGCTGCGGCGAGTCCCGGACCTGGATCCGGCGCGGATGTCGCTGCGGGCACTCGACAGCGGCTGGTTCGACCGGACGGCGCTGCACCTGCCCGTGGCGACGGTGCTGGCAGCGTCCGCGCGGGTCGAGGGCGCCGCCGACAGGGCGAACCCGCCCGGCGGCGGGTCGGACCGGGTGGTCGGCGACGTCGCCGCGTTGCGCGAGGTCCTCGTGGCGGAGGTACTCGCCCATCTCACGCCGTTCGTCCGGGAACTGCGGGCGCGGGTCCGGCTCGGCTACCCGGCCCTCTGGGGCGCGGTGGCCGCGCAGTGCGCACGGGCCTTCCTGCTGACCGAGCGGGCGACCGGGGACCCCGACGCGGGGCGGCAGGAGGCGGACGCCTTCTTCGCCCGGGCGGCTCCGACGATGCGCGCCCGACCGCGTTGGCACGAGTTCGTCCATCGCGGCCGGCCCTACACCGGGATGCGCTGCGGGTCGTGCTGCCTCGCCCACCGCCTCGGCGACGAGTACTGCACGACCTGTCCCTTCACCGACGACACCGAACGGGAGCGGCGCATGCGCGCCTGGATAGACACGCAGGGTAATGGTGGCCTTGCGGTATGACTCGCGCCGGGTACGCGGTCCGACGTTGGCGCACGTAAAGTGGTAATAGGAAGGCGCTGAGTCCTACTATTACAAGATCTTAAAAGTTTTGACGCCGAACGGTAACATCAAAATCACAAAGCGATGTGCATGTGGCGCCAATCACAACAGAAGGCACCCCGCCATCGACTACCGTCGGTAGCGACGAGGGAGAGTCGGCCGGGGCGGGAGACCGCCTGGCAGGCGGATCCCACCGCCCCAGGCGGGCGGGCGGCGACGGCGCCGCGTGGCTCGAGTCGTTCTGCTCTTGGCGGAACGACGTGACGGAATCATGGCTGGTCGGCCACGGTTACCCTAGGCGTCGCCGCTGGTCGGGCCGGCAGTTGAGCTGGTCCTCCGTCCTCGACGAGGTGGACGGAGCCGGCGGGTAGGTTTCTGTTCGATGCGTGAGGACATGCCTCGGCGGAGCTAGCATGCGGATACCGGCTGTCGTGTGGTCGGTCGCAGCTCGAAGGAGCGCACATGTTCGAGAGATTCACCGACCGGGCACGTCGGGTCGTCGTCCTGGCCCAAGAAGAGGCCAGGATGCTCAACCACAACTACATCGGGACCGAGCACATCCTGCTCGGCCTGATCCACGAGGGCGAGGGCGTCGCCGCCAAGGCCCTCGAGTCCCTCGGCATCTCCCTTGAGGGTGTGCGGTCTCAGGTCGAGGAGATCATCGGCCAGGGCCAGCAGGCACCGAGCGGGCACATCCCGTTCACCCCGCGTGCGAAGAAGGTCCTGGAGCTGTCGCTTCGGGAGGCCCTCCAGCTCGGCCACAACTACATCGGGACCGAACACATCCTGCTCGGCCTGATCCGCGAGGGCGAGGGCGTCGCCGCCCAGGTGCTCGTCAAGCTGGGCGCGGACCTCAACCGCGTGCGCCAGCAGGTCATCCAGCTCCTGTCCGGCTACCAGGGCAAGGGCGAGACGGCCACCTCCGGCGCTCCGGCCGAGGGCACCCCGTCCACCTCGCTGGTGCTCGACCAGTTCGGCCGCAACCTCACCGCGGCGGCGCGCGAGTCCAAGCTCGACCCGGTCATCGGGCGCGAGAAGGAGATCGAGCGCGTCATGCAGGTGCTGTCGCGCCGGACCAAGAACAACCCGGTCCTGATCGGCGAGCCCGGCGTCGGCAAGACCGCCGTCGTCGAGGGCCTGGCGCAGGCGATCGTCAAGGGCGAGGTGCCCGAGACCCTGAAGGACAAGCAGCTCTACACCCTCGACCTCGGCGCTCTGGTCGCCGGTTCCCGCTACCGCGGTGACTTCGAGGAGCGGCTGAAGAAGGTCCTCAAGGAGATCCGCACCCGCGGCGACATCATCCTGTTCATCGACGAGCTGCACACGCTGGTCGGCGCGGGCGCCGCGGAGGGCGCGATCGACGCCGCGTCGATCCTCAAGCCGATGCTCGCCCGCGGTGAGCTGCAGACGATCGGTGCCACCACCCTCGACGAGTACCGCAAGCACCTGGAGAAGGACGCCGCGCTCGAGCGCCGCTTCCAGCCGATCCAGGTCGCGGAGCCGTCGGTGGCGCACACCATCGAGATCCTCAAGGGCCTGCGCGACCGGTACGAGGCGCACCACCGTGTCTCGATCACCGACGCCGCCCTGGTCGCCGCCGCCTCCCTGGCCGACCGGTACATCTCGGACCGCTTCCTGCCGGACAAGGCGATCGACCTGATCGACGAGGCCGGCTCGCGGATGCGCATCCGCCGGATGACCGCGCCGCCGGACCTGCGCGAGTTCGACGAGCGCATCGCGGGTGTCCGCCGGGACAAGGAGTCCGCGATCGACGCGCAGGACTTCGAGAAGGCCGCCTCGCTGCGGGACAAGGAGAAGACCCTCCTGTCCGAGAAGGCGAAGCGGGAGAAGGAATGGAAGGCCGGCGACATGGACGTCGTCGCCGAGGTGGGCGACGAGGAGATCGCCGAGGTGCTCGCCATCTGGACGGGCATCCCGGTCTTCAAGCTCACCGAGGAGGAGACGGCCCGTCTGCTGCGCATGGAGGACGAGCTGCACAAGCGGGTCATCGGCCAGCAGCAGGCCATCAAGGCCGTCTCGCAGGCGATCCGGCGCACCCGCGCCGGGCTGAAGGACCCCAAGCGTCCCGGCGGGTCGTTCATCTTCGCCGGCCCGTCCGGTGTCGGTAAGACCGAGCTGTCCAAGACGCTCGCCGAGTTCCTCTTCGGTGACGAGGACGCGCTCATCCAGCTCGACATGTCCGAGTACATGGAGAAGCACACCGTCTCGCGGCTGGTGGGCTCCCCGCCCGGATACGTCGGCTACGAGGAGGGCGGCCAGCTCACCGAGCGGGTGCGGCGCAAGCCGTTCTCGGTCGTCCTGTTCGACGAGGTCGAGAAGGCGCACCCCGACGTCTTCAACACGCTCCTGCAGATCCTGGAGGACGGTCGCCTGACCGACTCCCAGGGCCGGCTGGTCGACTTCAAGAACACCGTCCTGATCATGACGTCGAACCTGGGCACCCGGGACATTTCCAAGGGCCCCGGCATCGGCTTCGCCACCGGTCAGGGCGCCGTCGACTACGAGCGGATGAAGGCGAAGGTCCAGGACGAGCTCAAGCAGCACTTCCGGCCGGAGTTCCTCAACCGGATCGACGACATCATCGTCTTCCACCAGCTCTCCGAGGCCGAGATCATCCAGATCGTCGACCTCATGCTGGCCCGGGTGGACATCCAGCTGAAGAACAAGGACATGGCCCTCGAGCTGACGTCGGCTGCCAAGGCGCTGCTGGCGAAGAAGGGCTACGACCCCGTGCTCGGCGCCCGGCCGCTGCGCCGGACGATCCAGCGGGAGATCGAGGACGTCCTGTCCGAGAAGATCCTGTACGGCACGCTCAAGCCGGGCGAGATCGTCGTCGGCGACGTCGAGGGCGAAGGCGAAGAGGCCAAGTTCATCTTCCGCGGCGAGACCAAGCCGAACCAGGTGCCGGACGCGCCGCCGGTCGACCTCGCCAAGTCCAGCGAGTAACGCCAGCGGCGCGTCACCAGCGCCGCCGGACCGCAGCTGAGCCCCGGAGCCCCACCAGGTTCCGGGGCTCAGCCATAGGCGGCCCACGCGAGGCTCGCGGCGAGGCCGAGCGCGGCCAGCCCGATGAGTACCCGCAGGATGTCGCCCGGCAGCCGGCGCACGATCAGCGGCCCGACCGCACCGCCGATCAGCAGGCCGATGGCCAGGGGTGCCACCGCAGCCCAGCGAACCGGGCCGAAGACCGCGAACCCCGCCGCCGCGACAAGATTCGCGAAGCCCGACGACACGTTCTTGATCGCGTTGACCCGGGCGAGCGGCTCGGGGATCGCCACCGCGAGCACGGCGAGCAGTGCGACTCCGCCTCCAGCGCCGAAGTAGCCCAGGTAGATGCCGGTTCCGAAGACCGCGGCGAGCACCACCGGGCCGCCCTCGGCCGGCGCCTCGGCCCGTCGGGCGAGGATCCGGGGCTGGACCCACAGCAACACGGCCGCCCCGGCGATCAGCACCGGGACCGCTCGTTCGAACGTCCGCTCCGGCAGCGTCAGGAGCAGTACCGCGCCCACCGCCCCGCCGGCGAGGGTCATCGCCGCGAACCGGGCGACCCGATCGGCCTGGCCCGCAAGCTCGGGCCGCGACCCGGCGGTCGCTCCGACCGCGACGAACAGCAGCGCCGTCGTGTTCGTGACGTTCGCCGCCAGCGGCGGCAGCCCGGTCGCGAGCAGCGCGGGGTAGGAGACGAGCGACGCCAGCCCCGCGACGGTGCTGGTGATGCCGGCCAGCACGCCCGCGCCCATCAGCAGGGCGATGTCGGCGGCGGTCAGGGGCACTCCCGGTGTCAGCCGTCCCTGGGACGGCGGGCGAAGGCGGCCTCTCCCGGACAGTAGGAGATCACGGGCCGGGCCTCGGCGGCGGCGCAACGTCGGTTAACCCACACGGCGTTCGGTCGATGGGCGGTCGCGGCCCATGGCACCATGCTTGTTGGTCGACAGCGAGACCAGATCAGGTGGGACCAGCTCGGGCTGGGCGAGATGTGGTGGGACCAGCTCGGGCTGGGCCAGATCGGGTGGGATCGGATCAGGCAGGACCGAAGCGGGCGAGACCGAAGCAGGCGCTCCCGGACCAGGCGGGACCGGGTCGGACAGCAGGCGGGATCAGGCGGAGTGACGGGCGGTGCCGACGACGCCCACGGCGTCCATCTCACTTTCGGCGCCGAGCCGGCGACCGCCATGGTCGTCTCCTGGCTGACCCGCGGGCCCGTCCCTCGGCCCGCGGTTCGTTGCGCAGCCCGGCCCGGCACCGTCGGCGAGCCGATCCCGGCGTCCACCCGTTCCTACCGCGACGCCCGCACCGGCGAGCAGGTCTTCGTCCATCACGCGGCCCTGACCGGACTCGAACCCGCCACGGACTACGTGTTCGCCCTCGAACACGACGGCCGCCCGCAGGCGGCGGACGGCTCGTTCCGCACGGCGCCAGGCTCGCGGGCCGCCTTCGGCTTCACCTTCTTCGGCGATCAGGGCACCGACCGGCCGTATGATCCGTTCGGCTCGTCCGCCTCCGGGTACGCCGTGGCCGGCGTCGAGCGGTGCGCACCGCTGTTCGCGCTCGCCGGCGGGGATCTTTCCTACGCCAACCAGCGTGAGGACCCGGTACGCACCTGGTCCGACTGGTTCACGATGATCAGCCCGTCCGCCGGTGCCCGGCCGTGGATGCCGTGCGTCGGCAACCACGAGATCGAGCGGGGTAACGGGGCGCTGGGGCTGGCGGCCTACCAGACCTACTTCGAGCTGCCACCGAACGGGGACGAAGGCTACCTCGCGGGTCTCTGGTACGCGTTCACGGTCGGGGCGGTCCGGTTCGTGGTGCTCAGCGCCGACGACGTCTGCTACCAGAACAGTGGGCCGATCTACCTGCGCGGGTTCAGTGCCGGCCGGCAGACCGCCTGGCTCGCCCGGACGCTGGAGCAGGCCCGAGCCGACCCGGGCATCGACTGGATCGTGGTGGCCATGCACCACGCGGCGCTGTCCACGTCGGCCGATCACAACGGCGCCGACCTGGGCCTTCGGGAGGCCTGGCTGCCACTGTTCGACCTGCACGGAGTGGACCTCGTGCTCTACGGACACGAGCACCACTACGAACGCAGCCATCCGGTGCGGGGCACCGTCGCGGGCAGCCGAACCCTCGCCCCCCGACCGGTTGCGGGGGCGGTCGGGCCCGGCGGCGGCGTCGTGGACACGTCGGCGGGCACGGTCCACCTGATGGCGGGCACCGGTGGCTCGTCGTCGCCGTCCACGGACACGCTGCTGGATCCGCCGGCCGGTCGGATCGTGGTCGGCGTCCGTGATCCCGAGCCGGGGCGCCGGCATCGGGCCGCCGTCCGCGAGCTCGAGGACGCGGCCTGGCTGGCCTTCCGAGCGCCCGATCACCCCTACGCCTTCGCCGGGTTCGAGGTGGATCCCGGCGAGCCCGGCGGGCTGACCAGCATCCGGATCACCGCGTACGACTCGAGTTCCCCCGACCCGGTGCCGTTCGACCGGGTGACTCTGGTCCGGCCCAGAACCGACGCGGCGCCGACCGACTGACGTCGGGAGCGGGCCGGCGGCCGTCCGCCGGCGGTTGCCGTCCGCCGGCGGTTGCCGTCCGCAACTGTCGATGTCCGCCGCGAGGTCCGAAGACGCCCTTGCGGGTGAATGCGGAACTCACCCGGAAGCGCCACCATCGACGATCTTCCGATCGTTCACCGCTCGCCTTCGGTGACGAAAACATGTTCCATCCGCGCCGCCGACCCGAACTAACGTCACGCCCGGTGAAGAAGGCTCCCGCGCCCCGGTGCAACGAGATGATCGAACGCAGCCCCCGAGCCCCTTTCTCCGGACAGTCCGGCCATCCCGGCGACGACCGCCGGACATCCCGGCGAACATCGAACCGACATCAACACTGCAACGTCCACCCATCTTTCCCGGAAACCCGGGCGCGGTGTTCGGAGTAGACGTATGTGATGACCTCCCGGCCGATCCTCGATCGCCGACCCTTGGTGCGTCGCAAACGGGAACAACGGCGCTGCACATGCCGCTGCACGCAGCACCTGCGTCCGCCTGCGTCACACGGCGGAGCCGACCGGAATTACCGCTGCCGCACGGTCGCTGCCGGCGGCGGCGCCCGGAGATCCAGTCGTGCCGGCCGGGATGATTTTTTCGGACTTCCGCTGGACCGACCGGGGGTCCGAGGAATAACTTTCGCCAGTAGGCGGTAATCGGCCGACTACACGATCATTGTCGACTGCGGCGCACCGGGGGACGTCCATTGTCAGGGAAGCAGCGGTCGCCGAGTGGGGGCAGCTCGTCCCGCCCATGCGATGAAACCCGGGCGTCCCTTGTCCGGAAACATCGCTCGGCAGCAAATGAACGGCGGTCCCGATACCCGTCGCAGGCTGATCTCTCACCGGCATACCCGACGCGGAGAAATGGACGCCCGCGGTGCCGGTGGAATGCTTCGACGCGGCGCGGCGCAACCTTCGCCCGGAGCGGTCGGTGAGCGCCGCGACCGGCCCGGTCGCCACCCTGGACCTGCGCTCGGGCTGCCGACGGCGGGTGGCGCGACGCCCCTGGGCCCCCGGCACCCTGCGAACCCTGCTCACCCGACGCCTGCGGCTCGACGTGGGCGCCGCGGAACGTCTGCTGATCGTCGACGAGGCCCGTGCCGCGGCAGTCCACCGGACCGGAGTGGCTGCGCTGGCCACCGGACGCCCCGCCGAGTCGGTGCTGCTCGTCCTGGTGGGGTCGGTCCCGGGCGAGGTCACCGCGTCCAGGACGCCTGAAGCGCCAACGCCGGCGGGCACCAGCGGCGACCCGTGGCGCGGCGCCGGCGCCGGGGGCGAGCCGTTCGGCGCCGTGCCGGCCGAGGAGACGTTTCCCGACCTCGACGCCCCCTACAACCCGGCCTTCTATGCCTTCGCCGACGACCCGACCTGCACAGGCGACCAGACCCTCCTCGACGACACAGCCCTCGCCGACGACACAGCCCTCGCCGACGACACCGCCTTCGCCGACGACACCGCCCTCGACGACGACACCGCCCTCGACGACGCCGCACTCGAGGGATCCGCGCGCCCGACCGCGGCGGCCGCGTTCCCGGCGTCCGGTGGCAAGCCCACCCTCCCGGCGATCCTCTGGGTCGGGGCGGTCGAGGGCAGACCGTCGGGCGCCGCGGTGGACTCGGCCGGGCCGGCGCTACGGGTACTGCTTGACGCGCTGCGCAGCCCCGAGGTGTTCGACGAGGTCACCCGGGCGGTGGCCGCCATGCCCGGCTGCCTCGCCTTCCCCGGCATCCGCGCCGTCGTCGGCCGGCTCCCCGGCGAGTTGCTGCGCGGGTTGCAGATCGGGACCGCTTCCCGATCCGATGCCCCCGCCGAGGCCGTGGTCCCCGAACGTGCCGGCGAGGGGCAGCACGCACTGGTGAATCCCAGACCCGAGGCGGCGGCGGTCATCGCCTTCGCGCCACGGGTTGCCCGCCCGCAGCCGGCACCGCCGGAGGCAGACAGCGCTCGCCCGGCGGACCCGATCGAGCCACCCCTCAAGATCATCTGGACCGCGGCGACGATGCTCGCCGGCGTGCTACGGCTGACCCCCGCGCGGGACGCCGACGTGCTGCGGTTCCTGTTCCCGGACCTGCAGCCGTGAACCGCGCCGCCCCCGCGGCCGCGGACCGCGCTCCCTCGACGCGGGACGCCACCTCCACGGTGACCCGCATCGACCAGATCGTCTACGCCTGGTCCAGGCGGACACGGGCCGGCGCCGAGGGCTACTTTCCCATCGCGAGCTCGCTGGGCTCCACGGCGACCCGTTCGTGGAACGGCCTGCTCGCCGCCCAGGTCGAGGCGGGCGACAGCCCCGTCGACCAGCCGCCACCCGCGCTCGCCTACGTTGTCGGCGCACCCGACCGGCCCGTCCCGCCCGATCCGGACGACGTGCCGGACGCCGCGCTCGTCCACCACGTCCACGTCGCCGGCCGAAACGGCGCAGGTAGCGGCCGGCTGCGGGCGCACGTCCTGATCGGACGGGCCGACTACCTGACCGAACGGGTCGCGTTGGCGCTGTACGCGGCCGGCGGGGCCACGGCCGGCGGCACCCGGACCACACCGCGGCTCAATCCCCTGCACCTCGACGACCTCACCGCGCAGCGACGGGCCGGCGAGCGGACGCTGCGCCAGGCCGCCCGGTCCACCGCCCGCCGCAACCGGCTGACCGTCCTGGTCTCGACGGCTCTCACCTGGTCGTGGACGGACCGACCGGTCGTGGTGTCACACACCGGTTCGGATGAGGCCATCACGCTGATGTGGGCACTCGTCGAGATGCTCGAAGGAGTGCTCCCCTATCGGCTGACCTTCTCCATCCACGCCACCTCCATCCCCGCCGCCGCGGCGGCGGGGACGACCACCGGCCTGGGCCGGCCCGATCCGCGGTTCCGGTTCGTCCCGGTCCCGCCCGAGCTCGGGCCCGGCGCCGACCCGGCGGCGATACACGTGGACCCCCGCGTGGCCCCGCCGGTACCTCCCACCGTCTCCGATGCGGCCCACCTGCTCGTCGACGTCTACGGGCGGGGCGGGATCCGCGGCGTCAGCGACCTGCTGGCCCAGGTCGGCGACGAGGCGTTTCAGCCGCACGATCCCGAGCGCTGGTGCCGCCGGCTGGTGGCGACCAGCGGACGGGACGCGGCGGTGGCCGGATCAGACCTGCAGCCGGTCTCCAACCTGGCCGGCGCTCTCCCGGCCGGCACGCTCCCGGCCGCCCCCCACCCGATCACCGAACCGCCGTCGAGCTGGGAGGCGTCGCCGACTCGGCCGTCCACGGGGCAACCCGTACCACCACCGGCGGATGCACGATCACCCGCGACGGCGTCCGTGGGGCGAGGAACCACCGGGCCGGCTCGTGAGGTCGCCGAGCACCTTCACGACGCCTACGAGCTGTTGCTGGCGCCAGGAGGCGCCGTCGGGGACGACGCCGACCCGGCAGGTCGACTGATCGCGACCCTGGCCCACCCGGTCGGCCTGCCCGCCCACCTGCCCAGCGCCGAACGGCTACGCGGGCAGCTACACCGCGTTGCGGGCCGGTTGACCGTTCCGGGCGCCTCCGGCCGGACGCCGAGATCGCCCGCGAGGCAGGAGGCACGCCCCGGGCCGGCGTCCCGTGAGCAGGGCCGCGCCATGATCGTGGCCGGCGTCCTCGACCGGCTGGGGGAGATCGATCCGGGCGATCGTGCCCGGCTCGCCGCGGACGTCGAGGCCGCGGTCGTCGAGGAGCAACGACAGGTCGAGGGGGCGCTGACCGCACTGGCCGACGATCTCGCCGCGCTGCGCGGTCCGTCGCCCACCCGTGGCGCCGAGCAGTCGTTGCGCCGGGCGCTCCCGCTCCTCGCGGCCGGCTTGGAATCGGTTTTCTCGTCCTATCGTCTCGCCACGGCCAGCAGCAGCGCGCTGCGGCTGGCCACCGAGACCCTCGGCGCACTACGCACCGTCCGCCCGGCAGCCCCCCCGCCCACCGTCAGCTCGCCCGGCCAGCCCGGCCAGCCCGGCCAGCCCGGCCAGCCCGGCCTCAGCGTGCGACCCGACATCTCCGTCCCCAGCCGGGAGGGCGGTGGCGGCGACCGCCCAGCCGGAGCGGAGACCGACTTCGAGGTCACGGTGACGGTCCTGCCGCCGGCGACCGCCTCCCTCGCGGCTGCCGGCATCGCGCACCGGCAGGAACTGGAGCGAGCCGCCCGGGCCGCGGTCACCCGGCACGTCGCGGCGGCCTACCGGATGGAGTGGTCGTACTGGGACGGCCGGCTGCACCCCGTCGACCGACTGCTGGCCGCACTCGGCGTCCCGTTGGGGGTCTCGCTGACGGACTCGGCTCCCGATCCACTGGCCGATCCACTGGAATCGCCAACCGAGCTTCGTGAACTCGCCGCGCTGCGCGACCTGTTCGGCCCGCTGTGCCCGCCGGGTTCCCGGTCCCGGGCGCAACCTGACCGCCCGCCGGGTCGGCGTGCCGACGTCCTGGCCCGCGCCGCCAGCGACGTCACCCAGGCGATCACACGGCTGGCACCGGACGCCCAGCTGGCCGAGGCGGACCGGGCAGCTTACGTCGCCGCGACCCACACCGCCGTCGCGGCGATGCATCGGCAGATCGTGCAGCTACTGGCCGGGCTGGTCGCGGACCTGGCCGCCCCGCCGGTCGGCATGGAGGCCGGCCCGGGCCAGCGAGACGAGGGCCTGCGCGCCGCGCGCGTCCGGGACCTGCTCGCCGCCGCCCTGCGGACCGTGTTCGACTGGTTCGGGCTCCCGGAGGGGTTCGCGTTCGCCGACGCCCTGGCCGACGAGCTGGCCTGGCTGACCGCCGGCGCGGCACTCCCCCCCGGCGGGTGGTCGGCCGAGTCACCGGCCGCGGCGGTGGTACGGCTGCTGCGGGAGACCCAATCGTGGGGAGCCGACGCCTTCCGGATTCTCGTCCTGTACGCCCCTGGCTGGCACGGGGCCGAGGACATCCGGCAGGCCATCGCCGCCGCTGTGCCGGCCGGGCCGGGCGGGTTCTGGCCGTCGGAGGCCGACGGCGACGGATCCGGGCTCCTCGCAGCCGGCGCCCGCCCCTTCTTCGATCGGCTGGCGACGACCCGGCCAGGCCCGAGCCAGATGATCGACACCGTCACTCGCATCGTGCACCTCTACACCCGCGACGAGGGCGGCAAAACACCCGACGAGGACGGCCAGGCACCTGGCGAAGGTGGCGAAGCCCGGCACGAAGGTGGCGAAGCCGGGCACGGGGGTCACAAAGCCGGGCACGGGGGTGGCGAGACGCAGGCCGTGAGCGCGGCGCGGCGGTCGCGGCGGCCCGCCTCGTCCGCGGCGGAGCTGAACGCCCTGGGTGCCGAGCTCGCCGCGCGCATCCCGCCGGCCGCGGCGGGCCCGCCCGATCCGGCGATCGCGTTCCTCGACGCGTGCGCGTCGAGCCGGCCCGACGCGGCCCAGGTCTTCGGCCTGCTCGTCCGGTACGTGCCGAGCTGGGACGACGCCTGGGATCTCCACGAGGCGATCTGGAGCCGGGACGCTGCCCACCGTCATGGCGGGGCGATGCCCGGCTCACCCTCGCAGGCAGAGCTGAGCGTGGCGGCGGAGCGCTACTTCCGCCAAGCCCTGCGCGGCGACGACGGCGGCCACGGCGGCCACGGCTTCGGCCCCGGCAGCAGCAGCGCCGACAACGCCGCCGAAGCCTACGGCGACGAGGTCGGCGACGGCCCTCGCGCCGCCGACCTGGCACGCGTCGTGCGCCGGTTGGTGGCGCTCTACCTGCCGGACGACCCACGCCTGCGGGCCGCCCACGACCTACCCGGCTTCGTCGAGTCCCGGGTCATCGCCGAGATCGCCGCAGGCGGTCCGGCCCGGCGCCGGCGGCGCTCCTTCGGGCTCCCCGTGTTCGCTCTCACCTTGGCCGCTGTCGTCCTCGCCCTGCTCGTCGTCGTCCGGTGACAGCACCGGTCGCCGGACCACCGGGCGACGACCGGGAGCCCGCCCGGCCGTAGGGCGATCAGCGCGACTGACCTGTTCGCCCTACGCGGGGTTAGGAGAGTCTGGAACAATGACCAGCACTTGTGTCGGCGTCGCGACACACCCGGGGTTCGCGGTGTGTCGGTGCCCTTGGGTAAGAAGGAAGACGGCTGGCGACACGTCCCGACAGCGTGATCGTGACTGGTTCGGCGAGGACGGAGGCCATGGGTAGCTCGCTGGTGCCGATCATGCTCATCGTGGTGCTGCTGGTAGCCCTGGTGATCTACTTCGCTCTGAACAACCGCCCGGTTCGGCAGGGTAGCCAGCGCCGCGGCCGCGGCTTGGACCATCAACGGCATCGATCCGGTACGGTGCCGCTGCGAGACAGCTCCGACGCCGCCGCGCCGGACGGAATGGTGCCGGGCTTCACCGAGCCGGCGCCGAGCCCCCCCGCCGAACAGACGGCCGACGACGCGAGCGACGGCCCGGAGGCGGGCGCGTCGTGGGGAGGGGATGTGACCGCGCAGGTTCCAGCCGGGGGGGAGAACAGTCGCGATCCCGACGCGACCGGTTGGACTCCACCGCCCGCCGTCCCACCGCATCAGGCCGAGTCCTTCGAGGACGAGCGGGAGGACGCCACCCGCTACTTCGACCCGCAGACCGGCGACCACCCGATCGCGCCGCCCACGATGACCTTCGCCGCGCAGGCGGCCGCGGTGGGAGCCGAGCCGGCGGGACGGGCTGCCGGGGGCGATCCGCGGTGGGAGAGTTCGCCGACCGCGACCACCTATCCCAACGTCCCCGTCGAGCCGCGGGAGCAGGCTGGCGACCTGATGGCGACCGAGCCCGAGCAGACCACCGCCGCCCCGCTGCGGCTGGCCGCCGCCGGCCGGACCCGCCGGGGCAAGCGCGGCGGTCCCAACGAGGACGCCTTCGTCGTCGTGGACGGCCTGCTGGCGGTCTCGGACGGCGTCGGCGGGGAGGCCGCCGGCCAGATCGCCTCCACACTGACCGTCACCACCGTGGCCGGCTTCCGGCCGCAGTATGCGGAGGATCCGCTGGAGGGCCTGCGCAGGGCCGTCGAGCGGGCGAACCGGGTGGTTCGCACCCGGGCCCGGGAGGAACCGACCTGGCTGGGCATGGCCTGCACGCTGGACGTCGTCATCCTCGGCCGGCAGCACAACACCGGCGAGTACCTCACCGTCGCCCACGTCGGCGACAGCTCGGTGTGGCTGCAGCCGGGCCGGGGACGCCCGCGGGCGCTGACCACCCCGCACGCGATCCGCAACGGCCCGCTGCTGAACGCCGTCGGCCTCGCCGACGAGATCGAGGCCGACATCTTCAGCGAGCCGGTCCGGGCCGGCGACCGGGTCGTCCTCGCCAGCGACGGCATCACCAAGGTGATGACGCCCGAGCAGCTCGACGGGCTGCTCGGTGAGCTGGGCTCCGAGCCGCCCGAGCGGGCCGCGGATGCCCTCGTCGAAGCCGCCATGCTGGCCGGCGCCCGCGATGACACCACCATCGTCGTCGCCGATCTGGTGTCCGAGCCGACCTCGCGGTGAGGCCGGTCGGGCGGCCGGCGCGACCGCGGCGCACCCGGCGTCGGCGGTCCCGGTCCCGCCCCCGGCAAC
>NZ_JAMQQF010000689.1 GCF_023716945.1 Frankia sp. AiPs1 | reverse complement strand
GGCCCGGGCGGGGCGGACTGGGCTGCGGCGGATCCCGCCGGGGCCGGGCGGGGGCGACGCGGGGGGTGCGGGCAACCATGATCTCGGCGGCCCGGATCAGGCCGAGCACGCCCAGGCCGAGCAGCACCTGGACCGGCACCGCCGCGAAGGCGTTGCGCACCTCGGTGATCAACGGAACGAGCAGAACGATGCTGGCCGTGTCCGTTCCGCGCGCAGATCGGCCATGGTCCATCCAGGCCACGACGAGACCGGTCAGGAGCAGGAAGCCGACCACCCCTCGAGCGCCGAAGTTGTAGTAGGCCTCGGCGATCGGCGACCCCCCGATCGGACCCTCCCGGTCGAGCATCAGCACGTTGAACAGCCGTTCGTCGCTGTACTGGGACGGCTGGGGGTGGCCGAGCACCCGGCCGGACACCAGCCGGTCGATCTGACCGTAGAAGGTCGAACCGGCGGGCGGACGCTCGCCGAACTCGTCGCGCCACTCGAGCACCGAGCCGATCGGGCGAATCGAGGCCCCGAGCTCGGCGATCCCGTCGACGGGGCTGAAGGTGATGGCGCTGAGCCGGGTGGCAGCCAGACCGGACTGGCGGATCTCCCGCAGCCCACCGATCAACGCCAGCAGGATGACCGCGCCGAGCAGGACGACGATCCCGCGCACCACGATGCGCCGCCGTGCGGCCACCGCCGCCGCCGCGACGGCCGGGAACATCACCTCGCCCCGTAGCCCGAGCGGCAGCGCCACAACCGCGAACAGGGCGAACACCACCAGGGCCGCCGTGCGCCACCGGCTCGGCCCACCGATGACCGCGAGGACGAGCCCCAGGCCCATCCCGAGCAGCACGTAGGGCACCAGCGGGCCGCGCAACGCCGTCTCGCCGACCGCGGCGTACGACCCGAACAGCAGCCCGAGCCCGCCGGTGGCGAGCACGATCGCGATGAGCCCGAGGACCGACACCGCGAGCAGCATGAAGCCGACGGGTGCGCGCAGGTCCGGCCGAGCCGCGTCGACGGCCGGCCGATCCGCGAGCGCCGGCCGATCCGCGACGGCCTGCCGGTCTGCGACAGCCGGCCGGTGGGTCGCGGCGGGCTCGCGGCTCTCGCTCCCGGCACGCACGGCCCGCAGGCACGTCATCGCCGCCACCCCTACCGTGGCGCTGACGACTCCCAGCGTGGCCACGGCGAACAGCCGGCTCATCGGATAGACGCCCAGCCAGCGGAAGTCGTACTGATCGCGGATCCGGTCGAAGGAGGTGCCGGTCGCGAACAGGGCCGCCACCCCGAAATGAAACACCGACAGGGTGATCAGGTAGACCGACGAGCAGGCCCACACCCCACGCGGCTGGGCTCGGACGCACAGCAGCACGCAGCCGACGACCACCACGACGCCGAGCCGGGCGGCGGAGTACTCCGCCAACTCGGCGAACGACGTCGACCAGGCCGCGACCGCGAACAGGGCCAGCAGGCAGCCGGCGAGGGCCACCCCGCTCGCCCGGCGAGAGGGTGCCGCACCCACCCGACGCCGTCCATCGGGCTGAGCCGCCCGGGCCACCCAGTCGGCCTCGGCGGGCTGGGCGGGCTGGGCGGGCCGGATGGGGGGCGCGGCAACGGGTGGGTACGGCCACCGGGACTGGCACGGTCCGGCGGCTCGGCTGGGGACGGCCATCGCCTAGGACCACACCGCCGTGATGTCGCGCTGCCAGGTGTCCATCGTGAACGGCGAGCGGCGTAGCAGTCGCATCGCCTCGCGGCGCTGATCGATGGTCGGTGGGATCGCGGTGAGCATGTCGACGGTGTCCGCCCAGACGGCGTCCGACGTGGCCAGCGGCAGCGTGGCCACCCCGGGCAGCAGGCGGCCGATCTCGACGACCCCCGGCAGGTCCGACGAGAGCACCGGGGTGCCCACCGCGAGCGCCTCCAGCACGACCGTGGGCATCCCCTCGTGCAGTGAGGTGACCAGCAGCAGCGACGACGCCACGAGCAGCCGGGGGATCTCCCGGACCTCGCCGGTGAACTCCACGTGCTCGGCGACGCCGAGCCGGTCGGCGAGCGCGCTGAGCCGGGCGGTCTCGGCGTCGTCCTGGCGGCCGACGATGCGCAGCCGCGCATGGACCGAGCGGGCCCGCAGCGCGGCGAGGATCTCGATGGCGCGGGCCCGGTTCTTCAGCGGGTCCGGGCGGGCGATGTGGACGAGGGTCACGACGTCGTGGTCGTCCTCGGCCAGATCCTCGGCGCGGCGCCGCGCGGCGATGGCGACCCCGGACGGCTCCAGTTCGACGCCGTTGTAGACGACGCGGCAGCGCGGATCGAGCCGCCAGTCCTCCCGCCACAGCCCCCGCATCGCCGCCTCGCTCACCGCGACGAGGTCGGTGGCGAACCGGTCGAGCAGCAGGCGTCCGAACGCCCGCTGTACCCGGCCGCGCACGCTGTCACCGTGCCGGTCGGCGCTGCTGACGAAGTACGCCACCCGTCGCCGCACGCCGCCGAGTCGGGCCAGCGCGAGCACCACCCCGGAGAAGGTCGCAACGGCGGAATGGACCACGTCGGGACGGACCTGGCGCAGCAGTCGCAGGAACCGCCAGCCGAACCGCCAGTCGGCCCGGCAGTAGTACACCTCGCTGCCGAGGCCACGGATTTCGGTGTCCAGCGAACCAGGGGCACCGGAGGTGACGGCGAACTCCAGCCGGAACTCCTCCGGATCCAGCCGACGCAGCAGGTTCACCGCGCGCAGCTCCACCCCGGCGCGGTCCATCTGGCCCAGCACCTCCAGCACCCGGACCGGGCGGCGGGGCCGGCTGGCGTCGCCGGGCCCCGGTCGGGTGGCCACGGTGGGCGCCCC
>NZ_JAMQQF010000688.1 GCF_023716945.1 Frankia sp. AiPs1 | reverse complement strand
GTCGGCCGCCGGGGGTGAGACGGCGGTCTTGGCGACACGCCGCGATGACCGCGGCGGCCGGCTGGGCTCGGCGGGTTCGGCCTGCGTGGGCACGGCGTCGATCGCGGGCGTGGGCACCGGGTTGTCGGCGGGCTTCCTGGCGCGGATGGTCGCCGGGGCGCGTCGCGGCTCGCCGTCCTTCGTCGTCGCCTCGGTCGGCCGGTCGATCCGTTGACCGGTCCGCGCCTTCGTGGCTCGCTCCGGTTTGGTGGCTGCTTCGGCTTTGGTGGCTGCTTCGGACTTGGTGGCCGATGCGGGCTTCGCGGCTGCTTCCGGCTTCGTGGCTGCTTCGGGCTTCGTGGTTCGCGCCGGCCTGGCCGCTCGCCCTGCCTTCGGGGCCTTCGCGGTCCTGGTGGTTCGGCGGGTACGGCCGGACGGGGCGCCGGGCAGCACGACCGGGCCGGGCAACGGCCGGATGACCCCGGCCTCGTCCCGGATCGCCAGGACGGGCAGCGGCCGGTTCGGGTGGTTGGCCTCCTGCGCTGCCAGGGCGGCCGCGGATTCGGGCTCGGCGAACCCCGGCTGCCAGCGTTCCATCTCGGCGCGGAAGGGGCCGGTGCTGCCGAGCTGGCAGAGAATCCCGATCGCGCCGAGGGTGACCCGGTGGATGAGCAGGTACGACGGCGGAAGGTTGAGCTGGCGGCCGAGCTGCGCTGCGGCGGAGCGCCAGTCGCTCAGGCGGGCCGCCTCCTTGCGCAGCCAGGCTCGGGAGAAGGTGAACTCCTGCGTGGCGATCGGCTCCAGCATCGGCGCGAGGTAGTCGAGCAGGTCGTCGGCGTCGATCTCGGCGGACGGCGGGATGAATCCCTCGTCGCGCAGGCCGGCGGCGACCGCCTGCGCGTCGCCGGCCAGGGTCTGGCGGGCCAGCCGACCGATCGGCGCGGGAAGCCCGCCGGGCAGGCGGTTCACGGCGCCGAAGTCCAACACGCCGAGCCGGCCGTCGGGCAGCAGGCGGAAGTTCCCCGGATGAGGGTCGGCGTGTAGCAGGCCGGTGCGCCCGGGACACGAGTAGAGGAACCGCACGAGCAGCAGGCCGGCGGCGTCCCGCTGCTCGGCGGAGCCGTCGGCGATGATGGCGGACAGCGGGATGCCGTCGATCCACTCGCTGACGAGCACCCGGTCCGAGCCCGCCAGCGGGCGCGGGACGACGATGTCCGGGTCGCTGGCGTACGCCTGCGCGAAGGCCGACTGCCACGCCGCCTCCAGCCGGTAGTCAAGCTCCTCGGTGATCCGGGCCTTGAGCTCCTCGACCAGCGGCTTGATGTCCAGCCCCGGGGTCACCGCGCTGAACAGCCGGGCCGCTCGCCCAAGTTGGGTGAGGTCGGCGACCAGGGCCGGCCCGGCCCCCGGGTACTGCACCTTGACCGCGACCGGCCGGCCGTCCGACCACACCGCCCGGTGTACCTGGCCGATGCTCGCGGCCGCGGCCGGCGCGTCGTCGAACTCGACGAACAACGACCGCCAGTCCGCTCCGAGCTCCTCGGCGAGGACGCGGTGAACCACGGAAGCGGGCAGCGGGGGTGCCGCCTCCTGGAGCTTGGTCAGCGCGGCCCGGTACGGCGCGGCGACCTCGTCGGGCAGGGCCGCCTCGAACACGGACAGCGCCTGGCCGAGTTTCATCGCGCCGCCCTTGAGCTCCCCGAGGACGCGGAAGATCTGCGCGGCGGTGCGTTGCTGGAGTTCGGAGGCGACGGCCTCCGCGGGACGGCCGCCGATCCGTTTGCCGACGCCGAGCGTGGCTCGGCCGGCTATTCCGATCGGGAGCGTGGCCAGTTTGGCGGTGCGGATGACGGCCCGCCGTGGGATGTCGGACACCGCTCCATCGTGCCTTGTTCCGAGGCGTGAGGGGCGCCGACCGTGGGTAGTGGTTGCGGCGAGGTTGCCGCCGCGGCCCGGGCGCCGCTGCCGGCGCGCGGGCATCCGGCACCCGGATCTCAGGCATCGGCGCCGGCCTGCCCGGCCGCGGATCGGGCGGCGCGACAGGGACAGTTGGGGTGCACCGGCCAGCTTCGCCGGCGGATGCGCCAGTCCGGCAGGGCGAGCTCCAGCGCCCCGTCCGCCGTTACCGGAAGGATCTTTGGACCGAAGTCGGGTGTGTCGAACATCTCATCTTTGGTGCTTGCGATTGCGTGGGGCAAGTCCGTGTTGTCGGACTGGTGCCCGGTCGGCCCCGGGTCGGGCGACGGTGGGACGGTGCGGTCCAGGAAGGCCAGCGCCTGCATGGCGGTGATCGCCGCAACGAGGCTGGCGAGGGTGATTTCGCACGGATCGTGGCCCGCCGTGCGCGGACGGACGAGCTGCATGGCCAGCATCGGCCAGACCGGGTCGCGGGCGTGCCGGTGCAGATGCTGACAGTGCAGGCAGGCCGTCTCGGTCGGCACGACGAGTGGGCCGACGATCCCGGTCGTCTCGCGTACCCCGGCCAGCAGATGAGGCGTCCCGCGACGTTCGAGATCGAGGCAGACGCCGGGCGCGACGGTCGGCGGGCCGACCGGGGCCAGCACGATCAGATCCGCGTCGAAGGCGTCCACCCGCGGTCCGTCGCCGCTGCTCGAGGGCGGCAGCGGCGCGGAGCGGCCCGCGCCGAGACCGGGACGCCGATCGGCCTGCCGGCGCACCCGGGTCATCGCCGTCCCCGCGGCGAGCGCCCGAGGCCGGCCGACGTCGTCCAGGCGCAGCCCGCCCGGAGACACGTCGGCGGCCGTCGTCACCTCCGCGTCGTCGACCACGACCCGGCCGACCCCGGCCGCAGCGAGCAGGGTCGCGATCTGGGCGCCGACCCGCCCGGCGCCCCGCAC
>NZ_JAMQQF010000687.1 GCF_023716945.1 Frankia sp. AiPs1 | reverse complement strand
GCGCGGCGACCGGCCCACGTCGTCGGTCTCGGCGTCCGGCACCGCCCCCGCGGCACGCCCCGACGACGGGTCGGACGGCCCGCCCGGGCCCCGCTGACCCGACCCGGCCCGGCCGGCAGTGCGGATGCCGAGAACTGTCGGTGGGCGTGGCTACGGTTGCGGCCCATGGGACGCATCGGGGCGTCCGTTCCCCTCGACCAGAAGGGCTGCCCATGCCAGCCATCACCCCGTGTCTGTGGTTCGACGATCAGGGCGAGCAGGCCGCGGAGTTCTACACGTCGATCTTCCCGAACTCCAGGATCACCAACATCGCCCGCTACGGTCCGGGCGGCATGCGTCCGGAGGGCACGGTGATGACGGTCCAGTTCGAGCTCGACGGGCGGGAGTACGTCGCGCTCAACGGCGGCCCCGCATTCACCTTCTCGGAGGCCATCTCCCTGCAGGTGTTCTGCGGTTCCCAGGCCGAGGTCGACGAGTACTGGACGCGGCTCACCGACGGCGGCGAGGAGAGCCAGTGCGGGTGGCTCAGGGACCGCTACGGGCTGTCCTGGCAGATCGTGCCGACCGTGTTGGGCGAGCTGCTCGGCGATCCCGATCCGGAGCGGGCCCGGCGGGCGACCGAGGCGATGCTGCGGATGAAGAAGATCGACGTCGCGGAGATCCGCCGCGCCGCGGACGGCACCTGATCGCTAAGATCGGCCGGGTGCCCCGAATCCTCGTGGTCGGCGCGTCCGGCTCCGGTAAGACGACGTTCGCCCGGCGGGTGGCCGCCACGCTGGGCGTCCCGCATGTCGAGCTCGACGCCCTGCATCACGGTCCGGGCTGGACCGTGCGGCCGGCCTTCGCCGCCGACGTGGACGAAGCGACGGCGGCGGCCGACTGGGTCGTCGATGGGAACTACTCGGCGGTCCGTGAGCTGGTGTGGGCGCGGGCGGACACGGTGATCTGGCTGGACCTGCCGCGTTGGCTGGTGGAGTGGCAGATCATCCGGCGCACGGCCGGCCGGCTGGTGCTGCGCACGCCGCTGTGGAACGGCAACCGGGAACGCTGGCGCTCGCTGCACCGGGCCAGCCATCCCCTCCGCTGGGGCTGGCGCAAGCACGGCGAGTACCGCATCAGCTACGGCAGCCGCTTCGCGGCCGGCGATCCGGCCGGCCGGCGGCTCGTCCGGCTGCGCAGCCGCCGCGAGGCGAGGGCGTGGTCTCCCGCCTGATCCGCGTGCGGCGCTCGCGGGAGAGGGCGGGCCGCCGGTCCCGCCCGCCCTCCCCCGCCGGTCGCGCTGTCGGGTCACGCTGTCGGGTCAGGCGAGCGGCACGACCAGCTCGGACGGGCTGGCGGCGGGCGAACCGACCGTCGCCGTCCCGTCGGCGCGGTTCATGTCGTAGTAGAGCGAGTCCCTGGTGTCGACGGCCAGGGAAAGCCGATGGCCGAACTGCAGGTCGTGCGCGACCGGGTCGAACGTGAGCCGAAGTTGCATCGCGACGTTCGGGGTGGCCTCCTGATAGCTGTCGACCGCCTTGGCGATCAGCGTCGAGCGGCCCGCGAGGTCCGTGTCGTACAGGTAGCCGACCAGGGTGCCGGCGTCCGAGTTGGGGGTGACGCTCAGGTTCAGTTCCGGCGTGCCACGGAGCTTCTGCGTCGCGAGGGTCGGCTCCGCCTGCCACACCGCGCCGTGTTTGCGATCGACCGAGCCGAGGTTCAGCTCGCTGGGCCGGTGGGTGATCCCATCCAGGAACTTGGTCACCAGAATCGTGCCGGCGTTCGCCGAGGTGTCCGCGTCCGCGCTGAACGTTGTCGACCAGTCCCCGGTCAGCGCGGAGGCCGAGAGTTGCCCGGTGCCGAGCGCGGCGGAGCCGAGCTGGAGGGTCGTGTGTGTGCCGGTGATCCCGGCCACGCTCTGGTAGGTCTCGACGGTGCCGCCGTCGGTGAGCAGCCGGACGGGCGCGGGCGCCGGTCCCTGTGCGGCGGTCGACGTGGGGATCAGGAAACGGTCGAACCAGTCCCAGGCCGCCGTCCAGGTGTCGTTGGGAATGCCGAACAGGCCGCCGATCTCGTTGGTGGCGTGGTCACCGGGGCTGAGACGAACCGTCTTGGGCCCGGTCAGTCGGTCAAAGAACGACAGTTGGGAGGCTGGTGGGAAATAGCCGTCGCTGTAGGAGGTCGACATGAAGACCGCCGGCTGGCGGGCGTTGAACTTGTCGAGGTATGTTCCGGCACCGCGCGTCTTCGCCCAGGACATCACCTGGGGCATGTTGCGGAAGGCCCGGTAGTCGTCGACGATCGCTCGGAACTCGGGGCTGCTGCGGCCGGATTTCTCCTGCAGCGTCGTCATCAGGTCGAGTGCCGCCTTGTGCCGGGTGTCCGCGTCGTACAGGGACGTCCCGAAGTCCACCCAGCCGCTCAGTGAGGCGACCGCCCGGATGCGGGTGTCGGCCGCCGCAGCCAGCAGGGCGATGCCGCCGCCGTAGGACAACCCGGCGACGCCGACCCGGTTCGCGGCGACGTCGAAGCGGCTGCTCGCCCAGGTGATCACGTCCGAGACGTCCGAGACGTCCAGGGGACCGGCAACGTCGACCGTGCCGCCGGAGCCGTAGAAGCCGCGGGTCGTGTAGGCGACGGCGGCATAACCGCGTTGGACCAGCAGATCGACCTGGGACTGCATGCTGGTGTCCTGGAAGCCCCAGGCCGCCGGCAGCACGACGAGGGGATGCGCGCCGCCGCCGGACGGCACACCCGTGATCGCGGTCAGGATCGTGCCGTCCGTGGCCCGGATCATGACCTGGTTCGTCGGCGCGGCGCTCGTCGGCGCCGCGGCCGGCGGGGTGGGCACCGGCGGGGCGCCCTGGGC
>NZ_JAMQQF010000686.1 GCF_023716945.1 Frankia sp. AiPs1 | reverse complement strand
GGCTTCCGCGCCGCGCTGACCAGCGCCGTCAACGCCTACGCCAAGGACCAGAACCTGCTCAAGCCGGTGAAGGCGGGAGCTGCTCGACGGCCCCGACGGGTTGCTGGGTCGGCGCCGCGCCGATCCGGCCCGCGACACCTGGTCGACCGTGCGGACCCACACCGTCCGGCTGGCCCCGGACGTCACCGAGCCGCTGCTGGCCTCGGTGCCCGCCGCGTTCTTCGCCGGGATCGACGACGTGCTGCTCGCCGGGCTCGCACTCGCCCTCGGATCGTGGCCGACCGCCCCCGCGGACGCGGGGCGCTGCGCACTCGTGCTGCTCGAGGGCCACGGGCGCCAGGAGGCCGCGGTCGCCGGCAGCGATCTGGCCCGCACCGTCGGCTGGTTCACCAGCCAGCATCCCGTCCGGCTGGACACCCGGGGCGTCGACCTCGCCGACGCGCTCGCCGGCGGCCCCGCGGCCGGGACGGTCATCAAGCGGGTCAAGGAACACCTGCGTTCCCTGCCCGACCACGGCATCGGCTACGGCATGCTGCGCCACCTCGACCCGGACTCGGCGGCGCAGCTCGCCGCCCGGCCCGTGCCGCAGATCGGCTTCAACTACCTGGGCCGCTTCGAGGCACCGGGCGGCGCCGGCTGGCGGGTCGCCGCCGACGGCGTGGGCGCGGCCTACGGCCCGGGCATGCCGCTGCCCGCCAGCCTGGTCGTGAACGCGATCACCGAGGACACCCCCGAGGGCCCGCGCCTGGTGGCGCACTGGATGTACGCCGAGGGGCTCTTCGACGCCGCGTCGGTCGCCGACCTCGCGGCCCGGTGGTGCGCCGCCCTGGCAGCCCTCGTCCGGCATGCCGCCGGCGCGGGGGCCGGCGGGCGGACCCCATCGGACCTTTCCCTGGTCTCGCTGGACCAGAACCAGCTCGACGCCCTCGAGGCGATGTGGAGGACGACGTGAGCGCCGGCGGTTCCGCGATCGAGGACATTCTCCCGCTGTCCCCGTTGCAGCAGGGTCTGGTGTTCCACGCCGCCCTGGCCGATGACGCCGCCGGCACCGGCACCACCGGTACCACGGGCACCGGCACCGGCACCGGCACCACTGTCGGCGCCGCGGCCGGCCCTGGCGCCGGCACGAGCACGGGCACGGGCACGGACGCCTACGTGGCGCAGCTCGTCGTGGACCTCGACGGCCCCCTCGACCCCGCCCGGCTGCGCCGTGCCGCGAACGCGCTGGCGGCCCGGCACTCCGCTCTGCGCAGCGGGTTCGTCATGGACGTCGGCAAGCCGGTCCAGATCGTGCTGCGCACGGTCGAGGTCCCCTGGACCCAGATCGATCTGACCGGTTCGGACCTGACCGGTTCGGACCTGACCGGTTCGGACCTGACCGGTTCCGATGCGATCGGTTCCGATGCGATCGGTTCCGACCGGGCCGGGGCTGACCTGACGGGGGCTGACCTGGCGGAGGCCGAGCGCCGTGCCGACGGGCTCGTCGCGGCCGACCGGCGGCGCAGCTTCGACCTGCGCCGTCCGCCACTGCTGCGCGCCATGCTGCTGGTGTTCGGCCCCGACCGGCACCGGTTCGTGCTCACCAACCATCACGTGATCATGGATGGCTGGTCCACGCCGCTGCTGATGCGCGACCTGTTCGCCCTCTATGCCGCCGACAGTGTCGCCCCCGGGGCCGCGCTGCCCGCCGTCCGTCCGTACCGCGACCACCTCGCCTGGCTCGCCGCGCGCGACACGGCGGCGTCCCTCGACGCCTGGCGTGCCGCGTTGGACGGTGTCACGGCGGCGACGCACCTGGTGCCCGCCGCGCAGGGGGAACCCACGGTCCTGCCCGACGAGCTGGTGGAGATGCTGCCCGCCGAGCTGGTGGCGGGGCTGACCGGGCTGGCCCGCTCCCTGGGCGTCACCCTGAACACGCTGGTCCAGCTCGCCTGGGGGATCCTCGCCGGCCGGCTCACCGGCACCGACGACGTCGTCTTCGGGGCGACGGTCTCCGGCCGGCCCGCCGACCTGCCCGGGGTCGAGGCCATGGTCGGCCTGTTCATCAACACGGTGCCGGTGCGGGTCCGGCTGCGCCCGGCCGAGGCGGTGAGCGAGCTCGCCGTCCGCCTGCAGCGCGAGCAGGTCGACCTGCTCGACCACCAGCACTGCGGGCTGGCCGACATCCAGCAGGCCGTGGGCTTCGGCACCGGCGAGCTGTTCGACAGCCTGGTGGTGTTCGAGTCGTTCCCGTTCGACGGCGCGGCGATCGACGGTGCCCTCGCCGCCGGTGGCCTGCGCGCCGCCGGTGTGCACCGGCCGATCTCCACGCACTACCCGGTGACGCTCATGGTGATGCCGTCCGGCGGTGGACTCGAGGTCACGCTCAAGTACCGCCCGCGCGAGGTCGGCGCGGACGGCGCCCGGCTGCTGCTCGCCCGGCTGCGCCGCGTGCTCGAGTCGATCGTCGCGAATCCCGGGGCCGCCGTCGCGGCGGTGGGGGTCCTGGCGGACGACGAGTCGGCAGCGATCCTGCGCCGTGCCTTCGGCGACGGGCCGCTCGACCTCGCGGACGCCACGCTGCACGAACTGTTCGAGGCGGTCGTCGACCACACGCCCCATGCCGTCGCCGTCGAGTGGGACACGCACACCCTCACCTACGCCGAGCTCGACGCCCGCGCGAACGCGCTGGCCCACCGCCTGATCGCCCTCGGGGCGGGCCCCGAGCGGCTGGTGGCCGTCCTGCTGCCCCGCGGGGCGGACCTCATCGTCGCCGCGCTCGCCGCGCTCAAGGCCGGCGCGGGCTACCTGCCGATCGACCCCAGCTACCCGGCCGACCGCATCGCGTTCACCCTGCGCGACGCGCGGCCC
>NZ_JAMQQF010000685.1 GCF_023716945.1 Frankia sp. AiPs1 | reverse complement strand
GGCCTCGGCGGCGCCCGCCGCCACCCCGTCGCCCGGCGCGACCGTCACCTCGACGGTGGCCCTCGGCTCGTCGACCACCGTCGAGGAGACGAGCAGCGCCACCTCGGCGGCCCTGGCCGTCGGTGAGTGCCTGACCGCCGCCGGTAAGGCCGACGACACCGGTGCGGTGTCCGCCACCTCCATCAGCGTCCGCCCGGCCGCCAAGCAGGGATGCACCGGTGGCTTCGGCGGCCGTGGCTTCGGCGGCCAGGGCTTCGGCGGCCAGGGCTTCGGCGGCCAGGGCTCGGGCGGCCAGGGCTCGGCTGGCGGCACGGCCAATGGGTGACCGATCAGGCCGGGTGCTGGCCCGGACCAGTCTGCGGGGCGCCCGAGTCTGGGTCGTGATCGGCGTCGTCGCCGTGATCATCGTCGCCGCCGGCTCGGCGACGCTTGCGGCGACGGGGTCGTCCGGTCCGGACTACCGCACCGCCACGGCGGTGCGGGCCACCGTCGCACAGACGCTCGACTCGACCGGTGTCGTCTCGCCCGCGAGCCAGGCGAGCGTGACCTTCCCCGTCTCGGGAACGGTCGCGAGCGTCGCCGTCGCCCCGGGTGATCATGTCGATGCCGGGCAGACACTCGCGACTCTCGACGCCGCCACGCTGTCGGCCGCGGTCGACGCGGCCGCGGCCACGCTTGCCACCGATCAGGCAAGGCTGATCTCCGACGAGGCAAGCGAAGGCGGCACCGGATCCGGCCCGGCGACGGGTTCCGCCGCCTCCTACTCGGGTGGCCCGGCGACGATCCAGCCGATCTCCCTGGTGACGGACGGCGCCCGACCTGCCAACCGGGCAGTGTCCACCTCGACGGCGGCCGACCCGACGGCGGCCAGCCCGGCAAGGACAGGCCCCACTGCGACAGGCCCAACGGGGTCGGGGAACGGCGGCGCCCTGGCCGCCGCCCGCGCCGCCGTCACCAAGGCGCAGAAGTCCCTCGTCACCGCGCAGCACACCGCCGACACCGACCTCGCCGTCGCCACGACGGACCTCGGTCAGGAGAAGACGACCTGCGCGGCGTATATCGACGCAGCGGCAGCGCCCGGCATAGCCGCACCGCCCACGACGGACGGTTCGCCCGCGACGGCGCCCGGCTCGGCCGGATCCGCCCCCGCGGACGCGGGCCAGCCGGGCGGTGAAGTCCACGCCGCCCCGCCCGCACACACATCCCCGCCGGTACACCCCGACCCGCCGGTGCACGCCGGCCCGCCGGCCCGCGCCGACCGACTGACGCCGAGCTCCCCTGCACCGGCCACGTCGACGCCAGCCAGACCGACACCGGGCTCCTCGGCGCCGGCCACGTCGACGCCAGCCGGGCCGACACCGGGCTCCTCGGCCCCGGCCGCCTCAGGACCGGCCACATCGGCACCGGCCACATCGGCACCGGGCACGGGCCAGGCGCCCACCATCGCGGGCGCGTCCGCCTCGGTGAGCACCGCGCCGGCCTCGGCCAGGTCGAGGCTGCGGGTGGTCGAGGCCGTGCAGCGGTTGGCCGCGCAGCCCGTGACCTCGCTCGTCCCAGCAGCCAACGGGACGACGGCGGGCTCGGATGCCGCATCCGCCTGCTCGGCGCTGCTGAGCACCGTGCTCACCGACCAGCAGCTCGTCTCGGCCGACCAGGCTGCGGTGACCCGGGACGAGGCCACGCTCGGTAACGCGATCGACGCCCTTGTCACCCTCTCTCCCGCTTCCGGCTCCTCCGCGGCGACCCCGTCCGCAGGGGGATCGACCTCGACGGGCTCGACCTCGGGCAGGCCGGGCGCGGGGGCAGCGGGCGCAGACAGTGCAGGTGGCTCGGCTGGTACCGGTAGTCCGGGTGGCTCGGGTGGTGTAGGTGGCTCGGGCGGTGGAGTAGGCGCGGGTGGTGCAGGGGGCGCCGGTGGCACTCGGTCGGCTCGCTCCGGCGGCTCCGGCGGCTCCGGCGGCTCATCCGGTTCCGGATCGGCGCGCTCCGGGGGCTCGGCGTCCTCGGCGCGCGGCGGCGCTCAGGGCGAGCCGGCATCCCCGGCGCAGATCGCCGCCGACCAGGCCACGGTCGATGCGGCGCAGGCCGCGCTGACCCAGACCAGGGACGAACTGGTCCAGACCACTCTGGTCAGTCCGCTGGCGGGCACGGTCGGGGCGGTCGGCCTGACCATCGGCGAGTCTGTCCAGGCGGCCTCGACGGCATCTGCGGGCTCCGGGATCACCGTGATCGGCGCCGGGACCTCCTACCAGGTCGAGACGTCCGTGGCCGACTCCGACCTGGCGAAGGTGCAGGTCGGTCAGGCCGCCTCGGCGATCGTCGACGGGTCGGCCACGGCCCTGACCGGCACGGTCGTCGGCATCGGGCTGCTACCGACGTCATCGCTGTCGAGCGGCTCGAGCGGCGGCTCGGGAGCGTCGAGCTCGGTGAGCTATCCGGTGGCGATCTCGCTCAACCGGCCGAGCCAGCGGATCTTCTCCGGTTCGGACGCCGACGTCGCCATCGTGATCGCCCAGGCGGCGAACGCCATCGCGGTGCCCAGCTCGGCCCTTCGGTCACTGGGTCAGATACATACCGTGACGGTGGTCCGAGGCGGTAAGGCTACGGCCACGATCGTCGGCGTCGGGGCAGCCGGGACCACCCTGACGCAGATCACCTCGGGGTTGAAGGTCGGCGACCGGGTGGCGCTCGCCGACTTGTCGACCCCGTTGCCCAGCGCCGGCGGCACTACCAACGGTCGCGGCGCCGCCCTCGGAGGTGCGTTCGGAGGTGGCGGTCTCGGGGCGGGCGGTCTCGGGGCAGGCGGTCTGGGCGGCGGCCGGGCGGGCGGGGGGAGGCATACTATAACACCC
>NZ_JAMQQF010000684.1 GCF_023716945.1 Frankia sp. AiPs1 | reverse complement strand
GACCGCGCCCCCGTGTCGCTCCCGGCGGTGCCCCCGCGAGAGCCCGCCGCGCCCCGCCCATCGGAAGCGCCCCGGCTGCCGGCGCCTGAGCCGGACCTCGCAACCGACGTCGACCCGGAATCCGGGATGGGCGGACCCTGTCCCCGCGCGCCCTGTCCCCATGTGCGCGAGGTGGCACCGGCCGGACCGCTCGATGCGGTGCCCGGGCCCGACCCCGATGTTCCCCCAGCCATCGCCCGCCCCCGAGACCCCGCGCGCACCCCGGCTTCTTGCGCCGCAGTGCCGGCGGGGATGCCGACACCGGCCGGATAGGCCGCGGAACCCGGATACCCACCGGCTCCCACGTGTCCGTCCGTTCCCGCATAGCCGCCGGCCCCCGCGTACCCGCCGGTTCCGGGGAACCCTTCGGCCCCCGAATCCCCACCGTCTCCGGGGAACCCACCAGTTCCGGGGAGTCCACCTGCGCCGCGATAGCCGCCGGCTCCGCGATAGCCGCCGGCCCTGGAGCCGACCCCGGGACCGACGGCCGCGCCGGGGCGGGTGTTGTCGCGGTAGGCATCGCCGGCCGGGTCGTCGCCGGCCGACCACTCGCCCGGGCCGGACTCGGAGCGTCCACGGCCGGCCCGGCCGTCCCACCCGTCGAGGTCGCCACCGTCCAGTCCCGCGGCGAAGCGCTCCCCGTCCTCGTCCTGATCGGCGTCCCTGCCCCCGCCGGCGCGAACGCGATCGCCGGCGGCCGGGCCGCTCCCGTCGAGCACACCGTCGGACGAGGCGGGATACCTCGACGCAGGCGGTCCGGAGCCGTCCGCGGCGGCGGCACCGCCCGCGGCGTCAGGGGAACCGTAGATCGACGCGGGGAACGGTGGCAGCGTCGACAGGGGCGAGACCGGCACACTGCCCGGCTGCCAGGGCAGGTTGTCGCCCTGCGGCTGGTCGTCGAGCCCGAGCCCGGTGTCGGTGGCACTGGCCGTCTGGAGCCGGGCATCGTCCCCGCCCGAACCGGCGGGGGCGGAAAAGCCGAAGGCTGCCACGGCGACCGTGAAGCCGCCGGCCGCGACGGTCAACCCGCCGCGCCGGCCGGAGATGCGGGCCCATCCCACCCGCCCGCGTAGGGTGCCGGCGATGCCGACGAGCATCACCGCGACGGCGAGCAGCGCCATAGCCATGGCAAACACCCACATCAGGCCCCCAGGTCGCATCGTCTCCACGGAGGCCCGAACCGTAACTCACCCAGAGTAGTACTACCGACACCGTGGGCGTCGTGTCGGTACGCCGCCCACCGGGCCGCCTACCAGCTACTGCGCCGACCCGCCCACACGACACCGGACTGGACCACTGCCTGGTCGACGTGGACTGGAGATACACACGTCGGGGACGTCGGGGACGTCGGGGACCTTCGCGGTCATCGACTATCGCGGTCATCGACTTCGGGCTCGTGCCGACGGCGCGGCGCGGTTCCGCGGAACCCCGAGATCATCAGGGTTGGACTCGGACGGAAACATCTCCACACTTCACCGATCACGCACGGTGGGTGGAACGGCCGGCGACAGTCCTGGCCGGGTGGATGTCAACAGATGCAGGAGGTTGATGACCGCGAGCCGGACCCCCACCGCCATCAACCTCCTGCAGTTGCCGACGCAACCGGGACAGGCACCGGCACGCCGGGCCCCGGGTCTCGGGCACCGGGTCTCGTTCGGGCGAACCATCCCTCCCGATCCCAACGGGATGCGCGCTCTAACGCCGCGCGCCGAGGCCCATGCGTCCGGAACCGGCGGATGCGCCTGCGGCCGTGCTGATTCCCTCGCCCAAGGAGCCTCCGGTGCCAGCGTCCACGCCACCAGACTCGTCCGCCCCACCAGACCGACCTGCGCCACCGGGCCAGCCGGACCCACCCGCACCGCCAGACCCGCCAGACCCGCCAGACCCGCCCGCGCCGCCAGGTCTGCCCGCGCCGCCAGGCCCGCCGGACCCGCTGTTGCCGTCGACCTCACCCGCGCCGGCCGGCGCGGGCGGGGGCGTTGGACGTGCTGTGTAGGTCGGACGGTTGCCGCCACGACGGTGGGTTCCGCCCGAGGACGTCGTGGTGGCCGGACCGTCGGTCTCGTCATCGGACCGGTCAGGCGGGGAGCCATCGCTGGTCGGCGGGATCGGCTGGGGACGCGCCGAGGCTCGAGGTATGGACGAGCTGGCGGTGGGGCGACTCGTCCCACCGGAAGACCCCGTCGAGGGATTGCCCGCCTCGGGATTGCCCGTCGAGGGCCGTCCCGTCGAGGGCCGTCCTGCTGTAGGTCGGCCCGCGACGGGCTTGTTCGACGCGGGCTTACTCGACACGGGCCTGCTCGGTGCGGGCCTGTTCGGTGCGGGCTTGTTTGCTGCAGGCTTGCTCGGCGCGGGCTTGCTCGGCACCGGTCTGCTCGGTGCGGGCTTGCTCGCGGGCTTGCTCGGCGCCGGTTTGCTCGGTACAGGCCTGCTCGTCACGGGCCTTCTCGGCGTAGGTCTGCCCGGCGCGGGTTTACCGGGGCCATCGGACTCGCCCGCGCCGCCGGAACCGCCCGAACCACCCGAACCAGAGCCGGAACCGCCCGAACCAGAACCACCCGAACCACCGGAGCCAGAGCCGGAACCGCCCGAACCAGAACCACCCGAACCGCCGGAGCCAGAGCCGGAACCACCGGAACCGCCGCTGCCAGAGCCCCCGGAACCGCCAGATCCGCCAGATCCGGCGGTGTTGCCGTTGCCGGTCGGGGTCTGGCCGCCCGTGGGCCCGGTGGGGGTCGAGGGCCCGGTGCCTGCCCCGCCGCCGCGGGGCGGCGAGGTGGTCCGGACGACCGTGCCCCCGGGGCGTGCGGGGGAGGCGG
>NZ_JAMQQF010000683.1 GCF_023716945.1 Frankia sp. AiPs1 | reverse complement strand
GGCTGGTCCACGCCGTCGAGCAGGGGTCGGCGACGGCGCTGCGCGTCGACGGGGTGCCCGCGGTGCGCCGCGACGAGCCGGCGCTGCTGGCGCCGGAGAAGCTGACCCGGACCCCCGGGCCGGACATCGCGATCTCGCTGGCCGCCTACGAGCGGGCCTTCGACGCGAAGGTGCGCTGGGACGCCGGCAAGTGCGACGCCTGCGGGACGCTGGCGCTGCCGCCGCGGCGACGGTGCCTGAACTGCGGCTCCGAGGACGGCTGGTCGCTGACCCCGCTGCCGCGCACCGGCGAGGTCTACACGGTCGTCACCGTGCACGTCCCCGTGCCGGGCCTGCCGACGCCGTACTCGCTGGCGATCGTCCAGCTCGACGGGGTTGACGTGCGCGCGCTGGTGAAGGTGACCGCCGCGCCGGCCGGGACGGTGCAGATCGGCGACCGGGGGCGGCTGGTGCTGCGCCGGGTCGCGGTGCGCTCAGGAATTCCGGACTACGGATATGCGCTGTACCCGGATGCGGCCACGGCCGCGGACGCAGGCGAGGGAGCGGTGCGATGAGGCGAGTGGCGGTGGTCGGCGCCGGCATGACGGCGTTCGGCGAGCATTTCGACCTGGGCATCAAGGAACTGCTGCCGATGGCGGTCTCCGAGATGGCCGCGCACGTCGACAAGGGCCTGAACCGCGACGACATCCAGGCGGCCTGGTTCGGTGAGCTGACGACCTCGGACGGCTTCCCGACGGGCATCCTGGCGGACACCTGCGGGCTGCTCGACATCCCCGTCACCCGGGTGGAGAACGCCTGCGCGACGGGCAACGACGCGGTCCGCAACGCCACCTTCGCGGTGGCGTCCGGGGCGTTCGACGTCGTGCTCGTGGTCGGCGCGGACAAGGTGCGCGAGTCCTCGGCGCGCAGCACGTTCTGGGAATGGGCGGGCCTGACCCGCGACATGGCCTGGGACTACCCGCTCGGCCTGGTCGCCCCGGCGAACTTCGCCCTGCACGTCGCCCGTTACCTGCACGAGTCGCCGGCGACCAAGGAACACCTCGCCATGGTCGCGGTGAAGAACCACAAGCACGCGGTGCCGAACCCGAAGGCGCAGCTGCGGTACGAGATCACCGTCGAGCAGGCGATGAACTCGCCCGTGGTCGTCGCCCCGTTCAACCTCTACGACTGCACCCCGCAGAGCGACGGCGCGGCGGCGCTGCTGCTCGTCTCCGAGGACGTCGTCGAGCGTTACACCGACCGTCCCGTCTGGGTGCGCGGCGTCGGGCTCGGCCTCGACCGGGTCATGCACCAGCACAAGAAGGACATGACCACGTTCCCGCCGACGGTCAAGGCGGCGAAGGCCGCGTTCACGATGGCGGGGCTCGGCCCCGACGACATCGACGTCGCCGAGGTGCACGACTGCTTCACCGGCGTCGAGCTGATCAGCTACGAGGACCTCGGGTTCGCCGAGAAGTTCGGTGCCTACAAGCTGATCGAGAACGGTGTGACCAGCGTCGGCGGGGCCAAGCCGGTCAATCCCAGCGGCGGGCTGAAGGCGAAGGGGCACCCGCCGGGCGCCACCGGCGTCGCCCAGTGCGTGGAGCTGTTCGAGCAGCTGCGCGGCGAGGCGGCCAACCAGGTCGACGGCGCCCGCACGGCGCTCGCGCACAACATCGGTGGCCCCACGGCGGTGTCCGCGGTGACAATTCTGTCGTCCCAGCGGGGCTGAACAGCCCAGCGGCCGGACGGCCGAGCGACTGGACGACACAGACGGGAAAGGGACCGGATGACACTGGCAGGCAACGTCGCCCTCGTGACCGGCGGAGCGGGCGGCCTCGGTGAGGCCACGGTGCGGGCGATCGTCGCCGCGGGCGGGTCGGCGATCATCGCCGACCTCAACGACGAGCGCGGCGAGAAGCTCGCCGCCGAGCTCGGCGACGCGGTGAAGTACTCGCGTACCAACGTGCTCGACGACGACTCGGTGCTCGCGACGATCGAGGCGGCCGGGGAGCTCGGCACGTTGCGCTACGCGGTGGCGGCGCACGGCGGCTTCGGCGTCGCCGAGAAGGTCGTGCAGCGCGACGGCTCGCCGGCGTCGATGGACGGCTTCCGCAAGACCGTCGATCTGTACCTCAACGGCACGTACAACGTGCTGCGCCTGACCGCCGCGGCGATCGCACGCGCCGAGCCCGGCGAGGACGGCGAGCGCGGCGCGGTCGTGACCACGGCCAGCATCGCCGCCTTCGAGGGCCAGATCGGCCAGTCGTCGTACGCGGCGGCCAAGGGTGGCGTCGTCGGCCTCACCCTCGCCGCGGCCCGCGACCTCGGCTCGCTCGGCATCCGGGTGGTCTGCGTCGCGCCGGGCACCATGCGCACGCCGATCATGGAGTCGGTCGGGCCGGAGGCGCTGGCGAAGTTCGGCGCGGCGGTGCCGTTCCCGAAGCGCCTGGGCCACCCGTCGGAGTACGGCGCGCTGGTCACCCACATCCTGACCAACCCCTACCTCAACGGCGAGACGATCCGCCTGGACGGCGCCCAGCGCTTCGGGCCCCGCTAGGGCTCGCGGCCGCGGGGGCGCGGTGGCGACCCCGCGGCCGGAGCACGTTTTCGAACAGACAGGGGGAGTGGCGATGATCCGCACAGGCCATCCCGGCCATGGACCGCGCACCCCGGCGACGGCGACCCCCCGGCGCCGACCGGGTTCGATCCGGCGCACCAGCACCGTCGACATCGCCGGCGGCCGTGAGCTCACCGGCCCGCTGGTGCTGCGCGGGCGGGGCCGCGACCTGTTCACCGACCCCGCCAGGACCGGGTTCGAGCTGGCCCATGCGGCCGTCGAGGTCGAGATCGACCGCGCGGGGCGCCCGGCGGTCGCC
>NZ_JAMQQF010000682.1 GCF_023716945.1 Frankia sp. AiPs1 | reverse complement strand
GCGCCGACGCGGGCCGCGGCGGACCGGTAGCGGGGGTCGTCGAGGACCTCGCGGACGGCCGACGCCACGATCGCCGGCGTGGCCCGGGCGAAGCGCAGCCGGATCCCCGCACCCGCGTCCACCACCTGCTGGGCGATGACCGGCTGGTCGTCGCGGATCGGCGCGACGACCAGCGGCACGCCGTGCCCGAGCGCCTCGCAGACCGTGTTGTGCCCGGCGTGGCAGACGACCGCCGCCGCCCGCGGAAGCAGGTCGACCAGCGGCAGGAACCGCGCGGCGATGCCGCCGTCCGGCATGGCGGCCGGGTCGACGGCGCCCAGCGGGTCGGCGATGACGGCCTGCACGCCGTCGCCGAGCGTGCGCAGCGCCGCCGCGCACGTCCGCAGAAACTCCCCGCTCACCTGGCCGTTGACGGTCCCGAGGCTGGTCACCACAAGCCGGCGTCCCGGATCGAGCCGCCCCCACGGGAACGCCTCGCTCGCCGCCGCGCTGTCCGGTTTCGCGTCGCCCGGTTTCGCGTTGCCCGGTTTCGTGCTGTCCGGTTTCGTGCTGTCCGGTTTCGCGTCGCCCGGTCTTGCGTTGCTCGCTTTCGGGCGGTCCGCTTGCGGGCCGTCCTGTTGAGGACCATCCAGGTCGCCCCCGACGGGGTCGGCTCGCGGTGGCAGTGACGGGCCGACCCAGGCGGTCGGCGGGCCGTCCGGGCCGATCAGCGAGTCGCCGCCGGGCGGCCCGGCGAGCGCCTGCGTGGTGAACGCCAGGACGAGATGGGGGGACAGCCGCAGCGTGCGCGGCGTGGGCGGCCCGCTGACCGTCGCCGGCCCGGGCCGGGTCGGTCCGCCCGTGCGAGCTGTGCCCGCGGTGATGGCGGTGCGGGCCGTGTTGGTCGTGCCTGCGATGCCTGCGATGCCTGCGGTGGCGGTGGTGCCTGTGGTGGTGGTGGTGCGGGCGATCAGGCCGTCGAGCAGGTCGTCGAACCACCGCTGGACCTTCGGGGTGGCGGCGAAGGTGTCCCGCAGCGGGCCCGACGTCGTCGCCGAGGTCGCCCACGGCCGGCCGAGGCGCGCCGCCGCGAGCGGCCCGGCCAACGCCTGCATGTCGCAGACCAGCACATCGGCGCCCGACCGGACGGCCGCCTCGACCACCGCCGGATACGTCACCTCGGCCAGTGGGACGAGGAACTCCTCCCACAGGAAGCGGACCCCGGCGTAGCCGCGCAGCTCGGCCCCGCGCACGTCGACGTCGACCGGCCCCGCCAGGCAGGGATGGATCTCAGCGTCCGGTCCGGCCAGCCGCCGCACGATCGACTCCTCGCCCGACCAGACCACCCGGTGGCCGCGGTCGTGCAGTCGGTCGGCCACGGCTACCAGCGGGGTGATGTGCCCGGCCAGCGGCGGCACCACGAACAGGAAGGTGCTCACGCCCCCTCGCCGGAGCCGACGCCCACCGCCTGGTGCCGGCGTACCCAGTCGATCGTCAGGTCGCGGACCCGCCGGTGCGACTCGACGAGCACCGAGTGGTCCTGATCCGGAACTATCACCGTGTGACAATCGGGTAGAACACTCTGTAACAGGTAGGGGTTTTCCGCCTGGAAGCCGTCGCTGCCCAGGATGCTCAGCACCGGGTGGTGGATGCGGGCCAGGTCCTCCAGGTCGAGCAGCGGGCCCTGCGGGATCTCGTCGGCCATCGACGTCTCCTGTAGGCGCCGATAAGCCAGCCGGGACAGCCGGACGTAGTGGGAGCCGAAGGTCTTCTGCAGCCAGGCATAGGTGTCCTCGCGGCCGAGGTCGCGACGGGTGTTCGCCAGCATCAGCCCCACCCGGTCGGCCCACGGCGGCGTCGGCGGTTCGGCCTCGATCGTGACCATGCTCGCTACCCGATCCGGGTGGGCGGCCGCGAAGGCGTAGGCGATCGTGCCGCCGAAGCTGTTGCCCACCAGGTGCACCGTTTCGTCGATGCCCAGGGCGGCCAGCAGCCCGGCGAGGTCGGCGACGAAGTCACCGACGGTGTAACCCTGGGCGGGCCGGCCGCTGTTGCCGTGCCCGCGCAGGTCGTAGAACACCGTGTCGATGCCGGCGGCGGCCAGCGGGGCGGCCATCGTCAGGTAGAAGCTGGCCAGGCTGTCGGTACCCAGGCCGTGCACGCAGACCAGCGTCGGTGCCGGGCCCGCGCGACGGGCCGTGCCGCTGCCGTCATCGCCGGGGTCGTCGCCGGTGCCGTTGCCCGTGTCGTCGCTGGTGTCGTCGGCGACGACGGCGACGGGCGGTACGAGCTTGCCCCGCATGGGGAGGTGCTTGCCCCGCTCGTGGAGGTAGTGGAGGTCGTTGCCGTTGACGTCGATGATCGGCACGGTCAGTCCACGCCCGCCGGGGCGCCCAGCCGGGACCGGACGAACGCCACGATGTCGCCCACCGTGAGCGCGATGACCTCGGGGAGGTCCTTCTCGGCGAGGAACTCGGCGAGGCTGACGTTCTCGCCGTACCGTTCGGCGAGCATGCCGCCGAGCGTGACCAGGTCGATGCTTTCCATCTCCAGGTCGTCGTGGAAGGCCGTGGTCATCTCGACGCGCACGTCGCCCAGGCCGTACTTCTCCAGAATGCGGGCGATCATCGTGCCGATCTCGGCGAGCAGCGTGTCGGACAGCTCGTCATCGTGGGTCATGGGACTCCTCTCGACTGGTGGTGCCTGTCGTCCAGGCGACCACGTACCGGTGCCGCGTCGCCGCGGCGGCGTGCTCCTGTTGCGCGGTGGGCGCGTCGATCTCGGCGTAGCTCACGGCGTAGCGCTGCGACGCCGGGCCAGACCCGCCGGGCCAGCCCGCCGGGTCGGCGCCGACCGCGACGATCAGCGTGCCGTCCGGGCCCGCGGCCACGACT
>NZ_JAMQQF010000681.1 GCF_023716945.1 Frankia sp. AiPs1 | reverse complement strand
GCCGGCGGGCGCCGCGGCACCGGCACCGACGCCGACGCCCGCGCCGACCACGCCGACCCCGACGCCCGCGCCGACGAAGCAGGGGCCGCCATCACGCTTGTCGCGGTCCTTGTCCCCGAACCAGTCGTCCTTGTCCTTCCAGCCGTCCTTGTCGTTCCGGTTGTCCTTGCCGTCCCAGCCGTCCTTGCCGTCGCGGCCGTCCTTGCCGTCGCGACCGTCCTTGCCATCCCAGCCGTTCTGGCCATCCCAGCCGTTCTTGCCATCCCAGCCGTTCTGGCCATCCCAGCCGTTCTTGCCGTCCCAGCCGTTCTTGCCGTCCCAGCCGTTCTGGCCGCCCAGCTCGTCGGCCCGCGCCTCCTTGTCGTTGCCGACGTTCTTGTTGCCGAAGCCGTTGTTGCCGAACCCGTCCTTGCCGAAGCCGTCCTTGCCGAAGCCGTTGTTCCCGAAGCCGTCCTTGCCGTCGTGGCCGTCCTTGTCGAAACCGTCCTTGTCGCCGAAGCAGTCGTCACGGTGCCGACGCTTGCCGTCGTGGTCGAACACCCAGTCGCCGATCCAGTTGGCGATCCAGCCCGGGTTGAACGGCAGACCCTCGATGCCGTCCTCACCGAACCCGATCACCAACACGGAGGCGTTGACGACGCGGGTCTGCAACGCCTGCTTCGCAGGCGTGAGCGGAGCCGCCAGCCCGATGGTGATCGGCGGCAGGATCGGCCTGTCCTTGCCCGGCTCGTCTCCGGGTGGGAATCCGGGCCTCCCCGGACCGCCCGGCTCCGAACTCTCCGGGCCGCCCGGCCCGGCTCCCAGGGCCGGGTCAGCCAGGACGCCCTGATCGTCAGGCGCTCCTGGACCGGCGGGCACCACCGCACCGCCGGGCACCACCGCACCGCCGGGACCGCCGGGACCCCCGGGACCGATAGGCCCGCCCGGACCGATAGGCCCGCCGGGACCGCCGGGACCTCCCGGACCGATAGGCCCGCCCGGACCGCCGGGCCCTCCCGGACCGCCGCCCGGTGGCGGCGGGGGTGGAGGGGCGATGCCCTCACCGACAGCGGTGATCGTGTGCTGGCCGGTCCCGGGAAGGTTGACCGGCACGCTGAACAAACCTGTTGCGCCCGCGGCCTGGGCCTCGTACAGGTACTGTCCGTCGAGCTCGATCTCGATCTGGGTGCCAGGGAGGAATCCGCAGCCGCTGAAGGTCACGGTCTCACCAACAAGGACGACGGACTTGCTGACGGTTCCCGCCCCGGTCGGACCGGCGCACACGGCGCCCACCGGCGGATAGACGGCACCCGGGTCGGGGCCGTCGGGGCCGTCGGGGCCGAAGATGGGTTTGTCAAAGGCTGCGGCTGGAGAAGCCGGCAGCGCGGCGAGCGCCACACCGCCGCCTGCCACCAGCGCGACTCCGAGGGGTCGGAACTTCATACAGGCACTCTCCCTGCGGATCATCAGGCCAAACAGTTGGAGGATTGACTACACGGAGAGTATCGATGATTACTCTCCGTGTCTACAACCCTCTGTAGTCAGTTCTTGACACTGCGTGACCAAGGAGAAGTGACCGGCACCCCCTCGACGTCGAGGCGCTCGGGCACCGGCAGCGGCTGGGGACGAACCGCGAGCGCGGGACCCGCCTGCGGCTCGAGCACCTTGAGTTCCAGAGTCCTGGTCTGGCCGCGGTCGACGGTCAGGAAGGTCGAGACGACGGGCAGACCGTCCTCGGAGCCGCTGGTCGGCGCGAGCGGCTGGCCGTCGAGATGGGCACCGGCGAACAGGCTGTCCCGACCCGTGTACACCGACAGCCAGAGGTTGTTCTGGGCCTGCGGATTGGCCCCGGGACCGCGGACATCCTCACGATTGCGGACGTACTCCGGCAGGCCGTCGGGGGCCACGTTGGTGAGTCGGACGGCGATCGTCACCGCGCCGGCTCCGTTCGGCAGCCGCTGCACCCGATAGGTGGTCCGGCGGCGAAGCCAGTAGTCGAGCTTGCTGGCCGTGGCATTCTGCGTGACGACGGCGAGGTAGGGCCCGGATCCCGTCGGTAGCGCGCCACCCACCGCGGTCGTCGAAAGAACGTCCTGCTCATCGGCGTGGTTGCTGGACAGAGTGAGTCGCCCCTCGCCGGCGGCCTTGGACAGGGCGGTGAGCAGCTTCGCCGTGTCCCCGCTGCCTGATTCCACCGCCGCGTAGACGGCCTGTCCCACCTCGGCGAAGAAACGATCCCGGGCAGGCACCGTCGGGATGCGGGCGTACACCGCGGACTCGACGAGGTCGACCAGGTTCGCCGCGGTGACGATCTTGCCGTCGGGCAGCACCGCGGGCCGGCTGGCCGCCAGCAGATAGGACAGCGTGGTCGGGTCGACGCTGATGGTGCCGTCCACGTCGATGCCCGTCCCGGCCCGATACAGGTGGGAGTAGAGCTTGCCGACCGTGGGGTAGTCGGGCGTCAGGTTGGCGTTCGCCCACACCCGGTCCGGCCAGAACGACGCGTAGCGCGCCGCGAACGGACCCGGCAGCGCGGTGGCCGGGGTCTGCTGGGTGGGACCGCCGGGCAGCGAGCCGTTGCCGGAGATGCCGTCGAGGGACAGACGCCCCCGATCCGCGGTCAACAGGCCGAAGCCGCCGATGATCCCGCCGGTCGCCCGCGACTCGGCGGGGTTCTGGACGATCAGCAGGTAGCGCCGCCGCTCGGCGGCACCGAGCATGTCCGGCCCGATGCGGGCCGCCAGCGCCACGCTGTCCAACGCCTCGGACAGGGTCCGCCCGCGGTCGATCACCTCGGCGCGGGCGTCGTCGACGCCGCTGACCCGACCGGGCCAGCCGCAGGTCTCGGTTCTCCCGGCGCCGCGGCCCTTGCCGGCGAACCAACGCTGTCGGGGAAGCC
>NZ_JAMQQF010000680.1 GCF_023716945.1 Frankia sp. AiPs1 | reverse complement strand
GCCGACCGCGGCGATGCCGCGCGCCCGCAACCGGCGGCGCGCCCGGTCGTCGAGCGCCCCCGCGACCGGGCGCCGGAACCTCATGACCCCCCGGCGCCGCGGCGCCCGCGCCGCCGGTTCCGGCTGCGGATCCCCTTCAAGCGGACGATCCTCTTCGTTCTGGTTGTCCTGCTCCTGCTCTCCGCCGCCGACCAGATCGCGTCCATGGTCGACGAGCAGCGCAGCCGGCTGTGGGACAAGGCGGCCACCTCGGTCAGGAGCGGCGTGGGCGACCAGGTGGACAGCCTGTGGAATCAGGCAAAGGACACCTTCGGGGGTTCCTCGGGCGGTCCGGGGTGACGCAGCGCGCAGCGGCTTGACCGGCAGGCGTAAAACCGCCGTCGGATAGGTACACCGACCTCATGGCGAGCATCTCAAGCAAGATCAACGAATTCCTGCACAGCCCGAAGACCCGGGAGATGGTCGACAAGGCCAAGGCTGCGGCCAACAAGCCCGAGAACCGGGCCAAGATCAAGCAGGTGCAGCAGAAGTTCACCAGTCGTGCGCACGGCCCCGGTCACAACGCCCCGGGCAGTCCCCCGACCGCCGGCGGCCCGACCACCGGCTCGACCCCGAGCCATCCGGGCAGCTACGGCGCGGAGCACGGCCACGCCGAGCGGCCGTCCGGCGGCTTCGGATCAGAGCAGAGCTACGGCGAGCGTCCGTCCGGCGGGTCCGGAGCCGGCGGCCCTGGTGAGCGGCGGTCCGGTAGCTCCGATGCCGGTTACGGCGAGCGGTCGGCTGGCAGCTCCGATGCCGATTATGGTGAGCGGTCGTCGAGCGGCTACGACGCGGACGTCCCCCCGGGTACCGGTCCGGCCGACGCCGGCGGTCGGTCCGGCTACTGATCGTCCGGCTGATCCACCCTGACCGTCCCGGTGTCGGCCTGAGCTCGACGTGGTCCGGCATCGGGACCCAGGTCGTACCATCGCGCCATGAGCCTTGTGGATGCCGACGGCGAGACTGCGGTGGGTCGGGGCGACGGCGCCGGCGAGATCCGGTCGATTCTGGACCGGGCGGCGGAGGGCGGCCGCATCTCGCCCGAGGAGGCCCTGGCCCTCTACACCCGGGCGCCGCTGCACGCGCTCGGCAGCGCGGCGGACACGGTGCGCCGCCGCCGGTATCCCGACGGCATCGCCACCTACATCATCGACCGTAACATCAACTACACGAACATCTGCGTGACGGCCTGCCGGTTCTGCGCGTTCTACCGCGCGCCGAAGCACGCCGAGGGCTGGGTCCGCGACGTCGACGACCTCGTCACCAAGTGCGGCGAGGCCGTGGAGCTCGGTGCCACCCAGATCATGCTCCAGGGCGGCCACAACCCCGACTTCGGCATCGAGTGGTATGAGCAGGCCTTCGGTGCGATCAAGGCGGCCTACCCGCAGCTCGCCCTGCACTCGCTGGGTGCCAGCGAGGTCGTGCACATCGCCCGCACGTCCGGTCTGACGTTCCCCGAGGTCATCACCCGGCTGCGCGACGCGGGCCTGGACAGCTTCGCCGGCGCCGGCGCGGAGATCCTCACCGAGCGCCCCCGGCACGCCATCGCCCCGCTCAAGGAGCCCGGCCACGTCTGGCTGTCGGTGATGGAGACCGCGCACAACCTCGGTCTGGAATCGACCGCGACCTTCATGATGGGCACCGGCGAGACGAACGCCGAGCGGATCGAGCACATGAAGATGATCCGCGACGTGCAGGACCGCACCGGCGGCTTCCGCTCGTTCATCCCGTGGACCTACCAGCCGGAGAACAACCACCTCGGCGGGCGGACCCAGGCCACGTCGCTGGAGTACCTGCGCCTCGTCGCCGTCGCCCGGCTGTTCTTCGACAACATCGCCCACCTGCAGGGCTCGTGGCTGACGACCGGCAAGGAGGTCGGCCAGCTCACCCTGCACATGGGCGCCGACGACCTCGGCTCGGTGATGCTGGAGGAGAACGTCGTCTCCTCGGCGGGCGCCCGCCACCGCACCAACCGCTCCGAGCTGATCAGTCTGATCCGCACGGCCGGGCGCATCCCGGCGCAGCGCGACACCCTCTACCGCCATCTCGTCGTCCACCGCGACCCGGCCCAGGATCCGACCGACGACCGGGTCGCCTCGCACTTCTCCTCCACCGCGCTTCCCCTCGTCTCGGCCACCTGATCTCGACCTCCTTGCCTTTCCAGCAGGACGAGTCGGGCTCCGAGGCCGCTGGAAGGGCGAGCAGGTACGGGCTCCCCGCCGGTACCGGGCTGCTCCCTGGCGCCCGCGGCGGGCGGGACGCCATAGATTGGCCCGATGAGCGAGTCCGCCGGGTCCCCGGCCGTGGTCCCGGCGGCGACCGGGCCGAAGATCGAGCTGCATGTGCACCTGGAGGGGACGGTCCGGCCGGCAACGCTGCTGGAGATGGCGCGGCGCAACGAGGAGGCCCTGCCGTCGCGGACGGTCGAGGGCCTCGCGGAGCTGTACCGCTTCCGCGACTTCAACCACTTCATCCAGGTCTGGGTTATGACGACGCAGGTGATGCGGACCGAGGCTGACTTCCGCCAGATCGTCGTCGACTACGCCGCCGAGGCGGCCGCCCACGGTGCCGTCTATGTGGAGGGCATCTTCTCGCCGTGGTTCCGGGTCCAGCGCGGCGTACGGGTCGAGGAGATCTTCAACGGCTACGCCGACGGGGCGATCGAGGCCAGGGAGCGGTTCGGCGTCGAGGTGCGCCTGACCCCGGACATCGACCGGGTGCTGCCCGTCGAGGCGGCGACCGAGGTGGCCCGCTGGGCGGCGCGCTTCGCCGAGCGGGGCGTCGTCGGCCTCGGGCTTGGCGGCCCGGAGATCGGCCATCCGCCGGAGCCGTTCGCGCCCGCGTTCGCCC
>NZ_JAMQQF010000067.1 GCF_023716945.1 Frankia sp. AiPs1 | reverse complement strand
CCCGGCCGCCGACCGGTGCGGATGCTGCCTGCGATGAGCCTGGGCGGGATGCCGCCGGGGCGGCTGGCCGGGCCATGAGCGGTCCTCCTGCAAAGGCGCGCGTCGGTCGCCGATCGGTGATCGTCGAGTATCAGTGGACTGTGCGGGCTGTTTATGTTAACAGACGCCTTTCGTCGGGATTGCCGGGTGATCCTCGCCGTGGCGGTGGTTGTGTCGCGGCGGTGAATACACCGAGCGCCCTGCTGGGTCCGGCTGTGGTAGGTGTGGTCCATGGGCATCGTCTCGCCGGGCTTTCACGGCCGCCCGCGGTCTGGTCGGGCCCGCCTTCCCCCCGGTCAGTACCTGGAAAAGGGGTTCCCGGTCCTCTCCGCGGGGCCGACCCCGCGGGTGCCGCGCGACCAGTGGGAGTTCGTGATCACCAACGAGGCCGGGCGCCGGTACCGCTGGAGCTGGTCGGAGTTTCTGGCCCTGCCGAGCGAGACGCCGACGGTCGACATCCACTGTGTCACCCAGTGGTCGAAGCTGGACACGGTATGGCAGGGCGTCTCGCTGGATGTGCTGCTCGCCGACGTCGAGACCTCGGCGGACTTCGCCGTCGCCTACTCCTACGGTGGCTACACCACCAATCTGCCGCTCGACGACCTGTTGGACGGGCGGGCCTGGGTCGTCCATCGCTGTGAAGGCGACGACCTGGACCCCGAGCATGGCGGCCCGGCCCGCCTGCTCGTGCCCCATCTGTATTTCTGGAAGTCCGCCAAATGGGTCCGCGGCATCCGCCTCCTGCCCGAGGACGAGCCGGGCTTCTGGGAAGCCGGCGGATATCACGAGCGTGGTGATCCCTGGCTCGAACAGAGGTACCGGGGCGACTGACGGATGCGCGGGAAGCGGCCGTCCCGGCACCGGTCGACCGGGGCCCGGGCAGCGCGTGAAGGCGGGACGAGGACGTGACGGGGACGTGACGGGGCCGGTGCGCGAGCCGGCGGCCAGGCCGACGGCGGCCAGTCGGATGCCGTGGCGCGTCGCCCGCCTGGCCGAGGTACGCGACGAGACGCCGAGCGCGCGGACTCTCGTGCTCGAGGTGCCGCGGTGGCCGGGGCACCACGCCGGTCAACGGGTTGATGTGCGCCTCACCGCCGAGGACGGTTACACCGCGCGCCGTAGCTACTCCCTGGCGGCTCCCACCGACGGTTCGCGCGTCGTCCTCACGGTGCAGCGGGTCGCCGATGGTGAGGTCTCGCCGTACCTCACGCAGGTCTTCGCCGTCGGCGACCCGGTAGAGATCCGCGGCCCGATCGGCGGCTGGTTCGTCTGGCGTCCGCAGGACGAACAACCGGTGCTCCTCGTCGCCGGCGGCTCGGGCATCGTTCCCCTGATGGCCATGGTGCGGGCTCGCGCCGCCGCGGCGAGCCGGGTGCCGTTCCGGCTGGCGTACTCGGTGCGCACGCCGGGCGACGCCTACTACGCGGCGGAACTGCGCCACCGCGCCCGAGCCGACCCGGGCCTCGACCTCACCCGGGTCTACACGAGGGCGACGCCGCCGGACTGGCCGAGCCCACCGCATCGCCTCGGTCTCGCTGAACTGTCCGCGGTCGCGTGGCCCGCCGCGTTCGCGCCGACGTGCTACGTCTGCGGGCCGAACGGCTTCGTCGAATCCGTCGCGGACATGCTCGTCGCGCTCGGCCATGACCCCGCGCGGGTCAGGACCGAACGATTTGGCCCGAGCGGGCGCTGAGGACTGCCGCGGCCCGCTGACCGCCCTGACCGCCCTGACCGCCCTGACCGCCCTGACCGCCGCGGCCCGCCGACGGCCGCGGTGCAAATGTGTCCTGGCGCGGCAATTCCATGACGCTGGGCGGCGGTTTCCGCAAATCTCTTCAGGTATCTACCTGATTGTGGGGTCGCTCTTGCTTTCGGTAGGCAATTCCGTCGTATGGTCAACCGGCATCCCATCGCCCTCGCCGGGCGGGATGCGTGGGCCACCGGGGCGGAGCGGGGGAGCGGTGAGATGGGCGGAAAGGCGGCCAGATGCGGTGGGGGGACACCGGATGAGTAACGGCGACGATGCTTCTGGCTGGTCCGAAGGGCGTGGGCCGGGTGAGGGGCTCGGGTCGGCTCAGGGGCTCGGGTCGGCTCAGGGGCGTGGGCCGGCTGACAGCGACCCGACGGCCGACATCGGGATCGGAGTCGACCGCTCGGCGCCGGGTGTGTCCCGTCGGCGACTGTTCGCCTGGTCGGCCTCGAGCGCGGCGGGCATCGTGCTGCTCACCGCAGCCGAGCCGGCGCAGGCGATCGGGGGAGCGTCCGGAGCGGGCCACGGTGCCGCCCGCTCGGCCAGCCGGCAGACCGCCGCCCGCCCCGCAGGCGCAAGCCGGCAGACCGCCGCCCACTCGGCAGACGCGAGCCAGCAGACCGCCGCTCACTCGGCAGGCGCAAGCCAGCAGACCGTCGGTCGCTCCAGCGCCGCACGCGGATCGACGGTGGCCGCGAGCACCCCGGTCACCACCCAGGCCCCGCCGGCTCCCCGAGCACCCGCCTACCGCATCCACGACCTGCGGCCGGATGCGCCGGCGGACTCCATCGCCCTGACCATCGACGATGGTCCGCACCCGGTGTGGACTCCCCGGATCCTCGAAGTCCTGCGCGCCAACCGGGTCACGGCGACCTTCTCGGTGGTGGGCGCGCAGGCGGTGGCGAACCCGGAGCTGGTGCGTCGCATCGTCGCGGACGGCCACTCGCTGTGCAACCACACGATGACTCATCCGCAGCCGTTCAGCCGCCGCACACCGGATCAGATCCGGGTCGAGATGACCCGTGCGCAGTCGGCCATCGTGGACGCGGGCGCTGAGCCACCGCGGCTGTTTCGCGCGCCGGGTGGCGACTGGTCCCCTGCCGTCCTCGCGGCTGCGACCGGCCTGGGCATGACCTCCCTGGGCTGGGACGTGGATCCCCGGGACTGGGCGCGGCCGGGAACCGCGTCCATCCGGCAGTCCCTGGGCCGGGCCCGTCCCGGCGACATCCTGCTCTGCCACGACGGCGGCGGCGACCGCGCGCAGACCGTGGCGGCCCTGCGACGGGTGCTGCCCCTGCTCCGGGCGCGGGGACTCTCCTTCGTTCCCCTGTGACCGGTCGCCGGTCGCCGGTCACCGGTGGCCGGTGGCCGGCCGATCAGGGCGCCGTGGGGCCCTGACCAGGTGGTTCGGTGCTCACCCCGCGGGGCACCCTCCCTGCTGTAGGGCGAGGAGAGGGAGCAACTGATGGCTGACGTCGTCAATGCGGACGCCCGTGGGCTGGGCGCCTGGCACATCCCCCGCAGCCGTGGTGCTGTCACCGGCCTGCTGCTGATGCTCCTGGGTATCTGGGGGGCGCTCATTCCGTTTGTCGGCCCATACTTTGATTTCGCGTTCACCGGGGACGCCTGGACCTGGACCTCCGCGCGGTTCTGGCTCGAGGTACTGCCGGGCATCGCGGCGTTCGTCGGCGGCCTGCTGCTGTTGGCGAGCGCCAACAGGGCAACCGCAGCGCTCGGAGCCTGGTTGGCGATCGCCGCCGGAGTCTGGTTCATCATCGGTCCGACCCTCGCCGGGCCCTGGCATCTCGGCTCGATCGGGGCGCCTCTCGGCGGGTCCGCGCGGCAGGCCGTCGTGTGGATCAGCTTCTTCTACGGCCTGGGCGCCGCAGTCCTCTTCCTGGGCTCGACGGCCTGGGGCAGGTTGAGTGTCCGCGGAGTGCGCGATGTCGAGGCGGCCCGCCGGCGCCGCGAGCGCACGACACTGCGCTCGCGTGACGCCCGGTCGGAGACGCTGGCACCGCCCGTGTCCGAGCCGCAGGTGTATCCGAGCGACCGGCCGTCGACTCCCGTGTCCGGGGAAGGGACGCCGGCGGGGGTCGACTCGGCGGGATCGGCCGTCCCGGCGGGCGGGCGCACTGCTCTCGGCCGCCACCGGCGCCGCGACCACAACTCCCGGTGAGCGGTCCGCGGCGGCGTGCCCGCGCCGCCGCGGGAAGGTCCGTCTGAAGCCACGTCGGCACGCATGCTGGTATGCATGTCAGGGTGACTCGTGACGACAAAGTGACTCGTGACGACAGGATGACCCGTAACGACGTGGTGACCCGTGCTGGCGTGACGGCCGGTGACGAGGTGGCGGCCGGTGACGAGGTGGCGGCCGGAGACGACGGGGCGGCCGGAGACGACACGGTCGACCTTCGGACCAGGGTGGCGGTGGCCGTGGCCGGCTTCCCAAGACAGGGACTGTCCGCCGAGGGGCGCCGCCGTGCCGCCGTTGCGGTGACGCTCGGCGAGGACGCGCAGGGCCGACCCAGTTTTCTGCTCACCCGCCGGGCCGCCCGCATGCGGACGCACGCGGGGCAGTGGGCCCTGCCCGGCGGTCGGGCGGAGGACGGCGAGGACGCCGCCACCACCGCCCGCCGCGAGCTCGCCGAAGAGGTCGGCGTCGACCTACCGGCACAGGATGTGCTCGGCACCCTCGACGACTACGCGACCCGATCCGGTTTCGTGATGACCCCGGTGGTGCTCTGGGCAGGTTCAAGGTTGCAGGTCACCAGCCCGGAGGCGCGCGAGGTCGCCTCGGTCCACGTCGTACCGCTCGACGAGCTGGCCGCGCGGCCGCGTTTTCTCGCCATTGCCGAATCCGACCGGCCCGTCATTCAGCTTCCGTTGCTCGGCAGCCTCATCCATGCCCCGACCGGCGCCATCCTTTACCAGTTCGCCGAGCTCGTGCTGCGCGGCCGGCACACTCGGGTCGCCGAGTTCGAACAGCCCGTCTTCGCCTGGCGCTGACCACCCGGTGCGTCTGTGGGTCCCGGACGATGGTCATCCCGGGAATGGTTCCGACCCCGTTGACGGCGGGGTCAGCGGGCGGGCAGGCCGTTCACGGCCTGGCGGGCGGGACGGAATCGAAGGCGCTGACCGGGCCGGCACTGCGCGGCCAGCGGCAGATCCTTCGCCACGACGACGCCCAGGACGGGATAGCCGCCCGTGACGGGATGATCGGCGAGGAAGATCACCGGCTGGCCGCTCGGGGGAATCTGAATGCCACCGGCGACGACCGCTTCGGAGGGCAGCTCGGCGGTGAGGTGTCGCCGCATCGCCGGACCGCGCAGCCGGACACCGACGCGATCGCTGTCGGCCGTGACCTCGTAGGCGTTCGCCCACAACGTCGACACCGCGTCCGGGGCGAACCAGTCCGCCCGCGGACCGGTCAGCACCCGAAGCTCGGGCTCGTCGACGTAGCGGGCAAGCGGCGCGAGATCGATCGTCGGTGGATCGGACTTCTCCTGGCCGAGCGGAAGGCGAACACCGGCCACCAGGGGTTCGGGCCCGATGCCGGCGAGGGTGTCCCGAGACCGGGAGTCCAGCACGGCCGGTACGTCCACGCCACCGCGAATGCCCAGATAGGTGCGCACCCCTCGGGCCGGGGCGCCGATCCGAAGCAGCGCGCCCGCCGGCACGTCGACCGGCGCGTACATCCCGATCTCCCGATCGGAAAGCGTGAGCGGGCAGGGCGCGCCGGTGATGGCGATCATGCCGGGATGGCTGAAGCGGACGATCAGCCCCCCGTAGGTGATTTCGATGGCTGCCGCGCCGGCCAGGTTGCCCACCAGCCGGTTCGCCAGGAGCAGGCTGGGGCGGTCGACGGCGCCGGATCGGGTGATTCCCAGGTGCGCGAGTCCGGGCCGGCCAAGATCCTGCACGGTGGCGAACGGCCCCGAGGCCACGATGGCGATCTCGCCGGGCGGTTCCCCTGATCCCGTCACGCCCACGCCACCGCAGCGCCACCCACCGCAGCGCCACCCACCGCGACGAAGCGCACCGGGGTGCCCGGTACGAGCAGAGCGGGCGGATTGCGGGTGAGGTCGAAGACGGCCAGATCCGTCCGGCCGATGAGATGCCACCCGCCGGGCGAGGCGCGGGGATACACGCCGGAGAACTCGTCGGCGATCGCGACGGCGCCCGCCGGCACCCGCGTGCGCGGGCTGTCCCGGCGGGCAACCCGCAGGCCAGGATCCAGCCCGGCGATGTAGGCGAAACCCGGCGCAAAGCCGCAGAACGCCACCCGGTGTCGGCCCCGCAGGTGCCGTTCGATGATCTGCGCTGGGCTCAGCCCCGTGAGCCGCGCGAGGTCGACCAGGTCGGGCCCGTCGTAACGCACAGGAATCGTCACAGTCGCCGGTGAGGTCACATCCGCGGGTGAGGTCACGTCGGCGGGTGAGGTCACGTCGGCGGGTGACATCCCGTGCAGCAGGGCCTGGAGCCGGGCTGGACCGGTGACCGCCGGGTCGAAGGCGATGAGGACGGTGCGCGCCGCGGGCACCAGGTCGGTGAGCCCCGGCGGAGGATCCCGCCGCAGCCGTCCGTAGAGTTCCTCGGCCTCCCGCAGGTTCGCAACCTCGACGAGCAGGGCTTCGTCCCCGCAGGGCAGGATGCGCATCACGGTCCCTTCAGCCTCCCGGCCGCTTCGGCTTCACGGTCCCTCCAGCCTGGTCCCTTCAGCCTCCCGGTCGCTTCAGCCTCCCGGTCGCATCAGCAGAACGGCGACAGCGCGACACCGGCGTCGTGCAGAGCCTGGCGCAGCCGCCTGACCACCTCCACGGCACCGGGGGTGTCGCCGTGGACGCACAGGGATCGGGCGAGGATCCGTACCGGTGTGCCCTGCTCGCTGAGCACAGTTCCCTCGGTGGCCATCCGTACGCCTCGGGCCACCACGGCGTCCGGGTCGTCGAGTACGGCCCCGGGGCTGCGACGAGAGACGAGCGTGCCCGCCGGCGTGTAGGCGCGATCCGCGAACGCCTCGCCGACGGTCACGAGGCCGGCGGCGGCGGCCTGCCGCAACCAGACCGAGCCCGGCAGACCGAGGACCGGCAGCGTCGCGTCGTATCCACGGACCGCGTCGACCACCGCCTGCGCCTGGTCCTCGTCGGCGACGATCGTGTTGTAGAGCGCCCCGTGCGGCTTGACGTAGCGCACTCGATCGCCGGCGACCCGGGCGAAGGCGTCGAGGGCGCCGAGCTGGTAGGTGACGTCGTCACGCAGATCGGCCGGGTCCATGTCGATGCGACGCCGGCCGAATCCGGCGAGGTCCCGATAGCTGACCTGGGCGCCGATACGTACCCCGAGCCGGACAGCGTGCTCGCAGGTCCGTCGCATGGTCGCCGGATCCCCGGCGTGAAAGCCGCAGGCCACGTTGGCGCTGGTCACCAGGCCGAGCAGCGCCTCGTCGTCGGTGAGGCGCCAGACGCCGAAGCCCTCACCGAGGTCGGCGTTGAGGTCCAGGCGGTCCGGTGGACCTTCCTCGCGTAGATCGGCAACTACCGCGTCGGCCATGCCCTCGATTGTTCACCATGGCGCCCCTCGGTCCCGCCGTCGCGTCGTCCCGGGCCGGTCATCCCGTGCCGGTCACCGCGGCGGCGTGGATGCCCCGGTCGCTCGCGGGCCCAGGTACTCGTCTGCTGGGCCGGCCGGCCCGACCGGGAGCGTGACACCCGAGACCGGTTGGCCGACCTTGGCGGAATCCCGGTACACGGCCAGTGCCTTCAGCCCCGTGCGCCACCCGGCGTACAACAGGGCAGCGACATCGTCGACCGTGGCCGACGCCGGCAGGTTGACCGTCTTCGAGATCGCCCCGGACAGGAACGGCTGCACGGCCGCCATCATCCGGACCTGGCCCATCGGATCGATGGCCCGTGGACCGAGGGCGCAGTCGAAGACCGCCTGATGCTCGGGGTGCAGCCCGGGAGCATCCACGACATGTCCGTGCGCCGCGATGAAGCCCACGATGCGGGCCACCGCGGCCCGCGGATACCCGAGGGCGTGCAGTGCCGTCGGCACGGTCGTGTTCACGAGCCGCATCGCCGAGCCCGTCGCGTTCTTCCTGACCTTGACGAGCGCGAGATCGGGTTCGATTCCCATCGTGGCGCAGTCCATCGCGAGGCCGGTCGTCCGGGTGGGCGCGATCAGGGTCAGGTGGGCGTTGCGCCAGCCGTACCGCTCGCCGAGACCGATGGCCCGCTCCCATTCCAGCCCGGCCCGCGGGAGGACCTGTTCGTGGATGCTCTGCGCCATGGATCGCCGTGCCGCCGGCGGCTGCCGGATCGCGGCGTGTGCGGCGGCATGGCGGGCGACCACCCGGCGGTGAGCGGGGGCGTTCGCGGCGAAGCCGGTGTAGGGCCCGAGTACCGCGGCGATCTCCGCCGAGCGCCGATAGGCCGTCGCCGACATCAGCGACGTGATCGCGGCCGCGGTGGCCCGCCCCTGCTCGCTGTCGTAGGCCTGCCCGGTGGCCATGAGCAGCGCACCGAGATTGGCGTGGCCGACCCCGAGCTGACGAAAATCACGGCTGGCGCCGCCGATCAGTGGGGATGGCACCTCGGCGAAGCACAGCGAGATGTCCATGGCGAGCACCACCAGTTCGACGGCGGCGGCAAAACCGGTCGCGTCGAAGTGGCGATCCCGGTCCAGGAACCGCAGCAGGTTCAGCGATCCCAGGGTGCACGAGGAATTGTCCAGGTGCATGTATTCGCTGCAGGAGTTGCTGGCACTGATTCGGCCGCTCGCCGGACAGGTGTGCCAGCTGTTTATCGTGTCGTCGAAGTGCAGTCCCGGATCCGCGCATTCCCAGGAGGCCTGCGCAATCATACGGAAGATCTTGCGGGCGGAGACCGTCTCCACGGTCTGCCCGTCGCCTCGGGCGCGCAGCTCGATGGTCTGGTCCGCCGCCACGGCACGCATGAAGGCGTCGCTGACCCGCACCGCGTTGTTGGCGTTCTGAAACTGGACGGAATCGACGTCCCGGCCGCCCACGTCCATGTCGAATCCGGCATCGCGCAGGGCCCGGATCTTGCGCTCCTCGCGGGCCTTGCACTCGATGAAGTCGGCGATGTCGGGATGATCCACGTCGAGGACGACGATCTTCGCGGCGGGCCGCGGGGCGCCGCCCGCGCGGATGCTCCCCGCCGACGCGTCAGCCCCGCGCATGATGCTCACCGGACCCGGCGCGGGCCGCCCCGAGGGCAGCAGTTCGGCCGTGGATCGCAACCGGGAGAGGTTCACCCCCGAGCCGGCGCCGCCCCGGAAGAGCAACGCCTCGTCGCGATACCAGTCCAGGACGGAGTCGAGACTGTCGTCGGCGGCGAGGATGAAGCACGAGGCGACCTGCTGGGGCAGGTCGGTGCCCACGTTGAACCACACCGGGCTGTTGAAACTGAACGCCTGGTGGAGCAGCAGCCAGATCAGCTCGTGTTCGAAGATCTCCGCGTCGTCGTCGGACGCGAAGTATCCGTGCTCCCGCCCGGCGTGCACGTACGGGCGCACCACCCTCTCGATGAGCTGGCGCAGGGACCACTCCCGGTCCCCGCTGCCCGGTGCGCCGTGGAAGTACCTGCTGGCGACGATGGTCACCGCCGCGGCCGACCAGAACGAGGGAAACTCGACCCCGTGCTGGCGGAAGTTGGCCGAACCGTCCCGCCAGTTGGTCGTGACGACGTCGCGGCGGTCCCAGCGGACCTCGTCGAAGGGATGAGCGCCCGGCTTCGTGTGGACGCGGTTGATGCGCAACCCGTCGAGGCCCGGGCGGCACTGCGGATCGGCGTACAGTCCCGCCGGCGTGTCGAGCATGGTGCTCCTCGCGTCTGATGGGCACGCTGGTGTGAGTCGGTTCGTCTCACCGGCGAGCCGCGCCTGTGGACGGCGGCCTCGACGACGCCAGGCAACGGGGCGATGGTCACATACACCGCGGCGGGTCGAGCAGTGGCTCGCGGGTGAATGTGACTCGTGACACAAAATCCGGTGTCCGGTTCCTGGCTCGGCATCGCCTTCGGTGGGGTGGCGGGGATAATCGCAGCATGGAGGACGCACCGACGTCGGTGGGGTGGAACCGGCTGCGGTCGCCGGCCGGTCGGGACGGGCGGCACGTGTCGGCCGCGGTGCCGATCGATCCGTTCCGGCACTCCCGAGGGCCTGCGGACGCGCCCATCGTGGTCGTCGAGTACGCCGACTTCCAGTGTCCCTACTGCGCCCGGGCGGCGCCCGTCCTGCACGAGTTCGCCGAGACCTCCGACGGTCAGGTTCGGCTTGTCTTTCGGCACTTCCCCGTCTTCGACATCCATCCCTACGCCCTCACCGCGGCGCTTGCCGCCGAGGCCGCCGGCCTGGAGAGCCGGTTCTGGGAGATGCACGACCTCCTCTTCGCCCGCCAGGACCGGCTTGCCGACAAGTTCCTCCACGCCTACGCGGCGTCGCTCGGCCTCGACGGGGACCGGGTCGTCGGGGACGCCGCGCAGCCCTTCGGGGATGCGGTGGAGGCCGACTACGCGCGCGGGATCGAGCAGGGCGTGCGCGGCACGCCGACGATCTTCATCAACGGTGAGCCCTATCGAGGGCGCACGGAGATCGCCCCGCTGCGCAAGGCGGCGAGTCTGTCACTTCGCCGGCATCGGCGCGCGCCATGGTCGCGGCGGTAGGCGGGGGACGGGTTCGTCGGTCATCGGCGAGCACAGCGGCATCCGCTCGCCGAGCACCCGAAGGATGGCGGTGCCGGCGAGAGCGGCCAGCAACGAGCCGGCAAGAATACCGATCTTGGCCTGTTCCTGTAGGGCCTCCTCGGTGAAGGCCAGTTCGGTGATGAACAGCGAGATGGTGAAGCCGATGCCGGCCAGGGTGGCCGCGCCGAGCAGGTGCCCGTACCGCACCCGACCGGGTAGCTGACCAAGACCGGTCCGAATCGCCATCATGCCTGCCACGGAGATCCCGACGGCGTTTCCGACGATCAGTGCTGCCGCCACCCCCAGGGTCACCGATGAGGTCGCCGCCGTGCGCAGGGCCGAGCCGTTCAGGTGGACGCCCGCATTCGCCAGTCCGAACACGGGAACGACGACGAACGCGCTGATGGGGTGGAGCACGCGCTGCAAACGGTCATTGGCCGGCACCGTCGCCTTCGCCGCCGCCACCGTGAGGCCGACGCGGGTGGCGTTGGAGTCCTCCTGCAGGGCCCGGACGTAGATGGGTACCTCCTCGACCTGGTCGGGGCGAGGCGGGACGGCGGGAACGAGAAGGCCCACGAGAACACCCGCCAGCGTCGAGTGGACGCCGGAGACGTGAATTGCACCCCAGAGCACCAGCGCCACGAGGATGTACGGGGGAAGCTGCCACACCCGCAGCCAGCGCAGGGTGAGAATTGCCAGCACCGCCGCGCCCGCGACGGTGAGACCGACGAGATTCAGGTGATCCGTGTAGAAGATGCCGACCACGGTGATCGCGCCGATGTCGTCGACGATCGCGAGGGTGAGCAGGAACAGCCGAAGCCGGTCGGGACACCGGGGGCCGAACAGGGCGAGAATCCCGATGACGAACGCCGTGTCGGTGGACATCGGGATGCCCCACCCGCCGGATTCCGGCCCGGATCGGTTGAAGAGGAAGTAGATCACCACCGGTAGGGTCAGCCCACCGATCGCGCCGAGCGCGGGCACGGCGATCGTGCGTCGGTCGCGCAGCTCACCCGTGGTGAACTCACGGCTGATCTCCAGCCCCACGACCGCGAAGAAGATCGCCATCGCGCCGTCGTTCACCCAGTGATGCAGCGTCAGGTCGAACCCGGCGTCGGCGAGGCGCAGCTCCGCCGTGGTGCTCCAGAACCTGTCATAGCTGCCCGACCACGGGGAGTTCGCCCAGATGAGGGCGGCGACCGCGGCGAGCAGGAGGAGCACGGCGCCGCCGGCCTCGGTCGCCAGGAACTCCCGCACCGACGGGGCGACCTGCGGCAGCCGCACCCGAAGCCCGGGGCCCGGCCGCGGCGGTGCCGTCACCTTCCGCCCACCTGTGCGTCGACCGTCGCGCGCTCCATCCCGGTGAGCCTGCCAGCTTGCCGCCGGGCAGACCAGGCGGTCGGCCGAGGTGGTGAAATGCCTCTCTTCCGGTGCGCGGTGCGCGGTGCCCGGGTGCCGCGGGGTCGACCCGCTCGGCGGAGCCGGGGGAAATCCTCGGATCAGAGTCCGGCGCGGGCACCGATCCGTTCGCGTTCCCGGTACCGGCTCGCGCGGTAGACCCCGAGGATGCGGTAGTCCGCGTAGAACGACAGCTCCTCGAACGCGCCGGCGACGGTGGAATCCTCCGGGCTGCCCTCGATATCGGCGAGGAACTGGGTGGCGACGAACTCACCACCCACCATGTAGCTTTCCAGCTTCGTCATGTTGACGCCGTTGGTGGCGAACCCGCCGAGCGCCTTGTAGAGCGCGGCCGGACGGTTGTGGACCTTGAAGACGAACGTGGTCACGATGGGTCCGATCCCGGCCGCGGCACGGAGGTTCTCGCCGGAGAGGATGAGGAAGCGGGTCGTGTTGTGCTCCTCGTCCTCGAGGTCCGCCCGCAGGATCTCCAGCCCGTACGCCTCGGCCGCGAGCCGGGAGGCGATCGCCGCCCGGGACGGATCGCCCGCTTCGCTGATCTCCCGGGCGGAACCCGCGGTGTCGGCGGCGGCGACGGCGACGAGTCCGAGCTCGCGCAGCGCCTCGCGACACTGGGCGAGTGCCTGCGGGTGGCTGTGCACCGTCTTCACGTCGTCGAGGGACGCGCCGGGTACCCCGAGCAACTGGTGGCGGACGGGCAGGAAGTACTCGCCGATGATGTGCACCGCCGGCCTGGGCAGCAGGTGGTGGATGTCGGCGACCCGGCCCGCGGTGGAGTTCTCGACCGGAATCATCGCCAGGTCCACCGCACCGTCCTCCAACGCGGCGAAGCACTCGTCGAAGGTCTGGTAGGGGACCGCGTCGTAGTCCGGATAGACATCCCGGCAGGCGATGTGTGAGTTGGCTCCCCGCTCGCCCTGGAAAGCGATCCTCTGTCGTGCGGTCATGCTCACGACCGTACCGGGCCGGTCAGGGCTGGACGGCGAGCGCTCGCAGTAGCGTGCGCGACTCGGTCTCGGGCGGTAGCAGGCGGATCCCGGCGTGCAGCAGCACCACGCCACGGCGGCCGACAAGGACCGGATCGAGCAGGATCTCGCCGATGGCGGGAAGCTCCTCCGCGAGCCGGGCGACCCGGTGCAGGAGATCTGCCAGCGCAGCGGTGTCGGCGGCGGGCGCGCCGGACCCCCCGACCAGCAGCACGCTGCCACGGATCTGCTGGATCAGGTCCTCGGCGTCCCGGTCGGTCAGGGGCAGGGTGCGCGCCAGCGGGTCGACGAGCAGGTCCGCGACGGCGCCGCCCAGCCGCAGGGAGAGCAACGGGCCGACGGTCGGATCCTGCCGCAACCGCACGACGGTCGACACCCCGGCGGGTGCCATCGGTTGCACGAGCATGTCGCCGGCGCCGACGGCGGCCCGCACGGCCCGCCACGCACCCGCGAGCTCGTCCGGGTCACCCAGGCCGAGTTGGACCGCCCCCACGTCGAGCCTGCTGCGAAACCGCTCATCGGAGATCTTGAGGACCACCGGCCAGCCCAGCGCCTCCGCCGCCGCCCGCGCCTGCGTCTCGTCGGCGACGCGGATGCTGGGCCAGGCCCGCAGCCCGACCCCGGCCAGCAGGGTGGCCACGGCCGGTTCCGGCAGCCAGGTGTCGTTCTTCGGGTGGCGTTCGACCTCCGCGCGGGCGCCGTCCGGGTCGATGTGGTCCAACGCGGGCACCCGGCCGTGATCCCGCGCCCGCCAGGCGGCGTGGTCGGCGGCGCGCGAGAGCGCCAGCGCGGCCGATTCCGGTGAGGAGTAGGACGGCACCGAGCCGCGGCCGGCGCCGCCGCTCGCATCCGCGACCGCGAGCGCGGCGGGCATGCCGTCCTGACCGAGGTAGGAGGCGAGCACCGGCAGGCCGCTGTCGGCCGCAACCTGGCGCACCGCGGCGCCAAGCCGGTCGACCTGGGCGTGTGGGGTCACCAGCGCGATGATCGCGTCGACGTCGCCCGAGGCCGCGACCAGCCGCAACGCGGCGTCGAACCGCTCGGGATCGGCCAGCGGACCGAGGTCGACCGGATTGGTGGCGTACCGGTGGCCGACGAGCGCGGCAAGATCGGACCAGGTCTCCTCGGACAGCGGGGGGACCTCGAGTCCGTAGGTACGGCAGGCGTCCGTGGCGAGCGCCGCGAGGGCGCTGCTCGTTCCCACGATGCCGACCCGTCGTCCGGCCGGCAGCGGTTGATGGGCCAGCAGCTGCACGGCGTCGAAGAGCTGGTTCAGGGTGTCGGCGCGGACCACGCCGGCGCTGGTGAAAAGCGCGTCCACCCCCGTGTCCGCGGATTCCTGGCCGCTCTTGAGCGCCACGACCGGCTTGTGCCGACCGAGCTGGCGAGCGATCCGGGCGAAGCGCCGCGGATTGCCGAAGCTCTGCAGATGCAGCATGATCACGTCGGTCCGCGGATCGGACTGCCAGTACTCCAGGAGGTCGTTCGTCGAGACGTCGGAACGGTCCCCGGCGGAGACGAAGGTGGAGAAACCCACCGCGCGGCGGGCCGCGTCGGTGAGGAACGTGCCGGCCAGGGCGCCGGACTGGGTGAACACGCCGACCCGGCCGGCGGGGGGTTCCCCGACGGCGAAGGTGGCATGCAGCCGGGTGGTCGGCGCGGTGTTGATGACACCCATCGCGTTCGGGCCGATCAGGCGCATGCCGCCGTCCCGGGCGATCCGGATGGCGTCCGCCAGCAGGGCCTGGCCCTCGTCCCCGCCGTCCGCGAAGCCGGCCGACACGACGATGACACCGCGGACCCGCTTCTGCGCGCAGGCCCGCAGCGCCTCGGCCACCCGTTGCGCCGGCACCGCCACGACGGCCAGCTCGATCTCGGCGGGCACCGCGGCCAGATCCTGGTAGGCGTAGACCGAGGCGACATGGGTCGCCGCGGCGTTGACGGGATAGACCGCTCCGGTGAACCCGCTGTGGAGCAGGCGGCGGAAGACCTCGTGACCGACCGTTCCAGGCTCGCGACTCGCCCCGATGACGGCGACCGCCCGAGGGTGCAGCAGCCGGTCGATGCTGCGAGGCCCGCTCGGATGCTCCCGACCGCCGCCGACCCGCCGCCGGCGCGACCGGGCCTCACTCGGCGGGCCGTCTCCCGGTTCCACCGGGTAGCTCACCCGGATCTGGGCGCCGTCCGCGGGGCTGAGGTCGAAGCCGATCGAACGCAGAACCTCCAGCACCCGTCGACTGCTCGCCGGCACGTCCGCGACCAGCCGGCGCACCCCGGCCGCCGCGGCGGCGTCGATGAGGATGTCGATGAGCAGGGTGCCGAGCCCTCGCCCCTGCTGAGGGTTCTCGACGAGAATGCCGAACCGCGCGTCACCAACGTCACCGACGTCACCAACGTTTACGACGTCACCGACGTTTACGACGTCACCGACGTTTCCGACGTCACCGACGTTTCCAATCTTGCTGTATTCGACCAACCCGACGATCTCGTCGCCGACGAGCGCGCCGAGCACCGCGGACGCCCCGCTGCCGGGTCCAACGACCCGCCCGGTCAGCAGCGTGGGATCCCCCGCGGCGCCGGCGAGATCCGGGTCGTGCGGATTCGCCTCGCTCAGGCGCAGATGGAAGGCGCTCAGTCGGCCGGCGTCCTCGGGGCCCAGCGGCCGCACCGTGACCGACCCGCCGTCGGCGAGCACGACATCCTCGACCCGGCGGTCCTGCTCCGCCTGCGCCGGCCGGGAAGCTGCCACGATGCGTCCTCCCGGGCTGCCCCATTTCATGATCCTCTTTCCGTTCCATCGTAATACCTGGTGGCGACGGCGGCCTCGGTCGGTTCGCCGGCGGCCCGACCGCACGGCGCCGGAGCGGACGCTGCCGCGCCCGAGTGTGACAAGAACCACAAAGGCCCGATTTCGTACCCGCCCACCCGCGCCGACCAGGTGCACCTGATCGAGGTGGCCCGAACGGACGGGTCGCGCCGGATGGTGAGCTGCGGGAATCCGGTGGCTGCCCGCGCCCGTGCCGGCGTTCTGCGTGCCCCGGACCCGGCCGCAGGTCGAAGGGGGGACGCGGGACAATATGCGACCGGGCCGGACGGATGGTCCGGACGGGATGGTGACGTGCAGAGGCTCGACGATCGCTGGGTTGTCTCCGCTGGCGATCTTGTTGACGACCTCGAGTGCGGGCACCGGGTCGGGCTCACGCACGCGCTGGCCACCGGCCTGCCCGAGAGCGCGACGGCTGGCCAGGGCGGGCGGCCGCGGGTCAGTGCCCCGGACCCGACCGCGGTCCGGCACGGTGAGGCCCACGAACGGCGCGTGCTGGCGCATCTTCGGCGGTGTTTCGGCCCCGACGGGGTGGTGGAGATCCCCCGTCCGGCGTCGACCCGCGACGCTCTCGCCGAGGCCAGCGAGCGGACGCGCCGCGCGCTCGCCGCCGGCGCCCCGGTGGTCTACCAGGGGGTGTTGTTCGACGGCTCGTTCCAGGGCCGGCCGGACTTCCTGATCGCGGCGCACCGTGACCCGAGAACCGGCGCGCCCAGCGGGCCCGCCCAGCCGGGTCACTACGAGCCCTACGACGCCAAACTCGCCCGGCAGGCCCGGCCCGGGGCCGTCCTGCAGCTCGCCGCGTACGCCGTGGCGTTGCCCTCGGTCGGCGTGGCGGTGCCGCGGATGATGCACCTGCTGCATCCCGCGCGGGACGCGGACCTGGCCGGCGCTGGCGCTGGCGCGCCGACGGAACCGGGCGCCGTCGGCGTGGTTCGGTCGTTCCGGGTCGATGACGTCGCGCCGATGGTCCGCCACGTGCGCAGCCGCCTCGACGCCCGGCTGGCCGCGCCGGCGGCGGTTCCCGACCCGTCGTGGGCGCAGCCCCGTCCGGAGTGCGCAAGCTGTGCCTTCTCGGAGCACTGCGCCGATGGTCGGGCGGCGGCCCGCGATCTGTCCCTGGTCGCGGGGCTGCGCTCGGAGCAGCGGCGGGTGCTGCGCGGGGCGGGCATCACGTCCGTCGAGGAGCTCGCCGCCGCGGGCGACGACCAACGGCCGGCGGCGATGACCGCCGCGGCGTTCGGCGGACTGCGCCTTCAGGCCGAATTACAGGCGGCGCAGGATGCGACCCGCAGCGCGGATGACCCGTTGGGGACGGTGACCGTGCGAATGATCGATGCGGCGGGCCTGGCGTCGCTCCCGGTGGCGGACCCAGCCGACATCTACTTCGACATGGAGGGCGATCCGTATGCGTTGGACGCCGCCGGGCTGGAGTACCTCTTCGGGGCCGTCACGCTGACCGAGCCCCCAAGCGGGTGTGACCCGGCCGGGGCCACGACGGAGGCCTTCCGGGCGTTCTGGGCGCATGACCGCCACGGCGAGCGGCTCGCGTTCGAGTCCTTCGTCGACTGGGCCGTGGCGCGGTCGCGCGAGCATCCCGGCGCGCACATCTACCACTACGCGCCGTACGAGCTCAACGCGCTGCGGCGGCTGGCCGCCCGACACGGCACCCGGGAGCGGGAGGTCGACGAGCTGCTCGTCGGCAACCGGCTGATCGACCTCTACGCGGTGGTCCGGCGCAGCCTGCGGATCTCCCAGCCCTCCTATTCGATCAAGTATCTCGAGCCGTTGTTCTTCCCGGACGCGCGGCAGGCGGCGGTGAAGAACGCCGCGGACAGCATCGTGGCCTACGAGTCCTTCCTGGCGCACCGGGCCGCGGGGGAGCCGGCCGAGGCCGATCGGGTGCTTGCCGAGATCGCCGAATACAACCGGGTGGACTGCGTGTCGACCCACCGGCTACACCGCTGGCTGCTCGGGCTGCGCGAGCAGGAGGGGGTCGCGGCCCGGGAGGGTGTCGCGGTGGATCCGGGCGCGCTGGGACCCGACGCTGCGGGCGCGGTCGAGCCGGCGTCGCTGACCGGTGACGACGATCGGGACGCCCTCGTCGACGCGCTGGTCGCGGGGCTGCCCCCCGAGCCGGCGGCCTGGTCGGCCGCCCAGCGGGCGCGGGCCCTGCTCGCCGCGGCGGTGGGCTATCACCGGCGGGAGAACAAGCCGGCCTGGTGGACCTACTTCGCGGCGTTGATCGCCGATCGGGCGAGCCTGGAGGCGGCCGACGACTGCGCCGTGCCGACCGGCTGGGCCGTGCTCGAGGACTGGGAGGAGCCGTCCGGGCGGCGGCGGCGCAGCCGCCGGCTGCTGCAGGCGCGCGTCGACCCGAACCGGCCGCATCCGTTCGACCGGGGCGAGTCCGTGCGGCTGCTCTACCCGGGTCCGCCCGGTGCGGCCGGCGGGACCACCAACGCCGTCGTCGAACGGGCCGAGCCGCACGTGCTGCACCTGCGGGAGAGCGTGGCCCCGGACGCGGTCGGCCGCGCGCTGCCGACGGCCGTGCTGCCCGGGGCTCCGGTCCGGCCCGAGCCGAAACCGACTGCGGTCCGTGAGCTCGCCCGCCGGGCCGTCGCCGCGCTGCCCGGCCGTCTGCCCGCGGAGTCGGCGACGGACCTGCTGCGGCGTGAGCCACCCCGACTCATCGGCTCGTCCGCCGGCCTGCCGGTGCCCGCGGACGGTGACGACCAGGTGACCGCCGTCCTGACCGCGGTCAGCGCCCTCGACGGCTCGTATCTGGCCGTGCAGGGCCCGCCCGGTGCCGGCAAGACCTATCTGGCCGGCCGGCTGATCCAGCACCTGGTCGCGCAGGGCAAGTCGGTAGGAATCTGCTCGACCAGCCACAAGGCGATTGAAAACGCCATGCTCGCCGCCACCGGTCAGCCCCCGTCGCCGGTAGCGGCGGCCGAGGGCGCCGAGGGCAGCGATGGCGCTGAGGGCGCTGCTGAGGACGCCGAGGGCGTGTCGCCGTGGCGTCCGCTGGTCGCCGCGGCCAAGAAGCAGCGCGCCGGCGCGCCGGCTGAACCGGCGCACCGTCCACCCTGGGACACGCCGCGTGACCTGCGGGCGCTGGCCGCGTGGCGGGCGGCCCATCCGGACGGCCACCTCGTCGGCGACACCGCCTGGGCCTTCGCCAACCCGACGCTCGCGGCCGCGCCGTTCGATGTTCTGATCATCGACGAGGCGGGGCAGTTCGCGCTGGCCGACACCCTCGCGGTGGCCCCGGCGGCCCGCAACCTGGTCCTGCTCGGAGATCCGCAGCAGTTGCCGCAGGTCGTGGCGGGCATCCACCCCGAGGGCGCCGACGCCTCCGCCCTGTCGCACCTGCTGGGCGAAGCCGCGGTGATCCCACCCACGCTCGGCTACTTCCTCGATCGGACCCGCCGGCTGCACCCGGCGGTGTGCGCGCCGGTGTCCGCGCTGGCCTACGGCGGCCTGCTGCGGTCCCATCCGATCGCCGCGACCCGGGCCGTCGCCGGCGTGCCTGCCGGGCTTTATCTGCACGACGTCGTCCACGCCGACAACGCCACGCGCTCCGACGAGGAGATATCGGCGGTGGGTGCCATCGTCCGGCACCTGATGGCTCGTCCGATCACCGACGGGGCGGCTTCCCGCCCGCTGACCGGGGCGGACGTACTCGTGGTCGCCCCGTACAACCGCCAGGTCCGAGCGATCGAGCGGGCCCTCGAGGCCGCCGGCCTGCCGGGCGTGCGGGTCGGCACCGTGGACCGGTTCCAGGGCCAGGAGGCGGCGGTGGTGGTCACGTCGTTGACGACCTCCAGCGCCGCGCAGGCGCCACGCGGGCTCGACTTCCTTCTCTCCCGCAACCGACTCAACGTCGCGCTGTCCCGGGCGCAGGTGGCGGCGGTTCTGGTGATGTCGCCGGCGTTGCTGGACAGTTCTCCACGCAGCGTCGCGGAGCTCCACCTGCTTGCCGGGTTGGCCCGACTGCGGTCGATGGCCCGCACCGACCTGTTCGCGGCGCCGGCGCAACGTGCCGGCGGGCCGACGG
>NZ_JAMQQF010000679.1 GCF_023716945.1 Frankia sp. AiPs1 | reverse complement strand
CCACAACAGAGGTCACTCACTCTTTGTAGCAGACTGAATACCTAGAGAGACGTAACGCCGTCGGCGTCGGGCCATCAGGACGCCCGTTCAGCCGCCGCCCGCCCGGGACCGCGGTGCTCCGCTCTGGCGCGGCACGAGGGCCGTCGGCGGCCCGGCGGGCCGGCCCCGGAACCAGCCGACGGTCCTGGCCAGCCCGTCCGCCAGGTCCACCCCGGGCCGCCAGTCGAGCACCTCCCCGGCCAGGGTGACGTCGGGCCGGCGCACGCTGGGATCGTCCGCGGGCCGCGGGACGAAGACGATCGGCGCCTGCTCGCCGCACAGCCGCACGACCAGCCGGGCGAGCTCCAGCATCGACAGCTCCCCCGGGTTGCCGAGGTTCACCGGCCCCGGATGCTCGACGTCGAGCATCCGGACCAGCCCGGCCACGAGGTCGTCGACGTAGCACAGCGAGCGGGTCTGCGAGCCGTCGCCGGCGACGGTCACCGGCTGGCCGCGCAGGGCCTGGGTGATGAAGGTCGGCACCGCCCGGCCGTCGTCCGCGCGCATCCGGGGGCCGTAGGTGTTGAAGATCCGCACGATGCCGGTGCGGGTGCCGTGGGTGGCGCGATGCGCGGTGGTCAGCGCCTCGGCGAAACGCTTGGCCTCGTCGTACATGCTGCGCGGGCCGATCGGGTTGACGTGACCCCAGTACCCCTCGGGCTGCGGGTGCACCTGCGGGTCGCCGTACACCTCGGAGGTGGACGCCAGCAGGAAGCGGGCCCCCTTGCGCCGCGCGAGCTCCAGCAGCCGGCGGGTACCCCAGGCGCCCACCGCGAGCGTCTCCAGCGCCAGCGCCCGGTAGGCCACCGGCGAGGCCGGGGAGGCCAGGTGCACCACCGCGTCGACCGGCCCGGCGACGTCGACCGACCCGGTGACGTCGCGGCGCAGCATCCGGAAGGAGTCCAGCGCCCGCAGCGGGTCGATGTTCTCCGGCCGGCCGGTGAGGAAGTTGTCGACGCAGATCACCTCGGCCCCGCCAGCCAGGAGTCGCTCGCAGAGATGACTGCCAAGGAAGCCCGCTCCCCCGGCGACAACGACGCGCATGGACATCACAGCTTCCCCAGCTTCTCTGGCGGAGCTGACCCCGGCGCACCCGGCCGGGGGATCGGGCCAGGTCGGGTTGCTCACGAAGAGCATGACTACTATCACGCGTCGTTACCACTTGCCCGGACGGCCCGCCGATCCCGCCCGCGACGCCGGCCCGTTCGGACCGGACGAGGGACCGGTTCCCCAACACATACCTACAGTGCGTTGATTAATGAACACGCATAGTGAAGACTGGCACTCCTGGCAGCCGGCCGGCCGCTCGGATCGGCGGCCCGAGGAGGCGTAGCAGGCCCATGACGTCCGTCTCTCGGCCGACGGCCGTCGCCGCCGTCGTGCCCCATCCGATCCAGCACTTCGCGCCGCTGTACCGGGCCGTCGGCGAGGGACCGGTGGACCTGCGGGTGCTGTTCCTGTCCCGCGCCGGCCTCGACCGTTACTTCGACCCGGGCTTCGGGGCCGAGATGCGCTGGCGGCCGGACATCACCGCGGGTTACCGGCACGAGTTCGTCGCCGACCTCCCGCTGCGACCGGAGTGGCGCCAGCCGGTGGCCAGCACCCGAGCGGCGGGCCGGGTCTGGGCGGCGCTGGACCGGCGACGGCCCGACTGTGTACTGGTCCACGGCTACCGCCACGTCGGCTCGCTCGCGGCCCTCGCCTGGGCCCGTCGGCGCGGCGTCGGCACCCTGATGATGGGCGACAGCGAACTGCTCGGCCACCGCGCGGCGCGCGTGCGCGCCGCCAAACGGCTCGCCCTGCCGCCACTGCTCGGCCGGGTGGACGCATTCCTCACCGTCGGCGACAACAACGAGGACTATCTCGCCCACTACGGCGTCCCGCGGGAGCGGATGTTCCGCACGCCCTACCCGACCGAGCAGGCCGCGCTGCAGAAGGCGGTGACCGATCGGTCCACCCACCGGGCCGCCGTCCGCGCCGAACTCGGGATCGCCCCGGACGCGGTGGTCGCCCTGTGCGTCGGCAAGATGATCTTCCGGAAGCGCCCGCTGGACGTCGCCGACGCCCTGCGGATCGTCGCCAGCGCCGCCCGCACGCCCGACACCCGGGAGCTCGTCGTGATCATGGCGGGCGACGGGGTGCTGCGGCCCGCCCTCGACGCGGCGGCTGCCGGCCTCGACGGCGCGCTGCGGGTGGTGGGCTTCGCCGACCAGGAACGGCTGCCCCGCCTGTACGCCGCCAGCGACCTGTACCTCCATCCGGCGCAGCGCGATCCGCATCCGCTGGCCGTGAAGGACGCCGTGCTGTGCGGCCTGCCGGTGGTGGTCAGCGACCGGGTCGGATCGATCGGCCCGACCGACGACGTGCGCCCCGGCCGCAACGCCCGCATCCACCCCGTCGGTGATGTCGGCGCGCTCGCCGGCATCCTCGACGAGCTGCGCCGCCGGCCCGACCTGCTCGCCGCGATGGCGCTGGAGTCCGAGAAGGCCGTGTCGGACATCGACCTCGACGCCTCGATCGACGGGTTCCACCGGGCGGTCGCCGCCGTGCGCCGCTCGGCGCGGTCGCGGTGACCCGTCCCGACCCGACGGCCAGGCTGTCGCGGGCGACCGTCGCGGTACTCGCCGGCAACGCCGCCACCCTGGTGCTGGGCACCGCCACCGGCGCCCTGGCGGCCCGGACGCTGGGGCCCACCGGTCGGGGCGAGCTGCTCACCCTGCAGACCTGGGCCGGCATGCTCGCGATGGTGCTCAGCCTCGGCGTGTCCCAGGCGCTGGTCACCGACGACGGCGACGACGACGGCCTGCTCGGTCCCCTGCTCGCGCACGCGGGCGCCGTCGCGGCGGCGGGCGGCGCC
>NZ_JAMQQF010000678.1 GCF_023716945.1 Frankia sp. AiPs1 | reverse complement strand
CCGCCGTTCCAGGGCACGCAGGTGGGCGAGCGCGTCGGCGAGGGCGGCGCCCGGCCCGGACCGGGTCCAGACCGCGCCGAAACCGAGCGTCGCGGCCCCCCGCCCGGCGGCCAGTACGACACCGACGAGGGCGAGCCCCGTCGTGCGCGCCGACGCGGGCACGGTCTGGCTGGTCAAGGCGGCGATCACGCCATCCGAGGCGGCGAAGTAGAGCCCCAACAGCACGGGCAGCGCTAGCACGGTCCACCCGTGCGGGGCCGGGGTGAGCAGGACGGCGAAGCAGCAGCCGAGCGCCACCTGGCCGCCGAGCAGCACCCGCCCGGCGCCGACGCGGTCGGCCAGCCGGCCCATCGGCACCGCGAACAGCAGGTAGACCAGCGACTCCGCGACGAACAGCGAGGGGAACAGCCGGCTGTCCACGCCGGCCTGGTGGCGCAGCGCCAGGAACAGCAGCGAGTCGCTCACCGCGGGCAGGCTCAGCAGGGCCGCCACCGCGAGCAGTCGGCGCAGCGCACGGTTCGCCCACAGTTCACCGAGGGGAGTCCACAGCCGGCGGGGCCCCCCACCGGCCGATTCCTCCGCCGACCTCGCCGGCCCTGCCCGCCCCACCGACTCCACCGGCCCCACCGGTGCGGCGTCCGTGGGCCGGCGGTTCTCCACGAACAGGGCCAGGACCGCGAGGCCGACGACGGCGATGAGGAACGCCGCGGTGAACACCGTCGAGTAGGAACCGGGTGCGACGCCGAGCAGGGCCACGGCCAGCAGGGGGCCGAGCAGCGCACCGCCGGTGTCGAACGCCCGGTGCAGCCCGAACGCCTCGGTGAGCCGTCCGGGGGGCGCGGACAGCGAGAGCAGTGCGTCCCGAGGACCGGTCCGGATGCCCTTGCCGAGCCGGTCGGTGCCGAGCCAGGCCAGCACGGGCAGCCAGCCGTGCGCTCCGAGCAGGCCCAGCCGGGACGCCGCCGACAGCGCGTACCCGGCGCCGGCGGCCTCGCGGTAACGCCGCCACCGGTCGGCGAGCAGCGCCCCGGCCAGCGCGGTGACCGCGGCGACGACCTGCAGCAGTCCGTCGGCGGCGCCGAACTGCAGGGCGCTGAATCCCAGGCGCACCGTCAGGTACAGGGGCAGCACCGACGCCACCATCTCGGCGGACAGGTCGGTGACCAGGCTCGTCAAACCGAGGAACAGGACGTTGGCGGAAACAGCGGGTGCGGCGCTCCCCGCGCCGGCCCCGACAGCGACACCGGCGTCAACAGCGGCGCCGGCTTTCACGCCGGCTTTGGCGCTTTCGCCGGCCTTGGCATCGACATCGCCGTTCAGGCCGTCGCCGGCGCCGACGCCGCCCTTGCGGCTGCGGGCGGACTTGGGCAGCGGGGCCCGCCCCGCCAGGTACACGGCCGGCCCCGCTACCGCGCCCGAGCCCGGCCGGTCAGTTCTTCTCCCCCGGCGCGGTGCCGCCGTGGTCCTCGGCCGGGACGGCATCGACGGCCCGATGGCGCAGCCCGGCGGGACCTGCGGCGAAGGCGGTCAGCAGGTTCGTGGTGATCTGGGTGATCGCCCGTTGGATGGCCAGGCCGCCGGTGCCGGGCCCGCAGACGTCGGCCAGCGGGCAGACCCAGGCGCTGGTCCCACTGTCGAACACGCCCGCCCCGGACGGCGTCGTGTAGTAGCTGACGTCGGAGAAGTCATGGACGCCGCGGCAGGTGATCGGCGAGTGGGCGATCACCTCGATCGGCCGCGGGGTGGGGTAGGCGAGATCGACCCGGTCGTACTCGGAACCGATCAGGCCGGGCAGGTGGGCGCCCGCGGTGAGCCCGGTGCCCTCGAGCAGCCAGGACTGCGGGCGGGCAATGATCATGTCGCCGTGGACCGGGTTGCACTGGTACATCCCGCCGGTCAGCGAGCTTTCCGGGCTCGCGTTCGGCGGGGAGGGCCAGTTGGCGGTGATGTGCGCGTCGTCGCGGCCGTACAGGGGATCCTCCTGCGCCACCTTGTAGGCGGTCTCCAGCCGGTCGGGTCCCAGCGGCGACGGGTCGAGGCGGATCCGCCGGTACACGGCGTTCGCGCCGAGGAACGCGAGGTTCGTGCCGCGGTCGCGGGCGGCGGTCAACGCGGACCGCATCGCCGGGGAGTAGTACTCGTCATGGCCCAGCGAGATCACCGCCCGGGCGCCGTCGAGCAGGTGCGGATCGGCGTGCAGGTCGAGGTCGGTGGCGTAGGACACCGGCAGGCCGAGGCGCTCGGCGAGGGCCACGAGCGGCTCCTCGTTGCCGGTGAAGTCCGCCGCGCCGTCGCCGTAGTCGTACGGCCGGTCGAACGAGACGACCCTGGCCCGATCCGCGAAACCGCGCGGACCGTGGTAGAGGCTGTATCCGCCCCAGGCGTTGTAGGCCTGCCAGGTGGTCACCGCGTTGAGGATCACCACCCGGCCCGCGGCGGACGGCCCCCGGACGGTCAGCGGCACGTACCGGTGGTTGCCGTCGGAGGCGTCCAACCGGAACAGGTAGTCGCCGGGCGGCCAGGAGGCGGTGGCGAAGGTCGCGGTGGGCGACCAGGACGCCGCGGAGATCGTGTTGGTGGCGGGGCTGTGCGCCTGGTCGGCCTGACGTCGGCCGGGCAGTGGCCCGACCGTCGTCATCAGGCGGCAGGTCCGTCCGCCGTACCACCCGGTGCGGAAGGCCGAGACCGTCAGCGTGGGGGCCGTGGTCGACGCGAACAGCCGGACCGGCGTGCCGGCGGTGATGCTGGCATGGTCGAGCCAGCCTTCCACCGCGCTCTGTGGGCCGAGCTGGCTCAAGCCGCACTCCGCCCCCGGGCGAGCGTTCTCGGCCCGCACGTCGAAGGCCCCGGACGGGCCGCCGCCCGGGCCGGCCGTCGGGACGCGGGCCGCCTCGGGC
>NZ_JAMQQF010000677.1 GCF_023716945.1 Frankia sp. AiPs1 | reverse complement strand
GGTTCGGCCACGGGCGCCGCGAGCACCCCGGCACCCGCGAACTCGCCTGCGGCCCCACCTGGCGGCGCGACCGGCACGGCCGGCACCTCGCTGAGGATCCCGAGGCTGGAGGCCGCCAGCCGGATGCCCACCGCGACGATCGAGGCACCGGCGGCGTCGATCGACGTCTCGGAGTGGGCCCGCTTGCCGACCCGCAACGCCGACTGGAACAGCCCCGACAGCGCGCTGCCCGCGACCCCGGCCGACTGCCCGGCCCGGAACGCCCCGCGCACCTGCCCGAGGATCTGCGACTCGCCGACGAGCATCGAGTCCAACCCACAGACCACGGAGAACAGGTGGCCGACCGCGCGGGCGTCGTGGTGGACATACAGATGGCCGGCCAGATCACCGAGATCGATCCCGCAGATCCGGCTGAGCTGGTCGGAGATGTCGGCCACACCGCCGTGGAAGGTCTCGACGTCGGCGTAGATCTCGGTCCGGTTGCAGGTCGAGAGCACGACCGCCTCGGTGACGTGCGCCGCGGCGACGAGATCGTGCAGGACCTTCGGGGTGTCGTCGCCGGACACCGACGCCTGCTCGAGCAGCGAGGTCGGGGCGGTCCGGTGGTTGAGGCCCACCACCAGCAGGCTCACGACACCCCACCCCCCGCCAGACCCTGCGTGAATCCCCCGGCCAGACCCCACCGACGGTTGCCGGCGAGCAGTGCCTGCGCACCCGGTGGGGTGCCGCGGGTCGGCGGGGACGGCTCACCGACATGGGCCCGGTGCGGTGCCGGTTGCCCGGCCCGGCTCTCCGGAACCGGCCCGACCTGACGAACCGCCTGCGCCGGCCGCGTCTGTCCCACCTGACGAGTCACCCGCACGACCTCATCCGTCTCGGTCCTCATCCTGTCTGTTCGAGGCGTCGGCCCAGCCGGGAACGGCAGCCCGCTCCTGCCCACCGCGAGGGACGTCTCGCCGCCGCGCCCCGGGATCTCACCCGCCGACACCTCACCGACCGGCACCTGACGCACCGGCACCTCGGCAACCGGCACCTCGGCAACCGGCACCTCAGCAACCGGCACCTCAGCGACCGGCACCTGACGGGCCGAGCGCCCCTCCGCCGCGGGCCCGACGGAGGGAAGGCCAGGAGGTGCTTGGCGGGCCCGGTCGGGCCAGCCGCCAGACGGCGAAGCCCCGCCGGGGCTCGCCGCGGCGTCGGAGAGCGTGGGCCCGCCGGGCGACCCCTCGGGCGGCGATGGACGCTTGCGCGCCTCATGAAACGAGAGGATCTGAAGTTCCACGGCGAGGTCGACCTTACGCACGTCTACCCCTTCCGGCACCGACAGCACCGTGGGGGCGAAGTTGAGAATGCTCGTGACCCCCGCGGCGACCAGCCGGTCACACACCTGTTGCGCCGCGGCCGCCGGAGTGCAGATCACTCCGATCGTGACCGCACAATCGGCGATGACCCGCTCCAGCTCGTCAACGGGACGGACGATCACCGCGCCGACCCGTTCGCCGACCCGGTCCGGATCCGCATCGACCAGAGCCACGATACGGAAGCCGCGGGCATGGAACCCGCCGTATCCGGCCAGGGCGTGACCGAGGTTGCCGACGCCGACGAGCACCACCGAGCGGTCCTCGGTGAGGCCGAGCTTCGCGGCGATGCAGTCGAGCAGGACGTCGACCTCGTAACCGACGCCCCGCGTCCCGTAGGAGCCAAGGTGGGACAGGTCCTTACGGACCTTCGCCGGGGTGACGCCGGCGGCGGCGGCCAGGGTGTCCGAGGACACAGTGTGAACCCCGCCCTCCGCGAGCGTGCTCAGTACCCGGAGGTAAAGGGGCAGCCGGGCGACCGTGGCCTCCGGCACCACGGAGCGGCCGGACTGAGGTTCACTGCGGGCTCGTCGCCGGATCACCGCTGGGCGACGCCGGGGCTGGCTCATCCGCGGCTCCGATCTGCGGGCGCGCGTCGCCGCCCGGAGCTGTGGGCCCGAATCCGTGGCCCCGCCGGCCCTCCGCATGCGGTTGCCGGCGGCACAAGTCGGCTGTCGACGGGCAGTGTACGACTTCGTGAAGGGATTCACGAAGTGCCGGGGAGAGCCCGACCAGCGGATCAGCGACCCCCGCCGAAACGCAAGGACCACCGGCGTCCAGCCAGCGCCCGCCGCAGTCGGTCCTCCTCAACCCGCCAGTAACCGTGCTCCTGGCCGTCGACCAGGATGACCGGCACTCGGTCGCCGAACTCGTCGGCCAACCGCGGATCGGCATCGACGTCCGCCTCGCGCCACCCGACCCGCTCCTGCTCCGCCACCCGCACGATCGCGGCCCGCGCGGTGTCACACAGATGACAGCCCACCCGGGTGAGCAGGGTGATCCGTGCGCTCCCGGCGCCGGGCTCCGCCGGTCCCGCCCCGTCCTCGTCCATGACCCGATGGTAAGTCCGGCACGCGGCGCCTTCCGGTGGTCGCGACGGAGGCCGGGCCGGAGGCCGGGACGGGCACGGCCTCGATCTACGACTGCCGCGCGTTCGTCTTGCGGCTACACTCAGCTACCTGCGCCCTCACGTGCACCGGGCCTGCCGGCCCGTCCTGTCGCGACTGCATCCTCCGGAGCCGGGCTGTGACCGACTGCACGCTCGCCGACCTCGCCGCCGGCCTCGCCGCGGTGCGGCGTGGTCCGGGCGCGTGGGCGCGGCCGCCGGTCCCCCTGCTGCCCACCGGCGCACAGGTCCGCGCCACCCTGAGCCGCTTCTGGCCAGAGATCATGGCCGTGACCGCGCCGCTGCCGGCGGCCGGGCCGACCATCGAGACGCCGCCCCTGCCAGGCGGGGCTGGTGGGACTGGTGGGACAGCACCGCCCGCACCTGCGCACCCACCCGCCGAAGCCGATGCCGTCCGGGTGGACCCCGCGGCCCGCCGC
>NZ_JAMQQF010000676.1 GCF_023716945.1 Frankia sp. AiPs1 | reverse complement strand
GGAGGTCATCGGCGTGTCGCGTCGCGGCGGCCGCCCGGCGCCGCGGCTTCGAGGTGATCGCCCGCGATGAGCGCACCGGGGACCAGATCCGGCTGCGCGCCCGGACCGTTGTGAACGCCACCGGCGTCTGGGCCCCGGCTCTGACACCCGGCATCCGGCTGCGACCGAGCCGCGGCACACATCTGGTCCTGCGCTCGGACGCCCTGGCCGGAGCCCGCGGGGCGCTGTCCGTGCCGATGCCGGGTGAGCGCAACCGGTTCGCGCTGGTGCTCCCCCAGGGTGACGGCCGAGTCTACGTCGGGCTGACCGACGTCCCGGTCGATCGGATCACCGACGTCCCCGAGCCTGATGACAGTGAGATCGCCGAGCTCGTCGACGTCGTGTCGACTGTGCTCGCCGCCCCCCTGGACCGCGCCGACCTGCTCGGCGCATTCGCCGGGCTGCGCCCCCTTCTCGACGACCGCCCTCTTCTCGACGACCACCCCCGGCCCGACGACCACCCCCGGCCCGACGACCACCCCCGGCGCGGCGGCCACCCCCGATCCGGCGGCCGGTCCAGTCCCGACGTCGCCGGCCTGGGGCGCACCGCGGACCTGTCCCGGCGCCATCTCGTCCGCACCGACCCGGGCGGCCTGGTCACCGTCGTCGGCGGGAAGCTCACGACCTACCGACGGATGGCCGCCGACGCCGTGGACGCGGCCATCGCGGCCGGCGAGCTGACCGCCGGCCCCTGCCGAACCCGGCGGCTCGGGCTCGTCGGCGCCGCGCCGCGATCGGTGCTGGCAGCGGTCGAGGCACCGCGCCGGCTGGTCGAGCGGTACGGCACTGAGGCACCACGAGTGCTCGCCGGCGCCAACGACGACCCCGGGCTGCTCGCGCCGATCGTCGACGGTGTGCCGGTCACGGGGGCGGAGCTGCTGTTCGCGGTGTGCCATGAGGGAGCGCTCGATCCGGCGGACCTGCTGGACCGCCGTTCGCGGATCGGTCTCGTTCCCGCCGAGCGTCGCGCGGCGCTCGCCGCCGCCACCCGGCTGTTCGACCACGCGATGGCGCGCTGACCGCCTCCCCGCCGGATCCGCCGGGACCCTCCGACCCACCGTCGAGCCCGTCTACCGGCCCGGACCCGCCGGAAGATCCGATCCGCGCGGAGGGGACCGTCGCCTGATCGTCCGGGCCGGCGGGACTGGCAGGGCCGGCGGGGTGGGCAGAGCCGGCGGGACTGGCCTCGATGGTCGCGGACCAGTGCATCTCGATGCAGGCGACGCCCTCGCCGATCGTCCCGCCGGCGCGGACCAGCCCCGAGCCGCCGGGGCCAAACTCGCCCGCCCGGCCGAACTCGGCCAGGGTCGGCCCGGCGAGAACGGGTCGTCCCGGCTTCGCCGGTACCCCAGCCCGCCGTCCCTCGAGCCGCCCGCCAATCCGGGCGTCGGCCGCCGCCCCCTGCACCGGCCGGACAGACGAGCCCGGCAGGGCAGACGAGCCCGACAGGACAGGGGATGCCGACAGGACAGGCGAGGCCGACAGGACGGGCGAGGCCGGGGCGCGGCGGGCCGGGTAGGTGAGGTAGACGCTCGCCTGCGCGGCCCCGAGGTAGCCGGTGAGGACCACGGGCCCCTGCCGGACGGCGGCCAGCACCGCCGAAATCCGGGCGAGGAACTCCCGATGCACCGGCTCGGGCAGGCCGAACAGGTCGCCGTCCGTCTGGACGGTCACGGCGATGCCCCGAGCCTCGGCCTGCTCGATCGGACCGGCCAGATCGCGCAGCGCGGCGAGGCCGGCACCGACGAGATCCCGGCGCAGCGCCCGGGCGCGCGCCGTGCACAGGGCACGCACCTCCGGCCGGCTTGGATCACTCCGGCCGGCGGCGATGTCGCGCAGCAGCGGCAGGAACCGCGCGTCCAGCTCGTCGAGCCGCCGGCGCCGGTCCCGGCGGACGGTGCGGTCCAGCACCCGCCGGCTGGTCAGGTCGGCCTCCAGATCGTCGGCCCGCGCCCGCTCCTGCGCACTGGCCCGCAGGACCGGCCCGAACATCGTGACCAGTACCTGCATGATCCACTGCGCGTACACCGCGGCGGCCAGTCTGGCGAGCACCAGCGGGTCGTACCTGCAGCCGAGGCCGACGACGATGCCGACCATGGCCACCGTCGCCAACCCGGCGGCGGCGTAACGCTCCCGCTGCGGCCGGGACAGCATCGCGAGCGCCACGAGCAGCGGATTAATCATGGTGGTGCCCCAGCTCACGACCAGTTCACCGGGAGGTTCCACCGTGTTGACCGCACCGGCGACCGCGCCGGCGACGGCCGCCAGCAGCACGGCGACCGACTCCCCGCGGCCCAGCGGCCGGCGGGCGACGACCCGGGCCGCCAACCCGATGACCAGGGCGGTCGTCAGCCAGATCGCCACGCCGGCCGGCATCGACCGGGCCTCGTCCCGGTGCACGATGACCGGGATGAGTGCGGCAAGCCAGCCCACGACCACCGCGAGGGCGAACGCCCGGCGCGCCGCGGCGGCGAACTGCTCCTCCAGGAGGTCGGCGCAGGCCGTTTCCGCGGCCGGCGGCGACAGTTCCCACCGCAGCGTGATCCGGGTGCCCTGGCCGGGTTCGGACCAGATCTCGGCGGAGCCACCCACGGCCGCCATCCGGGCGGAGACGGAGTGCCGCAACCCGAGGCGGCGGCTGTCCACGGCCAGCTCCGCCGGCCGGAACCCGCGTCCCCGGTCGATGATGGACACCTCCAGCCGGCCGGGGCCGACCCGGGCGCGAACCCGGGCGTCACCGGTGCCGGCGTGGGATTGAACGTTGCGCAGCGCCTCGCCCATCGCGGCGGTCACGGCGGCGCCGACCTCGTCGGGCACCCACTCGCCCGCTGGCTGCGGCCCGTCGGCTGGCGCGGCGGCGTCCAGCA
>NZ_JAMQQF010000675.1 GCF_023716945.1 Frankia sp. AiPs1 | reverse complement strand
GCCCGCACGTCGCCGTGGTGGCGCGCCGCCCCGCGGCGATCGCGGAGGTGGCCCGGATCGGCGCCCGCCTGGGCGTCGAGGTGACGGCGCTGCCCTGGGAGCTGCTCGCCACCGGCCTGCCCACCGGCCCGGACCTCGTCATCGCCACCACCCCCGCCGGCGCGACCGACCCCCTCGCGACCCGCCGCTGGCCGGCGTCCAGCCAGCTTGTCGAGCTGCTCTACCACCCGTGGCCGACCGCTTTGGCCGCCGCCGCCTACCGGGCCGGCGCCCGCGTCGCCAGCGGCCTGGAGATCCTCGCCGCCCAGGCCGTCGGGCAGGTCGAGCACTTCACGGGCCGGCGCGTTCCCGCCCGGGTGCTGTTGACCGCCGGCCAGGCCGCCCTCGACGAACGCATGAACGCGAAGGTCGTCGCCGGCTCCGACACCGACGGTGCCGGCCCCGCCGGCGGGTGATGTTCGGGCTCAGCCTGCTGATGGCGCTGGTGGCGCTCGCGGTGGCGATGCCGGTCGGGCACCGGGTGGTGGCGGGGGTGCCCGCACCGGACGGAGCCGAGCCGCACCGCGCCGCTCCCGGGAGGGTGGCCCTGGGGATCGCTACGACGGTGGTGGTGGCCGCGGTGACCACCGTCCTGCACCGTCATCCTGGCTGGTTACCGGCCTATCTGTACCTCGGGGTGGTCGGCGTGTGGCTGGCCGCGATCGACGTGCGGGTGCACCGGCTGCCGGACCACCTGGTGCTGCCGTCCTACTCGGTGCTGGCCGTGCTGTTCGGGGCCGCCGCGCTGGTCGATGACGCGCCGGATCGCCTGCTGCGGGCGGTGCTGGCCGGCGCCGCCTGCTGGCTGGCCTTCCTGGCGCTGTACCGGCTGCCGGGCGCCGGCCTCGGCCGGGGCGACGTCAAGCTGGTGGGCCTGCTCGGCGGGGCGCTGGGCTGGCTGGGCTGGTCGAGCGTGGTGTTCGGGATGTTCGCCGGGGTGGTTCTCGGCGGGGTGGCGGCGCTCGTGCTGCTCGCCGCCCGCCGGGCCGGCTGGCACGACCGGCTCGCCTACGGGCCGTTCCTGCTGACCGGAACCCTGCTGGCGGTCCTGGCCGGCGGCGGCTGACCGGAGCAGGCCGCAGCGGCTGACCGCAGCGGCTGACCGGAGCTGGCCGCAGCGGCCTGGCCCGGGTGTCTCGGTGGCGGTGGACGTGACCCGTAGCTCCTGACGCGACGTGCTCCGTCGGTGGTCGTGAAAGACTGGGGGCATGGTGCGTTGGTTGACTGCCGGGGAGTCGCACGGTCCCGCCCTGGTGGCCACGGTCGAGGGGCTGCCCGCGGGTATCCGGGTGACCAGTGACGACATCTCCGCGGAACTCGCCCGCCGGCGGCTCGGGCACGGCCGTGGGGCCCGGATGAGCTTCGAGCGGGACGTGGTCGAGCTGCTCGGTGGCCTGCGCCACGGCGTCTCGCTCGGCGGTCCGATCAGCGTCGTCGTCCGCAACAGCGAGTGGCCGAAGTGGGAGCGGGTCATGTCGCCCGACCCGGTTGACCCGGCCGCGCTCGCGGGCCTGGGCCGCAACGCCCCGCTCACCCGGCCCCGGCCGGGTCACGCCGACCTCGCCGGCATGCAGAAGTACGGCTTTGACGACGCCCGCCCGGTGCTGGAGCGCGCCAGCGCCCGCGAGACGGCCGCGCGGGTCGCGCTCGGCACGGCGGCCAAGGCGCTGCTTCGCCAGGCATACGGCATCGAGATCCTGTCCCACGTCGTCGCGATCGGCGCCGCCGAGGTCCCGCCGGGCCTGCCCGCGCCCACCTCGCTCGCGGCGGTCGACGCCGACCCCGTCCGCTGCGCCGACCAGGCGAGCAGCGAGCGGATGGTGGCCGAGATCGACGCCGCCCAGGCCGACTCCGACACCCTCGGCGGCATCGTCGAGGTGCTGGCCTACGGCTGCCCGCCGGGGCTCGGCAGCTACGTGCACGGCGACCGCCGCCTCGACGCGCGCCTCGCCGGCGAGCTCATGGGCATCCAGGCGATCAAGGGCGTCGAGTTCGGCGACGGATTCACCACGGCGCGCCGGCGCGGCTCGGTGGCGCACGACGAGATCGAGCCGGTCGGCGGAGTGGGCCGGCGGGTGCGGCGCGCCACCGACCGGGCCGGCGGCGTCGAGGGCGGCATGACCACCGGCGAGCCCCTGCGAGTCCGGGTGGCGATGAAGCCGATCTCCTCGCTCACCCGGCCGCTGGCCACCGTGGACGTGACCACCGGCGAGGCCGCGGTCGCGATCAATCAGCGGTCGGACGTGTGCGCGGTGCCCGCCGCGGGCGTCGTCACCGAGGCGATGGTCGCGCTCGTGCTCGCCGACGCGGCCCTGGAGAAGTTCGGCGGCGACTCGGTGGAGGAGACCCGGCGCAACTGCGAGGGGTACCTGAAGTCCCTGGTCATCCATTGACGCGGCGGTCATCCGCCGCTCGGGACATCCACTGGTACGCGACCACCACCGAGTCGGGGCATCCGCTGATCGGGTCGTCCACCGGTCATCGGGCACAACTGCAGACGGGGTAACAGGATCATGACTGGGGAGGCGGCGTCGGCGGCGTCGGCCGGGCCGCGTGCGGTCCTGGTCGGGGCGCCCGGCGCGGGCAAGACCACGGTGGGAACCCGGCTCGCGCAGCGGTGGGGCGTCGGGTTCCGCGACACCGACGCGGACGTCGAGGCGGAGCTCGGCCGCAGCGTCGCCGACATCTTCATCGAGTTCGGCGAGGAGTACTTCCGGGCCGCGGAGGCGCGGGCGGTGGCCGCCGCGCTCGCCGAGCATCGCGGGATCGTCGCCCTCGGCGGCGGGGCCGTCCTCGACGCCGACACCAGGGCGCTGCTCGCCGGCCACCGGGTCGTCTACCTGCAAGTCGGCGTGTCCGACGCGGTGCGCCGGGTCGGCCT
>NZ_JAMQQF010000674.1 GCF_023716945.1 Frankia sp. AiPs1 | reverse complement strand
CGCGGGGGGCGGTGGGCCGGGCCCCCGGTGCCCGGGCCCGCGCGACGACCATCGCCTCGTGCCCGCGGTCGCGTAGATGCTCCAGGACTCGGCACACCGTGTTCGTCACCCCGTCGACGTGGGGGAGGAACGACTCGGTGATCACGGCTACGCGCACACCGAGGACGGTGACAGGGCATGGAGCCGTCCCGCGGACGGCCAGCCGACCGATACGTGAACGTTCCCGCACAGCTTCGTGCTGGAAAGCATCGCCCGGGCCGAGCGGTCGCGGACCGGGGTGGGCCGGGCCCATGGCGGGGTGCAGCGCCCGATCACGGCCGTTTTCCCCGCGACCGGGTGAGGAGGATATTGGGAGGGGCAGGGCGGGCGCGGGCGGGGACGAACCGGACAGAGAGAACCAATCGAGGTGCACAGGTGATGTTCAAACGCCGGGAGACGGTGCTCATCACGTCCGCCGGTCGGTCCCGGCAGTCCGATATCCACCGCCGGGAGCGGCGTTACCTGGCCTCGATGCTGCTCCGGGTCGTCTGCTTCGTGCTCGCCGTGGTCGCCTTCCACGGCTGGCTGCGGTTCATCGCGGTCGCGATCGCCGTCATCCTGCCCTGGGTCGCGGTCGTCGTGGCCAACGGCGGCCCGCCCCCCGAGCGCGACCGACCCGCCACCTTCGATCCGGTGCGGGCGGTGCAGGACGCGCCGGCGGCGCTGACCGCCGATCCCCACCGCGTGGTCGACAGCGACGGCTGGGTCGACGACGCGGGCTGGGTGCACGGCCGACCCTCGGCGGCGCCGGGCGGCGCGTGGTCCGCGACGGCGGACGCGGCCTCCGAGTATCCGGCCGACGCGGAGCCCGCCGGTGCTTCGTCGCCTGCTGAACCCTCCGCGCGGGCTGATCCCGATCCCGCGGCCGACGCCCCGGCGCGGTGACCTTCGTCAGCTTCACCACGGACTACGGTCTCGCGGACGGTTTTGTGGCGGCGTGCCATGGGGTGATCCTGCGGATGGTGCCGACGGCCCGCATCGTCGACGTCACCCACCTCGTGCCGCCGGGCGATGTGCGCCGCGCGGCGGCGGTGCTCGCCCAGACCGTCGACTCGCTGCCGCGCGGGGTGCACTTGGCGGTGGTGGACCCGGGAGTGGGTACGGCGCGCCGGGCGGTGGCGGTGCGCGCGGCCGGCGGGCACCTCGTCGGCCCCGACAATGGTCTGCTGATCGCGGCGGCCGAGCGGCTCGGCGGCGTCGAGGCGGCGGTGACACTGCCGGTGCCGGCTGCGGCGCCCGCGACGTTCCACGGCCGCGACGTGTTCGCACCCGCCGCCGCCGAGCTCGCCCGGGGGACGGAACTGACGGCGCTTGGCGCGCCGCTCGACCCGGCGACACTCGTCCGCCTGCCCGCCCCGCACGCCCGGCTGCGATCGGACGGGGTGCTCGAGGCCGAGGTGCTGCTCGTCGACACCTTCGGCAACGTCCAGCTCGCCGCCGAGGGGCCGTTGCTCGCCGAGGCCGGGCTGCGACCGTCCGGCCGGGCGCTGGTCTGGGCCGCCACCCCCGACGCCGGTCCATCGCTCGGCGCGGCCGGCGGAACCTCCGCGACCGAGCTGGCGGTCGGGGTGACGTTCGGGTCGGTGGCACCCGGCGAGCTGGTGCTCTACGTGGACGCCGCGGGCATGGCCGCGATCGCGGTCCGCGACGGCGACGCGGCCCGCACCCTGGCCGTCGCCCCGGCGGACCGGCTCGCGCTGTGTCGGGCGGGCGCCTCGGCAGCAGGCGCCTCGGCAGCGGGTGCCTGGGCCTGAGCGGCGCCTGGGCCTGAGCGGCCGCCTGGGCCCAGGCGGGCGCCGAGCCTGGCTGGGGCGCCGGGGCCTGAGCGGGTCTGGGCCGTTCGTGAGTCAGCAGAAGCCGGGGACGGCCTGCCAGCTGGGGCCCGGGTCGGGCGCGTCGTCGCGCAGCACCGTCCCCTCGATCCGCCCGTAGGGACGGTCCGGCGCCTGGTAGACGACGTCCGGGTTGTCCAGACCGAACGGCTCGAGGTCGACCAGGAAGTGATGCTTGTTCGGCATCGACATCCGGACCTCGGCGACCTGGGGGAAAGCGGTCAGGGCCGCCTCGCCCATCCGGTAGAGCGTCTGCTGCAGCGCCAGGCTGTGGACGTCGGCGAACGTGCTGACCAGCGTCTCGCGGACACCGTCGAACAGCGGTCCGAAGTCATGATCGGCCCCGATGTAACGCCAGCGGGCCGTCACCTCGGTCGCGAGGATGCGGTCGGTGGTCTCGGCCAGCGTCGTGTAGTTGTCCCGGGGAAATCCCCAGAACTCCGAACCGGTCGACTTGAGCACGACCAGCCCGGCGAGTCCGGAAACGACGAACGCGGCGTCGCCGTCCACCGTGACGACCGTCGTCCGTCTTTCCCCACCGGCCCGACTGAATGCGTGGTCATGCGGCGCCCCACCGACCTGTATCCGATTCCAATGGTATTTCTCGATCTCTATCCGGGCCCCGTCGATCCACGGGAAGGAGTCGACGAAATGCCGGCCGAGTCGGCTCGCGAAATCCTCGATCTGGCCGATTCCATGCTCCCGCGCGAAGGCGTAGACGGTGTTCTTCTGCGCATCGGTGGTGAGGACGTGGGAGTTGTCGCCGGTCAGGTGCGCCGCGGCGAAGTCGCCGCGAAGCGCGGTGGACACGTTCAGATCGGTGAGCTGATGCACCGGACCCGTGCGGTCCACGTGGACGAGACGGATCTCCGCCTTGCCGAACTGGTTCGGTCCAAGCACGATCGCCATCGAGCCTCCCTGGTCGCGGGGACGTACGTGCCCTCGGTGAGGGTCGCCCAGCGACGAGTCTGATCCGGTCCCCGCCGGGCCCGGCGCGGCCCGGCACGCGGCGCCGCGACCCGCGCGGCCCGACGGTGTCTCCGAACGCC
>NZ_JAMQQF010000673.1 GCF_023716945.1 Frankia sp. AiPs1 | reverse complement strand
CTGACGGCCGGGCCGAGGCCGAGGCCACGGCGCACCGGCCGCAGGTCGTCGAGGAAGCGGGACGGGCGCCGCGAGCGCCGCCCGTCGGCGCGGGCCAGGGCCCAGGACAGGACGAGGTGGGTACGGGCCCGCGTCACGCCCACATACAGCAGGCGGCGTTCCTCGGCGATCTGCTCGGCGGTCTTCGCGTGGACGAGCGGCAGCGTGCCGTCGGCCAGTCCCACCAGGAACACCGCGTCCCATTCCAGGCCCTTCGCGGCGTGCAGCGTGGACAGCGTCACCCCCTCGACGGTGGGCTGGTGCTCGTGGGTGACGCGATCGGCGAGCTCGGCGACGAACTCGGGGAGGCCCGCCTGCGGGGAACGGGCGGCGAGGTCGGCGGCCAGGCGGTGCAGGGCGGCGAGGTTCTCCCACTGCTCCCGCTCCGCGCCGGATCCGGCTGAGGGCCGGTCCGCCCGCCAGTGCAACGCGCCGAGGATGTCCGCGACGGTGTCGGCCAGCCCGGCGGGCCGGTCGGTGTCGGCCGAGCGCAGGGCGGCCCGCAGCAGCCGCATGGCCGCGACCACCTCGGTGCGGGCGAAGAACTTCTCGCCGCCCCGGACGAGGTAGGCGATGCCGGCCGCGCCGAGTGCGGCCTCGTATGCCTCGGACTGGGCGTTGATCCGGTACAGCACGGCGATGCGGCTGGCCGGCGTCCCGCGGGCGATCAGGGCGCGGATGCGACCGGCGACGGCGGCGGCCTCGTCGGCCTCGCTGTCGCACTCCAGCCACACCGGCGGCGGGCCGTCGGGCACGGCGGCGACGAGCCTCGTCCCGGGCGCGGCCTGCACGAGCCGGTTCGCCAGCCCCACGACCTGCGGGGTCGACCGGTAGTCCCGCACGAGCCGGACGACCGCCGCGTCCGGGTGGCGGCGGGGGAAGTCGAGCAGGTAGCGAGGCGAGGCGCCGGCGAACGAGTAGATGGTCTGGTGCGGGTCACCGACGACGCAGAGGCTGTCGCGCTCGCCGAGCCAGGCCTCGAGCACGCGCTGCTGCAAGGCGTTGACGTCCTGGTACTCGTCGACGACGAGGTGGCGGTACCGGGAGCGGACCTCGGTGGCGACCCAGTCGTGCTCCTCGATCATGGCCGCGGTGAGCAGCAGCAGATCCTCCATGTCGACGACGCCGGCCTCCCGCTTGACCTCCTCGTACGCGGCGTAGAGCCGGGCGACGGTCTGCGCCGGGGTGGCGGTCTCCCGGCCGCCGGCCGCCGCCATCCGGGCGTAGTCCGCGGGCCCGACGAGGCTGGCCTTGGCCCACTCGACCTCGGCGGTCAGGTCGCGCAGCTCGGTGCGGTCCGGGCTCAGCCGCAGGCGCCCCGCGGCGCGCGCCATGTTGGGGATCTTGCTGGACTCGGGCCGGGGCAGCGGTCCGCCGGCCACGGCCGGCCAGAAGTGCTGCAACTGCCGCAACGCCGCCGAATGGAACGTACGTGCCTGCACGCCGGGCACGCCCATGGCCCGCAGCCGGCCGCGCAGCTCCCCCGCCGCCCTGGTCGTGAAGCTCACGGCGAGGATCTGGCCGGAGCCAACCCCCCGGTCCACGACCATGTGGGCGATTCTGTGCGTGATGGTGCGCGTCTTGCCCGTACCGGCACCGGCGAGGATGCAGACCGGTCCCAGGGGGGCGTCGGCCGCGGCCCGCTGCTCGGGATCGAGCTCGGCGAGCAGGTCTGCGCCCCCGGGGGCGGGGGCGGCCCGCGCGGCGGGGGCAGGCGATCCGGACATCCCCCGACACGGTAGTCCTCAGCCTCGCCGGGAAGCGTCGCAGGCACGACGCTGTTACACCAACCGTTGCGTCCCAGTGGCTTGGAGGCCCTTTCGTGCCCACGATCTACACGACTTCCTGGTGCGGCTACTGCGTTCGGCTGAAGAGCCAACTCGACCGCGCCGGGGTCGAGTACAAGACCGTTGATATCGAGAACGACCCGACAGCAGAGCAACTTGTCCGCGATGCGAACAACGGGAACGCGACCGTACCGACCGTGCTCTTTCCCGATGGCACTGTGATGACGAACCCGAGCGTCCGCCAGGTCACCGAGAAGGTCACTTCTGCCGCATAACGGATACGTAGAGCAACAACATCCCGGGAGTTCTTACCTTCCCACCGCACACGCGGCCGGCTCGTGGGACGGTGTCCGTCACTGCCCGTGAAGTTTGTGGGAGAGTTCGGCCTGTGTCGTCAGCACCTTCAGAACAGGCGTGGAGCACCGTCGATGCCGCGCTGCGGGCCGTTCGCGCCCTGGACCGGATGGAGACAGCCTGTTTCGTCGTGGTATCTGCGACGACTGCGAGCTATCTCCGTGTGACCGGAACCTTCGCCGATCTCGGCGAGGGAACCCACTATCCCCGGGCGGACAGCATCATCGCGCGCATGCTCGACGGTGCGCCCGCGACGGCGACCGGGGTCGGCCCGGGGCACCCCGCGGCCGACACGGCCGAGCATCGCCAACTGGGGGTGCACAGTTATCTCGCGATGCCGGTGATCCCCACGGACGGCCGACTACTCGGCTTTCTCGTCGGCTTGGACCACGGTGAGGTGAGCGTGTCCGCCGACACACTGGCCCTGGTCCGGGCAGTCGCGGATGCCCTCGCGGCCACCGGCGACATCCCCGCGCCGCCCCCGCCGGCCGTCTCGCCGAACGGACCGCGGCCCGGCGATCACTCCCGGGAGTCCGGCGGCTCCCGCGACGAGGCCCTGGTCGACGCGCCGGACGAGGAACGTCGGGCCCAGGCGGCACGTCCGGCCCGGCCGGAAGCCGGGACCCGGCAGGAACCTGCGACCCGGCAGGAGCCTGCGGCCCAACAGGAACCTGCGGCCCAACAGGAACCTGCGACCCGGCAGGGGACGCCGGCCCAGCCCGGCCCGACGCGGGGCGGTGAGCAGCGAGC
>NZ_JAMQQF010000672.1 GCF_023716945.1 Frankia sp. AiPs1 | reverse complement strand
GCCCCGGGCCGACCTGCACCTGCCCGGCGCGGCCACGGCCGGGGATCTGGCGGCCGTCGCCGGCGACATCGCCCGCGCGGCGGTCGAGTTCCGCCGGGAGCTGCGCGAGCGGCCGGGACGGGTGGAGTCCTTCGCCGGGCTGGCGTTGATCCACGCCGCCCGGGTCGGCGGTGGACTGGAACGACGCCTCTGCCTCGACCATCCCGAAGCGCTGCTGGCGCTCGGCGAGCGGATCCGCGCCGCCACCGGTCGCACCCCCGACCTGCCCGACCTCACCGCCTGGATCGCCGCCGGCCCCGCCGCGAACCCCGCTCGGCCGGTCGCGCGGATGGTCGCCCACATGCGGCGAGTACCCGCCTCGGCCACCTGCTGACAGCCGGTCCACCTCGGACGCGCGATCCGTCCGGGTGTCCGGGCAATCGTGGGAGCGTCAGGCGTCAAGCCCGGCGAGGGCCAGGTCCAGCAGTCGATCGAGCAGGCCCGGGTCGTCGGCTGCCTGCTCGCTGGCCCAGGCGAGCGCGTTCGCCAGCGTCAGCAGGTCACCGATGTCGACCGTCGGCGGCGCCGCGCCATGGTTCCTGGCGCGGTTGAGCAGGATTGCCCCGGTCGCGCGGATGGCGTCATGGCAGGCCGCGAGGGTGGCGTCGGTGCCGGGTCGGGAGACCGTGGCCATGTGGGTGGCGACCAGGCCACGCATCGCCGTGGCGTGCCGGGCCACCGCGCGCAGCCAGTCGCGCAGCGCGCCTGCCGCGTCCGGCTCGTCGGCCAGGTCCCGACCGGTGGCGCACAGGGCGTCGACGTCCGCACGGATGATCTCCACGAGCAGCGCCTGCTCGGACGGGAAATGCCGGTAGAGGGTTCCCGCACCGACTCCCGCCGCCGCGCCGATCCGGTTCAGCGAGGCGCGCGGGCCGTGTTCGGCGAACGCCGCGCGGGCCGCCCGCAGGATCCGCTCCCGGTTGTCGCGGGCGTCGGCCCGTCGCGGCCGCTGCGAGGCGCGGTCGTCCGTCATCCGCTTTCCCCCGTTGCCAAGTGGAGAGGTTCTCCATATTCTAGCCGCGCCGGTAAACGGAGAGGCTCTCCGGTCGGCGGTCGGCGGTCGGCGGTCGGGTCGCGCTCGCACCCCGGCCCCGCCGGCGACGTAGGGCCGGGGCCTCGCAAGCTGGGGACAGGGAGTGACATGCGCATCGGCATCGCGGTAGGTGAGATTCGGGGTCCGGTCGGCCTGCCGGAGATCGTCGGCCAGGTGCGGGCGGCGGCCGAGGCGGGCCTGGCCACGGCGTGGTTCGCGCAGGCACTCGGCTGGGACGCGCTGACCACGCTCGGGCTGGTCGGCAGCCGGGTGCCCGGGATCGCGCTGGGCACCGCCGTGCTGCCCGTGCCCGCTCGCCATCCGCTGGTGCTGGCCGGCCAGGCCCTCAGCACGCAGGCCGCCCTCGGCGACCGGTTCACCCTGGGAATCGGCGCCGGGATCGGGATGATGACCGACGCGATGTTCGGCCTGCCGACCGACCGCCCCGCCCGGCGGATGCGCGAGTACCTCACGGTCCTGCGTCCCCTGCTGCGCGGCGAGGAGGTCGCCCACTGCGGTGAGTTCTGGACGGCGGTCGGTGCGGTGTCCGTGCCGGGCGCCCAGCCGCCGCCGGTGCTGCTCGCCGCGCTCGGCCCCGCCATGCTGCGCGTCGCCGGCGAGGTCGCGGACGGCACCGTGACCTGGTTGGCGGGAGTGCGCACCGTCGGTGAGCACATCGTCCCGGCGATCACCGGCGCCGCCGCGGGGCGAGCCGCTCCCGAGATCGTCGTCGGCCTGCCCGTCTGCGTCACCAACCACCCGGACGAGGTGCGCGAGCGCGCGGCCAGGTCGCTGGCGCTGTTCGAGTCCATCCCCTCCTACCGGGCGATGCTGGACCGGGAGGGGGTGGCCGCCGCGGCGGAGGTGGCGATCATCGGCGACGAGCGCCAGGTCGAGCGGGAACTCGGCCGGCTCGCCGCCGAGGGAGCGACGCACATCCTGGCCAACCTGCAGATCACCGGGGCGGCGGAGTGGGCCCGCACGGTCGAGCTGCTCGGCGCGTTGTCCCCGGCGGTATCTGCCGGATCCTTCGCCGGGTGAATGATGCGGCCAGGAGCGTGACCGTCGTGGACGTCGACCACGTGACGGGGGGCCCGGGTGAGCGTCGAGGCGAACCTGCGGCTTGTCGTGGGCCTCGCGTTGCTGCTCGCCGTGGCGGTCGCCTGCCTGACCTGGGCACGGGTGCCGCGGCGCCGGGACGTGCTGACCGCGTCGGCCCGCGCGGTGGCCCAGCTCGCGCTGATCGGTCTCGCGCTGCGGGGGGTGTTCGCCGCACCGCCGGCCGCGGCCGCCGTGCTCGCCGTCATGCTGACGGCGGCGGTGGGGACCGCGTCGCGCCGGCTGGTCGGCTTCCCGGCGGTCGTCCGCCGGGTCGGGGTGTCCTGCCTGCTGGGCGCCACGGTCGCCCTGGGCCTGGTCTTCGCCGTCGGCGCGGTGGAGGCGACCGTGCGCAACCTCGTCGCCCTCGCCGGCAGCGTCGTCGGCGGGACGATGACGGCCTGCACGCTCACCGGCCGCCGGCTCGCCGACGGGTTGCGCCGCCGCCGCGACGAGGTGGAGGCGTGGCTGGCGCTCGGCGCGACGCCGCGGCAGGCCGTCGCCGACATCGCCCGCGAGAGCGTCGCCGAGGCGCTCGTACCGCCGCTCGACCAGACCCGCACCGTCGGGCTCGTCTCGCTGCCCGGGACCTTCGTCGGCGCATTGCTCGGCGGCGCCTCGCCGGCCGCCGCCGCCCGGTTCCAGGTGATCATCCTGGTCGCCATGCTGACCGCGCAGAGCATCGCGGCGGTGTCGCTGTCCTACCTGCTTGGCGCGCCGACGCAGCTCCCCCCGACGGCGGCGGAGCCGATCCCGCGGCCCCCGACCGGCGGGCTGGGCCGGCTGGGCGGTCGGGGCGGCCTGGTC
>NZ_JAMQQF010000671.1 GCF_023716945.1 Frankia sp. AiPs1 | reverse complement strand
CCGGTGCCCCGCCCCGGCGGCGCGCCGGCTCCCGGCGGGGGACCCGGGCCGGCCACGGCCCAGGCCGGTCGGGATCTGCCGGCCGGACCGCTGGGGGTTCGGTTCGCCGGGGTCGGGTTCGCCTATCCCGACGGGCCGCCGGTGCTGCGCGACGTCGACCTGGAGATCGCCCCACGCACGCGGGTGGCGGTGGTCGGCGAGACCGGATCCGGCAAGACGACCCTGGCCAAGCTGCTCACCCGCCTGATGGATCCGACCACGGGCATCGTGCGCATCGGCGGTGTGCCACTGCGCGAGGTGCGGTTCGCCTCGTTGCGCGGCCGGGTGCTGCTCGTGCCGCAGGACGGCTTCCTGTTCGACCTCACGATCGCCGACAACGTCCGCTACGGCCGACCTGGGGCGGACGACAAGGCCGTCCGCACCGCCTTCGAGGCACTGGGCCTCGCCGACTGGCTCGCCGGGCTGCCGGCGGGGCTCGCGACCCGGGTGGGGGAGAGCGGGTCGCGGCTGTCGGCCGGCGAGCGGCAGCTTGTCGCGTTGGCCCGCGCCCGGCTGGCCGATCCGGATCTGCTGGTCCTGGACGAGGCGACCTCCGCGGTGGATCCCGAGACCGAGGTGCGTCTGTCGGCGGCACTGGCCGAACTGACCCGGGACCGCACCTCGGTGACGATCGCGCACCGGCTGTCGACGGCGGAGGCCGCGCAGGACGTCGTCGTCGTGGACGCCGGGCGCATCGTGCAACGAGGCCATCACCGTACGTTGGTCGCCGTGCCCGGGGTGTACCGCCGGATGCACCAGTCCTGGGCGGCGGGTGTCGGGGCGGTCGCGGTGGGTCCGGCGGCAGCGGCGGGACTGGATGCGGAGATGGTGGCCGCGGTGGCGCCGGTCGGGTCGGTGGACGTGCGGCCCGCCCCGCCGGCGCGGACGAGCAGAATGGAGCCGTGACCGTACGTCCATCCGCTCTGGATCCCGTCATCGCCAGCCGCCTGCGTCGCAACGACGCCGGTCTGTTCCCGGCCATCGCCCAGCAGCACGACACCGGCGAGGTGCTGATGCTCGGGTGGATGGACGACGAGGCGCTGCATCGCACACTGACCACCGGGCGGGCCACGTACTGGAGCCGCAGCCGCGGGGAGTACTGGGTCAAGGGGGACACCTCCGGCCACCAGCAGTGGGTCCGCTCGGTCGCCCTCGACTGCGACGGCGACACTGTCCTCGTCCGGGTGGAGCAGGTCGGCCCCGCCTGCCACACCGGCACCCGGACCTGCTTCGACGCCGATCCGCTGCCCGCGCACGTGGCCAACCCGGGCGTCGCGGCCGACGCCGGGTCGGCCCGATGACCACCGGGCGGATCCTCCCGGACCGGGCCGCCTTCCACGCTGCCGCCGGCGGCCGCCCGGTTGTCGCCGTCACCCGTCGGCTGCTCGCCGACGGGGAGACCCCGGTCGGTATCTACCGCAAGCTCGCCGGCGGGCCGGGCACGTTTCTGCTCGAGTCCGCCGAGCACGGTGGGGTGTGGTCGCGGTACTCGTTCATCGGGGTGCGGGCCGCGGCGACGCTCACCGAACGCGACGGCCAGGCGGTCTGGGTCGGCACTCCGCCGCCCGGCGTGCCCACCGAGGGCGACCCGCTGGACATCCTGCGCGCGGTGGAACGCTCCCTGCACGCGGCCAACGATCCCGACGCCCCGCCGCTGATGGGCGGCCTCGTCGGCTACCTCGGCTACGACATCGTCCGCCGCATCGAGCGGCTGCCCTCGCACGCCGTCGACGATCTCGGTCTGCCGGAGCTGCGGATGCTGCTCACTACGGACCTCGCCGTCCTCGACCACGCCGACGGCTCGTGCCTGCTGGTCGCCAACGTCTTCACGGGGGCCTCCGCCCCCGGCGGTGATCTGGCCACGCCCGGCGGTGATCTGGTCGCGCTCGACGGTGATCCGACCGAGCCCACCCGCCGGGACCTCGACGCCCTGTACGACGATGCGGTGGCCAGGCTGGACGCGATGACCAGCGATCTGGCGAAGTGGAGCGAGCCGACGGTGGCGACGACCAGCGGGGCCGCCGCCGGGATCGGTGACTTCGTCTCCGCCACGCCGCCCGGTGCCTTCCAGGCGGCGGTCGAGCGGGCCATCGAGGAGATCCGTGCCGGGGAGTGCTTCCAGATCGTGATCTCCCAGCGCTTCGAGCGGACGACCGCCGCCGATTCCCTCGACGTCTACCGGGTGCTGCGCACGACGAACCCGAGCCCGTACATGTATCTGCTGAAGTTCGGTGACCACGACGTGGTCGGCTCCTCGCCGGAGGCGCATGTCAAGGTCACCGGGCGACGGGCGCTGCTGCATCCCATCGCGGGCAGCCGCCCCCGGGGCGCGACGCCGGAACGCGACGCGCAGCTCGCGGCGCAGCTGCTCGCAGATCCGAAAGAGCGCTCGGAGCACGTGATGCTCGTCGATCTGGTCCGCAATGATCTCGGCCGGGTCTGCGTGCCCGGTTCGGTGCGCGTCGTCGAGTTCGCCGCGGTGGAACGGTTCTCGCACATCATGCATATCGTCTCCACGGTGATCGGTGAGGTGGCGCCGGAACGCAGCGCCGTCGACGTGCTCACCGCGACCTTTCCGGCGGGCACGCTCTCCGGGGCGCCGAAGGTGCGAGCGATGGAGGTCATCGACGAGCTCGAGCCCACGCGCCGCGGCCTCTACGGCGGCGTGGTCGGCTATCTGGACTTCGGCGGCGACCTGGACACCGCCATCGCGATCCGCACCACCGTGCTGCGCGACGGCGTGGCCTATGTCCAGGCTGGCGCCGGGATCGTCGCCGACTCCGATCCCGACGCCGAGGACCTGGAGAGCCGCACGAAGGCAGCGGCGGTCCTGCGCGCGATCGAGGTCGCCGAGTCGCTGCGGCCCGATCAGCAGCCGGGCGTACGGGTCGACCAGCAGCTTCGCCGGGTTGTAGCGCTGGCCCCGGCCCGGGTCGTACGGGCCG
>NZ_JAMQQF010000670.1 GCF_023716945.1 Frankia sp. AiPs1 | reverse complement strand
ACCCGCAGCAACGCGCCGAGCCGGCCGAGCCACTGCCCGACCGAGCCGCCGATGCGGGTCGCCAGCGCGCCGGCGGCCATCGTCGCGCCCGCGAACGAGCCGCTCACCCAGCCGACCCCGCCGACGACGGCGTAGGCGATGAGCAGGATCGAGGAGAACGGCGCGAACGTCCCGTCGCCGTAGTCGATGTTGCCGCGCTCGCCGTAGACGTAGAAGGCGTAGAGCACCCCGCCGAACCCGGCGATGGCCGCGGACAGCGCGAACGCGTACAGCTTGGCGGCCACGACGCTGATGCCCAGCGCCGCGGCGGCCCGCTCGTTGGTCCGCACCGCGATCAGCCGCCGTCCGGCCCGGCCGCGGCGCAGGTTCGCGACCGCGAGCGCGACCAGGACGAAGGCGAGCACGGACACCGTCGCGAAGCCCCGCGGGTCGGTCACCTTGTCCAGCGGGACGCCGAGGAAGCGCTGGCGTCCCACCACCGTTCCCTCCGGCGAGGCGAGGTCACCGAACAGCGACCCGAGCCCCCCCGCCCCCGGGGGTGGCGGGGAGTGGTAGCCCCGCTGGAACAGCAGGGCGTCGACGGCCGCGCCGAGGCCGAGGGTCACCACCGCGAGCTGCAACCCCCGGGTGCGCAGCGCGGGCAGCGCGAACAGCAGCCCGACGACGGCGGTGCCGGCCACCCCGACGGCCATCGCCGCCTCCAGCGGCCAGCCGCGGGTCGCGACGAGCCGCCCGGCGATCAGCGCCGCGATCCCGGAGAAGGCGAGCTGGGCCAGGGAGAGCTGCCCGGTGAACCCGACGAGCACCACGACGGACAGGATGATCAGCGCCCACAGCGCGTTGGCGTCGAGGGCGTCGACCCAGTCGCGGGGCAGCAGCCAGACCGCCGCCAGCATCGCCGCGACGGCGACCGCGAGGGCCCGCGGATGGACCCGGCCGCTGCCGAGCACCGGGTGGCGCTCGGCGAGGTGGCCCCGCTCGGGCAGGCCCCGGCCGCGCACCGCCAGGTAGAAGACGATGACGGCCAGCGGCACCGCCCGGTCGACCCCACGCCACCAGGGATGGTGCGCGACGAGCTCGTACTGCGCCTCCACCTCGATGACACCGAGCACGAGGCCGCCGAGCAGCACCCCGGGGAAGGACTGGAACCGCGCCACCAGCGCCACCGCCAGCGCCGGCACGATGAGCAGCAGCAGGTTCGTCGCCGACAGCGGGTTCTGCAGCGGGGCGAGCAGGACGCCGCCGAGGCCGGCGAGCGCGCCGCCGGCACCCCACGCGCCGGCGGCGATCGCGTCGACGGACCAGCCGAAGGTGGCGGCGGCCCGCGGGTTCTCGGTGGCCGCCGTCGCGGCGAGCCCCACCGTCGTGAACCGGAAGACCGCCCACGCCGCCGCGACGACCACGACGACCGCGACGAGCCGGACGAACACGTCCACGCCGACGGACTCGCCGAACAGCTCGACCGTGCCGGTGGGCAGCACCGTCGGGGAGGTGCGCACCGCGCCGGCGAACATCAGGGTCAGCGACGACTGGAGAATGATCAGCAGGCCGAGGGTCGCCATCAGCCGCAGCAGCGCCGTCGCCTCCCGCAGCGGACGCATGACCAGCACCTGGAATGCGACACCGATGCCGGCCGTCGACGCGACGGTGAGCACCGCGGCCAGGACCAGCGGTAGTCCCCACGGGCCATGCAGACCGTGGAAGGCGTAGGCGGCCCACGCCACCAGCGCGCCCTGGGCCACGTTGAGCACTCCGGCCCCGCGGGCGATCACCACCACACCCGCGGCGACCAGCGCATACAGCGCGCCCGTCCCGAGACTGAGCAGCGCGAAGCCCATGACGTCGTTCACGGTCCACCCTGCTCCGGACGCCACCCAGCGGCGCGCCCTGCTTCATCCCCCCAGCGGTCCCATGACGGCCATCGGCTCGCCCGGGTAGCGACGTGCGGCTCCCGCCCCTCGCGCCACGGACCTCGCGCGCCGGACCTCACACACCGGCCCTCGCACGCCGGAACCATTGATCACGGCAACCGACGCAGACGGTACGGCGGGCCCGACCGGCGTGACAAGCAAACCATCCACAACAGCCACGGCAACCCACGTCGTGATCATCGGTCGGTGGTGGCGGCCACCGCGGCCCACGGGACTCCCGGCGACGGGCCAAGTCCGGTGATCGTGGTCTTACCGGGGGACATCGGACGCTCACGGATATCACTCGGACAAGCCAGAATCCCGCCCGGACGTGGCACGGACCTGGGGCCGCGCGGCGTCAGGCATGGTGGCCGCGCCCATCTCCCGGTACATCTAGAGCAGGCGGACACGTCGCCGCCGCCCGGCGCCCGCCCGAACCCGGCGATCGGCCGGCGGCGGCGCATCCGCACCGACCAGATCCGCACCGACCAGAACAGCCACGGGAGTGGGACGGATGACAGAGCTCGTGCCCGGTGCGAACGCGCCGCTGCCCCGCGGCCCCGTCTCGGTTCGCCTGATCGGGCCGTTCGACCTGTGCGCGTTGGTGACCGCGGCGCACGGCAAGGTCGACGGGGATGACGACTTCGTCTTCTACAACCAGCCGGCGACGGCCGGTGTCATCCTCAGCGGCGACGAGGTGATGGTGGATCCGGAGCGGCTGCGGCCCGGCGCCGAACGTGTCGTGATCGTCGCCAGCTCCGAGGACGGCACGACGCCCTTCGGGCAGCTACCCGGGCCCGTCCTGACGCTGCACGACCGGCGCGGCAAGCTCAGCGCCCACTTCACCCCGCCGCCGCTGTCGAGCGAGACCGTGGTCACCCTCGTCGAGATCTACCGCCGGGGAGGGGAGTGGAAGGTCCGCGCCGTCGGGCAGGGTTACTCCGACGGCCTCGCCGGCCTCGCCCGCGACTTCGGCGTGGACGTCGACGACGGCAGCCCGGCCTCGCCCGAGGCCGCGGCGCCTGCGCCCGGTCTCACCCCGGCAGTCCCCCGCCAGGACACTCCCGCCAGCCCCGCCCCGGCG
>NZ_JAMQQF010000066.1 GCF_023716945.1 Frankia sp. AiPs1 | reverse complement strand
GCCCGCGCCGGGCCGAGCCGGGCGGGCGGCCGTCGCCGATCGGGCTGGTCGCGGCGCCGCCGGCCGTGGTCGGTTCGGCAAGCTCCGACGGCTGCGCCACCGCGGCGAACAGGTTCGGCTGGTTCGGCAGGTCGATGGTCAGGGGAGTGAAGTCCGCGCGGGTCCGGGCGGCGTAGGCGGCACCGACCCGCTCGTCGTACTCCGTGAAGGTCAGCCGGCCCTCGGCGAGCGCCTGGCGCAGGAGCTGCGCGACCTCCTCCCGTTCCGCGTCGGAGACGCGGAGGTCCGGCGCCGGCGGGGGATCGGGGATCTCGGCGGTCATGTCCAGGAGCGTAGCCAGCGGGCGGACGAACCGGCAGTCCCCAGATGGTCCCGATGACCGTGGCCCACCCGCCGCCTCACTCCGCCCCCGGGCCGCCGTCTCACGTCGCCCCGGGATGGCCGTCTCCGCTCGGGTGGATTTCGCCGTTCTGGTCACGGATGGTTACCGTGCCGTGTTCACCGACCGTCGACCGCCGTCGTCGTCGATGTTCCAGCTCCGAGGATTCGGCATTCGTGCTACTTTTCTTCCGCACCTGCGGAACGATGTGCCTCCTGGGCTCCGCAGATTCTGATTCGTGGTGCGGCCGGAGGGTGGGCGGGTCATCGAACGCGGACATGGCGACGGCGTCGCGAATCCCCCCCGGCCGCCGCGCCGGCGATTTGTCCACGGCGAGGGGGCCGTGCTCGTCCTGCTGGTGACCGTCGTTCTGCTGGCGTCCTCGGCTTTCGGGGTGTTGCTGCTGCTCGGACCGTTCGTCAAGACGGTCGGCGGCAGCGAGGCGACCTACGGTGCATTGACCGCTGCGGCGGCGGTGCCGACCGCGCTCGCGCTCGCGCTGCTGCTGCGGTTCCCGCGCACCGTGCCCCCGAATCTGCTGCTGGCCGGGTCCTGCCTGGTGTACGCGGGCGCTGCGCTCCTGATGACCGGGGTGCATGCGCGCAACGCCGTGCTCGTGGTCGCGGCGATCGTGCTGGGCACGGCCTGGGCGGTCACCTACACGGCGGCGCCGATGATCGCCTCCGATCTTGCCACGGACCGTAATCGCGCCACGCTCATCGGCTACGCGACCGGGACGATCCAGGCCGGGTTCGGCATCGGCCCCGTCCTCGGCAACGCCCTGCGGGACGCGGGGCTGAGCTACCAGCAGGTGTTCGGCGTCGGCGCGGCGCTCGCGGCCGCCGCGGCCGTGCTGGTCATCCCGCTCACCATCGAGCTGCGGCGCCTGCCCGGCGGCGGCTCGCCCGACCCGCAGCGGGATCCGGCCGACGCGGAGCCTCTGCTCGCGTCCGAGCCGGGCGGCCCGGGCAACCTGGGCGATCCGGGTGACCCGGGTGACCCGGGTGACCCTGCCCGCGCAGCGGAGACCGGCTGGCGGGGCGCGCTGCGGTCGCCCAGCGTGGTGCCACTGGCGATGGTGTTGCTGAGCGCGTGCGTGTTCACCACCATGAACAGCTTCCAGACGACTTTCGCGGACAGCCGGCACCTCGACTTCGACGTCTTCTACGTGACCTACACGGTGGCGGTCATCGCGGTGCGCCTGGGTCTCGCCCGGATCCTGCCCGACAGCGCCTCCGACCGGGTGGTCGCGGTGACGACCGTGGGCATGACCGCGGCGGCGGTGGCCTTCGTCTTCGTCGGGTCGAACGCGGTGTTCTACGGCCTGGCCTCGCTGCTGCTCGGGTGCACCTACGGCCTGGGTCTGCCCGCCTTCCAGGCCCGCGCGGTCAACCTCGCCGGACCCGCGGAACGCGTCCGGATGCTGCCGATGGCGGGCCTGCTGTTCGAGGTCGCGATCTGCGTCTTTCCGCTCGTCGCCGGCGCGGTCGTCCACTCCTCCAGCTACCGCGGGCTGTTCGTGCTGCTCATCGTGATCACGGCTGTGGTGATGGCGCTCGGCCAGGTTCGCGGCCGGCCCCGGCCCGAACCCCGGCCGGCGGGCGGCGGCGCCCGAGTGGCCGCAGCCCGCGAGGGCGCAGCGCCTGGGGGCGCAGCTCGCGGGGACGCAGCCGAGGCGGCCACGGTGTCGGCCACGGGTCCATCGGAACACTGAACCGGTCACGGCCCAGGGGGGACAGATGTACTTCTCCGCGAACTACGGCGAGGCGCGGGAGCGCTTTCTCGCCGCAGCCCGCGCTCGGGGCGCGCACCTTGACTCCTTCCCGCTCGGGGAGCTGCGGGGCGCCCGGGGTGAGCCGCTGAGCACGGACGTGGCCCGCCTCGGCGCGAGCCGCGGGCGGTCCGTGCTCGTCCTGGTCAGCGGTACGCACGGCGCCGAGGGATTCGCCGGGTCCGCCTGCCAGCTCCGGGCCCTGCACGAGGCGGAGTGGACGGGTCTGCCGGTCGTCCTGGTGCACGCCCTCAACCCCTTCGGCTTCTCCCACCGTCGCCGGGTGAACGAGGACAACATCGACGTCAACCGCAACTTCGTCGACCACGCGGCGCCGCCGCCGGCCGCCGGTTACGGCGAACTGCACCCCACGCTGCTGCCCGGGGACTGGGAGGGGCCCGCGCACGCCGAGGCCGACGCCGCGTTGCTGGCGCACGCCGACCGGCTGGGGGTGCGGGAGGTGCAGCAGATCGTCACCTCCGGCCAGTACACCCACCCGGACGGCCTGTTCTACGGCGGATCGGCGCCATGCTGGTCCCATCGGACCTGGCACGCGATCATCGGCGAGTACCTGACGGGATACGAGCGGGTCGCCTACATCGACCTGCACACCGGACTCGGTGAGCGCGGCGCCGCCGAGCCGATCTTTCGTGGCGGGGTGGACCCGGGCGCCCCGCGGCGGGCTCGAGCCTGGTACGGCGATGCGTTGACGAACTCCGAGGAGGGGACGTCGAGCTCGACGCCGATCGGCGGTAACTCCGCCCGGGCCCTGCTCCAGGACCTCGCCGACGCGGAGATCACGGCCATCACCTGCGAGTTCGGCACCCAGGACGGCCTGACTGTGCTGCGCGCCCTGCAGGCGGACAACTGGCTCTGGCAGCAGCGCGGTCCGGGCCAGCAGGGTGGTCCGGAGCAGCAGGGTGGCGCGGTGGATCCCGAGCAGGTCGCCCGGATCGGGCAGCTCATGCGCGAGGCGTTCGACCCGCCGGACGAGCAGTGGCGCACCGACGTGCTCGACCGGGGCACGTCCGTGATCGGCCAGGCCGCCGCCGGGGTCCTCGCCGAGTCCATCGGGAGGGCCTAGCAAGGTCCCCCGCACCGGGCCCAGGTCCTCGTCGCGCAGACTCGGCCTTGCCGCAGCGCCGACCGCGTCGCCCGACCATGCTCCGCAACGGCAGCCGTTTTCGGCGCGCGGGAAACGCACTGCGGAGCGCTGCACGATCCGCGAGCCTTGGCCCCAGACCCTACAAACGCACCGCAACGCGGCCCCACCCCCGGTCCGGACTACTCGTCTAGGCGGGTACAACCAGGTCGTGCTCGGCACGGGCCACGGCGGGTGCCTCGGCGGTGGGAACGAGGCGGTGATGGAGCCGCCCGTCCGGGAACAGCGTGGTGACCAGGCGGAGGTCCGCCCGGTGGCGCAGGCCCCGGGGACGCAGATCACGCGTCGCGTCGGCGAGCACCAGATGGGCGACGGGGCCGCCGGCCGATCCGATGCCGGCGCCGGTTGCCACAGTGGCCGCGGTCTTCGCGACCTCGATGGTGTCCGGGACGGCGACGGCGTCCGAGCCCTGGTCGGCCAGCTCCGCCTGCGTCGACTGCACCAGCTCCGGCTCGCCGGCCCAGACCGTGCCCGTGCCGTGCACCAGGACCGCGGCGGCGCTCGTCCGACCGGCTCGCACGACCGAGTAGACCCGGCCGTCGGGCAGCAGGGAGCGGCAGCGGATCTCCACGCTGTGGCGCTGGGCCCAGGCGACGGCCGAGTGGTGCAGCACCTTCGCGCCGTGCCGCGACATCGTGATCATTGTGTCGTAGCCGACCGTGGCCAGGGTGCGCGCGCCCGGCACGAGGCGCGGGTCGGCGGTGCAGATGCCCGGCGAGTCGGAGAAGATCTCGCAGGCCGGCGCCCCGACGGCGATCGCGGCGGCGATCGCCGACAGGTCCGAGCTGTTGCGGCCCAGCATGATCGGCCGCCCGTCGCCGTCCACGGCCTGCCCGCCGGGGACGACGAGCACCGTCCCGGCGGGCTCGACGAGCCTCGCCAACACGCTGGCGTCGATGCTGCGCAGGTCGGCGGAGTGCGGCTCGCCGGCGCCGACGAAGCCGGTCTCGGCCGCGGTCACCGGCACGGCCGCGAGTCCGGCGTCGCGCAGTGCCGCCGTCATGAGCGCGACGTTGACCGTCTCGCCGGTCATGAGCGCGGCGGCGAGCAGGTCCCGGTCGGGCTCGGGGCTGACCGCGCGCAGGGCGGACCCGAGCCGGTCGGTCTCGCCGGCCACGGCGCTGACGACGACGATGGCCCGGGTCGGCGCGCCGCCGGGCGAGACGGACCTGTCGGCGCGCAGCCGGTCGGCGACGTGGCGGGCGATGGTGTGGTGGGCGCGGGGCGCCGCGAAGGCCGCCCCGCCGAACTTCAGAACGACGACGTCCCCTGGCCCCGTCCCAGGCTCTGATTCGGTCAAAGCCAGGACTTCCCGGCGGCCAGGCTCACGATCTCCAGCGCGTTGAGCGCCGCGCCGACGGTGAGGTTGTCGGCGACGACCCACAGCCACAGGGCACAGGGGTCGTCCTCGTCGGCCCGTACCCGCCCGACGTGCACGAGCCGGCGTTCGGTCGGCGACGCGCAGACCGCCTGCGGCATCGGGTAGCCGTCCGCGGGGTCGTTGCCGTAGACCCGCAGGCCCGGGGCGGCCCGCAGCGCCGCGAGGGCGTCGTCGGGGCTGACGGGGGCGGTGAAGCTGACGTGCACCGCTTCCGAGTGGCCGTTGACGACGGCGACCCGGACCGCGGTCGCCGCGACCCGCAGCCCCGGCATGCCCATGATCTTGCGGGGTTCCCGGCGCAGCTTGCGTTCCTCGTGGGAGTGCCCGTCGGCGTCGCGCAGGCCGATCTCGGGGATCAGGTTGAACGCCAGCGGCTGGCCGAACTTCCCGGGCCGGGCGGCGGCGGGGTCGGCACCGTCGAGCAGCGCCCGGGTGGTGTCGGCAAGCTCCTCGAGCCCCCGCAGGCCGCCGCCGGAGGCGGACTGGTAGCTGGACATGATCACCCGGTCGATCTCGCCGATCGTGCGCAGGGGGTGCAGCGCCCGCACGAGCTGGATCGTGGAGCAGTTCGGGTTGGCCACGATGCCCCGAGCCGGGCGCGAGTCCAGCATCTGCGGGTTGACCTGGGGGACGACGAGCGGGACGTCGTCCTCCATCCGGAACGCGGAGCTGTTGTCCACGACGAGCGCGCCCGCCGCGGCGAAGATCGGCGCCCACCGCTTGCTGATCGGGGCGCCTGCGCTGAAGACCGCGACGTCGACTCCCGCCGGATCGAAGTCCGCCAGCGCGACGACCGGCTCGATCTTCAGGTCCAGCCCCTGCTCGGCGCCGAGATCGCGACCCGCCGAGCCTGCCGACGCGACGGGGACGACCCGGCCCACGTCGGGCAGGATCCCCCCGTCGAGCAGGGCCAGGCACTCCCGGCCGACCACACCGGTTGCGCCGATGACGGCGATGTCCACTGCGCTTCCCCCTCTACTGCGCTTGCCTCATCTGGCGCGCGTGCTCGTCCACTGCACTTGCTGCGTCTATCGCGCTTGCCTCGTTCAGCGCGCTTGCCTCGTTCAGCGCGCTTGCCTCGTTCAGTGCGCTTGCCTCGTTCAGTGCGCTTGCCTCGTTCAGTGCGGTGCGGGTCCACCGCGTCGCGGTTCAGCTGGTACCGACGGCGCTCTCGTCCGCGAACTGCGCGTCGAGGTCCACCCAGCCGCCGTCGACGAACAGAACCTCGCCGTTGACGTAGGTCGCGGCGTCCGAGGCCAGGAAGACCGCGGGGCCGGCGATCTCGGCGGGCCGCGCCCAGCGGCCGACGGCGACCTTCTGCGAATACGCGTCCGCCCAGGCGGCGCTGGAGCGGATCGGCACCGTCAGCGCGGTCTCGACCGGGCCCGGGGCGATCGCGTTGACCCGTACGCCGGACTTCCCGAGCTCGGCGGCGAGCACGCGGACCATCTGCGCCAGGGCCGCCTTCGTGCCCGCGTAGATGACCTGGCCGGGTTCGACGGCCCGGCTGCTGATGGACGAGATGACGATGATGCTGCCGCTGCCCTGCGCCGCCATGATCCGCCCGGCGCCGCGCAGGACATGGAAGCTGCCCTTCAGGTTGACGTCGGTGACGGCGGTGTAGTCGTCGTCGGTGTAGTCGATCAGCGGCTTGCGGATGTTGATGCCGGGGGTGCCGACGGCGATGTCGAGGCGGCCCCGGTCCGCGACCACACGGGCGAACAGGTCGTCCACCTCGACGGAGACGCGAACGTCGACGGTGGACGCCTTCGCGGTGCCGCCGGCGGCGACGATGGTCGCCACCGTCTCCTCGACGCCGGTGGTGTCGACGTCAGCACATTCGACGACGGCACCCTGTTCGGCCAGGGCAATCGCGATGGCCTGGCCGATGCCCGACGCCGCGCCGACGACGGCTGCAACCCTGTCTGTCAGTTCCAGCATCTACAGCTCCCGAAGCCTCGGTCTCGTGATGGGTCCGCCGTGGTCGGCGGATGAGGGGGTCGGCCATTGTGTGGATCGGCCATTGTGTGGATCGGCCGGTTATCGAGTCGGCCGGTCATGGGCCCGGCGGGGTGGAGGGTGCCGACGACGGGAATCCCGCGGCGATGCGGCGGGGTGGATCCGTCCCGCCCTCGTGTGCCTCGTGTGCCTCGCGCGCCCGTCAGGGGGGCGGCGCGGCCGGATCGGCCGCTGCGGGCACATCCTGCGCCGACCGCGTCGTGCGGCGGACGAAGTTGTCGACGATCGCGTCGGCCGTCGCCGTCTCGCGGATGTGCACCACGCAGAGAATGCGGTCGCCGGGCACGGTGTGGCGCTCGAAATGGTTGTTGACCGCCGCGTCGTCGCAACGCGGGCGGTCGCGGTAGAGCTCGCGCGGAACGCCGATCCCGGTGATGCGGCCGCTGGCGGGGTCGAACGGTGCCGCCGGGGCGAGCGCCGTCGCGATCTCGCCGGCCAGCCGGCTCACGTCGGGGTCCTGGTCGACCGGCCCGACCTCCGGGTACATCACGGCGCCGGGCAGCCGCCCGTAGGCCCGCATCGCGCAGTAGGCGACCGGGTTGTAGGTGCGCAGCGCCGACAGCAGCGGGAAACCGCCGGCGGTGACGACGTCCTCGAGCAGCGCCAGCCAGCTCGTGCTGAACACCGGGCCGCGGCGCAGCCGGGCATCGACGAACTGCACGCCGATGTGCAGGAACCGCTCGCCGGCCGCAGTCGCTGTCCAGCTTGCACCCAGGGCGGACACCGGCTGCCCGCTGGCCCGGTCGACGCCGACGATGAGATGGTCCGCCTCGCGGAACAGGCTCGGGCGCGCGGCGAACAGCTCCGCCATCCGCAGATCGGGCAGGGCTGCCGCGAGCCCGTCCTGTAACCAGCGGTCCTCTGACGGACCGAGCTCGCAGTCCCGGGAGAACCGGACGACCGCATGGCCGTCCGGCGCGCCCCCCGTGGCCGCCCCGGCGGTGGCCGACGCGGTCGCGGGTGACGCGGTGGCAGGTGAACCGGTCGCGGGTGAACCGGTCGCGGGTGATCCGACCGCGGGTGATGCGGTCGACGGCGATACGGACATGATTCCCCCGTTTCCGTACTGCGCGTGCTGTGACCGTCAGGCGAACCGGGCGGCGATGCTGCCCGCCGCCTCGAGCGCGCCGGTCGCGGGGGCCACCACCGCCTGGTACAGCTCGATGAAGTAGGCCACCCACAGGTTCGCGACCGTCTTGACGTGCGCGAGGACCTTGGCCTCGTCCTCGGGCGAGCCCACCAGCGAGGTCAGCACCCCCCAGACGAAGTCGGCGTGCTCGTCCTCGATGTCGGTGCCGACGTGGCGCCGCGCACCGGCGAGCTTCTCCCGGCCGAGCTGGTTCTCGAGGTTCTTCACCCACGACGGCTGGGTCTTCGTCGTCGTGTACTCGACGAAGTAGACGCTGCAGAGCAGGGCCAGCGGGGTGCCCTCGAACTCCATGCCGTACTGGAGGTAGCCGGTGAGCAGCTTGGTGGCCTGGAACGGCTCGGTGGCGTAGATCTCCGCCTTGGTCACGCCGACCTTGGCGAGGTCCCCGGCGAACCACTCGTCGTGGAGCATCTCGTCCTCGACGTAGTGCGCCCAGGCCGCGCCGCGCACCGGGTCGCGCTTGGTGAAGTAGCCGATGGCGAGGGCGTCGATGGTGCGCTTGCGGCGCAGCCGGAGGATGGTCTCGATGTTGTGCCGCTGGTAGTACGCCATGTTGATCTCTTCGCCGCGGGCCTGGTGGTCCGCGTACGGGATCTCGGCGTAGAACTTCTCGATCATCGTGTCGAGCATGGTGTCGACCTGCGTGCGCAGGTCCGTCAGGTCGGCCGTGCGGGCGGCGGCGGCCGCCCTCGGGTCCCCGTACCAGGTGCGCGGGTCGTCGGTCATCGCTGGGCTCCTTCCCGTTGGGCGGTGTGCGGCCGGATCGCCGGGGCATCGGCATGCCCGCGGCGGGCGGCGTCGTGGTGTGGTGGCCGTCGGCCGGTCAGCAGCCGCAGGTCGGGGTGCGTCGCCGGCGCATCCGCCGCGCGGCGGGGCCGGCGAGCCGGGTCCCTGCGGGGTCGGACAGGACCGTGTCGGCGCAGGTGAAGGTGAGCGCGTAGCGGGTCGTCGGGGTCAGCCCGAAGCCGAGATGGACGATCCCGTCGGCCGCGCCGTACATCTCGTTCATCCCGCAGTTGCCCGGCTGCTGCTCGAACACCGGGTTGAGCCCGATGCCGAACTCCCACACGACCCGGTAGGCGTCGTCGGTGGCGAACAGCTCGTCGAGCGCGTCGACCGCCCGCTTGCCCGCGGCGTCCACCGCATGGCAAGCGGTGACCATGCCGTCGGCGAGGTCGAGTACCACCGTGGCCGTGCGCAGGACGTCCAGGTCGTCGAAGAGCCGGGCCTGTTCGGCGAGCACCGCGGGGTCGTCACCGCGGTGCACGATGGGGGCGCCGCGCAGGGCGATCTGCCCGTCCAGCCCCAGTCGGCGGCTCGTGTCGAACCGGTAGAGGTCCGTGGGGACGGCGCTGGCCTCACCGGCCGGCGCGATCTGCTGCTCGCCTGGCGCCAGCGCACCGGCCTGCTGGTTCCACTCGTAGTCGGCGGAGATGACGAAGCGGGCCGAGGCGTGCCCGGCGAGGTCCGCCAGCTTGACGTGCTCGGCTTCGCCGAGTGCGGCGAACAGCCGGTCGGCGCGGGTCTCCAGATCGGCCGGGTCGGTCTGCTCGACCACCGACAGGAAGTAGGCGACCTGGGCGTCGGTGACGGGCGTCGAGCCGCAGGGCATCACCGCGATCCGTCGCTGCGGCCCGACCGCCGCGGGCTCGGGGGAGACGAGGAAGCGGTCCGGGCACACGACGAACACGTCCGCGTCGGCGGGAATGCGCTGGTCGCCCAGGGCGTCCTGGAGGCTCTCGGCGGCGTCGAGGGTGCGGTGCACGACGCTGCGGTAGCGGCTGCTGGGCGCGAGGGTGAAGTCCGTGGCCCGGTCGGCCTGGGTCAGCAGGCAGAACGTCGAGTGCGGGCCGGTGAACTCCCGATGCAGGTCGGGACGCACGAGGAACTGTGCCATGGGGACCACCAGGGGACGCGGCGCGAGAGGACTGGTTTGGCGGGATGACCCGGAAGGATCGACCGGTGGTGGTGCGAACGTCGGCCGGCAGAGTGGCCCAGGGACGTGGCCGGGGCGCAGCGTAGGGGCGCGACGTAGGAGTGCGGCCTAGTCGGGGTGGGTCGGCCCGGTCCAGCCGACCCACCCCTTCTCAACGGCTTTAGCCGAGGAGGGTGCCCAGGTAGCGGTCGTTCTTCTTCACCTGGATCTTCTTCTGCGCGACCTTCTCCACAGTGATCACCTCCTTCCGTCAATCCGTTGGAATGCGGTGGGCAGACGAGAAGGATCCTCGTCCGGACCGGTTAGCTGGCCAGGCTGACCGGACTCTTGAGGGGCAGCGCGGACGGGGTCCGCGTGCCGAGTAGGACGTCACCCTGATCGTTCGTGACGAACGTCCCCGGGGAAATGATGTCGAGGTGGTACTGGGTGAACGGTGTGAGCCCGATTCCCCAGTGCAGACAGCCCTGGGTGGACCCGTAGACCTCGTTCATCGCATGATTACCGGGAAGCAGATCCAGGGTGGTGTTCAGCGCGTGCCCGATTTCCCAGACTATGCGGTACCGGGAATCGACCTGGAAGAGCGCCTCGAACATCTCTATAATAGCACGGCCGGGGGGCTCAGGGGAAGTCATTTCGGTGATGAGACCGTTTTCGACCCGGCACACGACCGCGTACTCGTGCAGCGGCCAGAGCTCGCTGTGGATACGCTTCTGGTCGTTCCGGGAGAATGACGGCGTGCCGGAATGAAGAATCGGGTAGCCCTGGATCACGATCTCGCCGTCCAGGGGCAGCCGGAGATAGTCCTCGAACTCCCGGATCTCGATGGGGAGCACACTGATCTCGCCCGCGGGCACGATCTGCTGCTCGCCCCAGCCGACGAGACCGGCCTGCTGGTTCCACACCAGCTCGCGGTCGAACAGGCGCAGTTCCGCGACCGTGCCGTGGCGCGCGTCGTGGTACTCCAGCGTCTCGCCGCGTTCGGCGAGCTCGAAGAAGCGGTCGGAGAAGTCCTCCTGGGCCTGCGGGTCGGTGGCCTCGACGCAGCGCAGGAAGTGCCGCAGCGTCGCCCGGTCGGTCGGGGTCGAGTTGCAGGCCATCCCGAGCAGCTTGCGGCGGGGGCCGAGGACGTCGACCGGCGGCGACTGGAAGAAGCAGTCGGGCGACATGACCAGCACGTGGGCCTGCTCCGGGACTTCCTCCCGCATGAGCCGGGCGAACTCGTCCTCGCCGCCGCGGAACTCCAGGATTCGGTAGTCCAGGTAAGGAGCAGTCCGGACGAGCCGGATGTCGGCCAGCAGGGAGGCGTTCGTGACGAGGCAGAATACGGTGTCGGTCGGATCCCCGAACTGGCGTATCCGGGCGGGATCGACGACGAGCTCAGACTCGGGCATCTTGTGCTCCTCCTGACGCGCGCGGGCCTGGGCACTGGATGCCGCGGGGCCGGTGGAATGTCGGGCGAGGCCGGGCCGGTTCGAGCGCCGGAGGATGGTCCCGAAATAGTCCCGGGGGGCCTCGAGAAGACGGTGCGCTGGCACGTGGAGTTCCGCGCCAGGCGAGATTTCACGGTGACGGTGAATGATGTGGGCGGCGGCGCCCGACGCAACCCGTTGACCGGACGGATTGCCGCGCCTGCCACTATGGTCCGTGGACCGGAACGGACCGGCAGAACAAAACTATAACGTGTCGGTAGGTGGCCGGGAAGCCGTTTCGGAGATATTTCCCGGCGGCCGGTCGGATTACTTCGGTCACACGATTGTCCCTGGGCGGATTGCGGAGTACCGGCGGCGGGGGCAGGGCCGCGTGACCCGGGCCCGGCGAGGCCGGGCACGGCGGGTCGGGATGCAGGTTCGGCGGGTCGGACAGAGAGTCGGCGGGTCGGGTCAGAGGTTCGGCGGGTCGGGATGCGGGTGCGGGCTCAGCGGCCGAGAAGAGGGGCCGACCGGGGCGCGGGGATCGGGACGCAGGTTCGCACCTCGCGGCGGTCGTGGCCGGGTGGCAGGGTCACGCCGGTGACGTGGACGGGCACGCCGTAGAGGTCACTGAGGCGCTCGCCGGTCACGACGTCGTCGGGATGTCCGTCGGCGATGACCACGCCGCCGCGCATGAGCACCGCCCGGTTGGAGTAGGTCAGCGCGTGCGACGGTTGGTGGGTCGTCATGATCACGGCATGCCCCTCCCGGGCCAGCTCGGCGACGACGTGCAGGGTGCGCACCTCGTTGCCGTAGTCCAGCGCGGCCGTCGGCTCGTCGAGGATGAGGATCGCCGCCTGCTGGACGAGTGCGCGGGCGAGGAGCACGAGCTGGCGCTCGCCACCGGACAGCGCGGCGAACGAGCGGTCGGCCAGGTGCGCGATCCCCAACCGGTCGAGCTGCGCCAGGGCGCCGCGGCGGTCGGCGGCACCCGGCGCCTCCAGCACGCCGAGGTGGGGCGTGCGCCCCATGACCGCGATGTCGAGCGCGGTGAACGGGAACGGCGAGGAGGTGCTCTGCGGAACGTAGGCCACCCGCCGGGCGAGTTCCCGCGGCGTCAGGGTGTCGATGTCCCGGCCGGAGATGCGCACGATGCCGCTCTCGGGCTTGAGCAGGCCGAGAAGGCAGCGCAGCAACGTGGTCTTGCCGGCGCCGTTCGGTCCGAGCAGGCAGCAGACCTCGGTCGACCGGACGCTTATCGAGACGTCGGTGATCCGGTGGCCGCCGCGTCCGTAGCCGAAGGACAGCCCCTTGACCTCGACGTCCGCCGGGTCGATCACAGCCATTGACGACCCGCCTTTGCGAGCAGGGCCACGAAGAACGGGGCGCCGATGAGCGCGGTGAGGATGCCCAGGGGAAGGTCCAGCGAGGACGCCGTGCGGGCGACGTCGTCGACGGCAAGCAGGTAGCCGGCACCGATGAGGGCGGTCACCGGCAGCAGCCGGTTGAACGACGGTCCGACGGTGAACCGCGCCAGGTGCGGGACGACGAGCCCCACCCAGCCGATGATGCCCGCGACGCTGACCGCGGTCGCCGTCATGAGCGTCGACGCGCCGATCGTCAGGGCCCAGATCCGCGTGCGGTTGACCCCCAGCGACCGGGCCTCGTCGTCGCCGGTCGCGAGGACCGTGAGCTGCCAGCGCACCGCGTACAGGAGGGTGAGGCACACCGCGACGATGATCGCGGGCACGATGAGGCCGTGCATGCTGGCCCGGGCCAGGCTGCCGAACAGCCAGAAGGTGATCTCCGGCAGCGTCGTCTCCGGGTTGGCGAAGTACTGCACGCTGGAGATGAGCGCGTTGAACATCGCGCCGATGATGATGCCCCCGAGTACCAGGATGATCAGGGATCCCTTCCCGACCACCCGGGCGATGGTCAGCGACAGCACCGCGGCGAGCAGTCCGGAGCCGAACGAGATGATTTGCAGCAGCGTCGTGTCCAGGCCGATGAGGATCGACACGGAGGCGCCGAAGCCGGCCCCCGCCGCCACCCCGAGGATCTCGGGGGAGACCAGCGGGTTGCGGAACATCGTCTGGTAGGCCGCGCCGGAGGAGGCCAGCGCCGCCCCGACGAGCAGCGCGGCGAGGATCCGGGGCATCCGGATGTCCATCACCACGGCCCGGTCCTGCCCGGCGACGGGGCCCCCGAGGCCGAACAGTTCGTGGGCGAGGACGCGCACGACGGTCGCCGGGCTCAGCGAGTACCGGCCCAGCCCGAAGGAGATCACGACCAGGACGAGCAGGCCCACGGCGAGCAGGACGACCCGCAGATGATCGCCGAGCGTCGCGCGGACCCGGGCGGTCGCGGCCGCCCGGACACCAGGCCCCCCGCGGCCTCGACCGACCGGGCTGCCACCCTCGCCGGCGCTCGCGCCGACACCGTCCTGTTCGGTCGTCACGACCGGGTCCGCGCCGGCCGGACCAACATCGGTCGGACTGGCATCGGTCGGACTGGCGTCGGGCGGCCCGGCGTCGGGCGGCCCGGCATCGGTGAGAACTGTGGCGGTCGGGTCGGTGTCGGCCCGGTCGGCGTCGACCCGACCGCTGTCGGCCGGTTCTGTGCCGGCCGGGACTGCGGGACGGGTCATGAGGTCACCCTCCGGATTGCGGGCTGCGCCAGCAGCGGGGCCACCTTCGCGGCGAACATCCGCACGGTGCTCTGCTGCAGGGCCAGCGACGCGGTGCCGCTGAACGACGGGCGCAGGTTCACCCGCTGCACGCCGAGCTCGTCGCGCAGCTCGGCGAACCGGCGGGCGACCGTCGTGGGGCCGCCGATGATCGCAGTCTCGTCATGGAAGCGGAACGGGTCGAGGTCGGAGGTCCCGACGGACTGATGGCCGTGTTCGTCGCTGCCGAGCGCGGCCAGCCGCCGGGTCAACCGGACAACAATCGGGGTGGCGCGTTCCTGGGCGGCGGCATCCGACTCGGCGACGAGGCAGAACCGTTCGACCCGGACGTCGCCGGCCTTTCCCCCGTGCGAGGTGTAGAGCTGCAGGCAGGCGCCGAGGGAGGCGACGGTCTGCACCGCGGACAGCAGCAGCCCGTAGCCGCGGCTGGCGGCCCAGACGATGGACTCGTCGGTGTGGGCGGCCACCTCGATCGGCGGGTGGGGGTGCTGGGCGGGGGTCGGCTCCACCCGGAACTGGGCGCCGTCGGCGGCGCGGGTCCGGCCTCGCCAGTAGCCGACGATCGTGTCGAGGGCGTCGGGCAGGTCGACCTGGGGCGGGCCGGCGCCCTGGTAGGCCCTGGTGTACGGGGTGATCGGCCAGCCGACGCCGAGGGTGACCCGGCCGCCGGAGAGCCGGTCGAGTGTCGCCAGGTCGGCCGCCAGCCGGATCGGGTCGTGCAGGGTGAGGTGCAGGGCGGTGAAGCCGATCCGGATCCGGCTGGTCGACGCGGCGACGGCGGCGGCCAACGGGATCGGCGAGGAGCGGGCCCGCATCGTCCGGGAGCCAACGGAACTGAGGTGGCCGTCGGTGAACCACAGGCTTTCGTAGCCGAGAGTTTCGGCGACGCGGGCCAGTTCCACCGTGGAGGTGGAACCGGCCCCGTCCAGATCGCCGCGCCCTCCGGGCAGGCCGAATCGCATGGAGATGGTCATCACTGCGCCGGCGGGCGCGGTCCTTTCCAGTCCGAGAGCGGTGCCATGACCGAGCGTGGTGCGGGTACCGAGGGTGGTGCAGTTGCCGAGGGTGGGGCGGCTACTTGGTGCCGACCTGGAGGATCTGATCGAGATCCGCCTCGGTGGTGTGGTAGTTGAAGAACTTCTGGTAGAAGCTCCGGGTCTCGGACCGGATGTCGACGTCGGTGAACAGATCGGGATGCAGCACCTTCGCCGTCCACTGGATCTGCAGGGCCTCCTCCGGACCGAACCGGTCCCACGGGTAGAGACCCTGCGGGTTGAGGTAGACCCGATTGCCCTTGACCGCCTTCAGATCGGCCCAGCCCGGCGACTTCGCCAGGTTCTCGACGACGGACTGGGCGGAGTTGGCCGCCAGGCCCTGGTCACCACCCGGAGTCTCGATGATCAGCACATCCGGGTTCCACTGCAGGAGCTGCTCCATCGACACCGTGACGTGGGTGCCCTTGACCCCGCTCGCGGAGTCGGTGCCGCCGGCGATGTTGATCCAGCCGTCGATGAGGGACTTCCCGCCGTCGACGACCACGGGCGGGTAGCTGGCGATGTGCACGACGCTCGGCTTCTCGGTCGCCGGCAGCTTCGCCAGCCGCGACTGGACCATTGCCAGCTTGGAGGTCACGTAGTCGTTGTAGGCCTTGGCTTTGGTGGCGGCGGTGCCGCCATATACCTGCCCGGCGAGCTGAATGGACGGGACCAGTTGGGGAAAGGTGTTGAAATCCATATTGACCGCGGGCAGACCGGCCTGCTGGAACGGCGTGAGGGTATCGCCGCCGCTGATGGTGGAGACGACGTCCGGCTTGAGCTTGAGAAGCTCCTCCATGTTCACCTTGCCGCCGTTGCGGAAGAGCTCCGGAAGGTTGTTGACGCCCGGGTAGACCTTCCGCAGGAACGGAATCGTCTTGACATTTTGGGGGATGGCCACCAGCTTGTCGCCGACGCCGAGCATGATGTCGGTGACGGTGTGGGCGGGGAACTGTTCCGCAATCCGGTTGATCTTCAGGGGGACCGTCACCTTCTCCCCTGAAATGCTGGTCACCACCTGGGTGGTGGGCGCGGGCGGGCCGGCGTCCGACGAGGAACTGCCGCAGCCGGCGGCCAGCGCCGCCACCGTGGCTGCCACTCCCAGGGCCAGCACCTGCCGGGACGCGACTGGCCGAGGAGCGACGGGCCGAGGAGTGACGGGCCGGAACAGGGTTCGGGTCGCCGGGCCGTGGGGACCGTCGCGATGGGTCGGCAAACCCGTCATGATGCGTCGCGAAAACATTGCCGAGCGTGATGCCACGTTCTTCCCCCGCCGGGCGAATAGGTTCAAGGAAACAAGAGGTAATTACCTGCACACGGACGGTGTGTGCGACGGTCTCAACCACCAGCGAGCGGGCGATGCTTCGGCGCATCTGGACTCCGCGGAAGCGGCTGGAATGCACCATAGCCCCCGCATGTGCGCCTGTCACGCAGAGAGCAGCCCTGATCTGCGGAACTAGCCGGACTGCTGTCGAGCGGCTGCGGGGTTCGGGTGGCCGCGGCGCTGGTCCGCGGCGATCCGGGCGGCCGGAGGCGGCGGGCCACATCGCGCAAAAATTTTCCGGATTTGGAGCCCGGATGAGACGAATGTGCGGTCGTTGGACTCTCGGGCAGAAGATATCACGTTACGTGGTCGACCTGTGGCCGTTGTCCTGATGTGACGGTCAGGTAACGCGTAACAAAGCCGGTTTTTACAAGTGCGCTGAACGTAACGTGCACGGCGGGATGGTCCGGGATGCACTCGATCCCGTTCTCGTCCGGCCAGCACAAGACCGGTCGCCGTGACGGCGCGCTCGGTCCGCCGCACGCACCGGCCGGACGGGCCGTCCCATGCCGCACCTGCGGCTGACGTCCGCACCTGCGGCCCACGTCGGCACCGGCGGTCGACCTCTGCCACCGACCTCTGCCACCGACCTCTGCCACCGACCTCCGACACCTGGGGCCGACCCAGGCGGCCGGCCGCCCGGTGTCCCCATCCCCGCCGCGCGGGTCAGCCGGCGGTGGGCTGGATGCCCCAGGTGCCGCCGACGGTCTCGGCAGGCTCGAGGACGCGCAGGCCGTCCCCGCTGTTGAAGGCGTTCGCCGGGCAGGTCAGCGGCTCGACCGCGATGCTGCGTCGCCGCTCCTGCGGGCTCAGCGTGTCGCCGGTGAAGACCTGCACGTACGGCCAGGTCTCGTCCATCCACACCGTCACCGAGCCGCCGCCGGGTGCGCCGAGCCGCACGCGTGCCCGCCCGTCCGGATCGCGGGCAAGGTCGGTGTAGCAGGTGTCCAGGGCGAGCGAGCCGACGGGGCGGGCCTGGCGGAAGTCGACGGGCGCGTCGGCGACCGCCCGCGCGGCGACGGGGATCGAACGGTCGTCGGTCTCCAGCCACGTCGCCGCCGGGACGGTGAGTTCGACGTCGTCGGCCCGCACCACGTCGCCGTCCGCCCCGACCGTCGTCAGATAGGGATGGGCGCCCATCCCGACGGGCGCCGGCTGGCCGCCCAGGTTGGTGGCGGTCATCGTGACGGCCAGGCCGTCGTCGCCGAGGTGGTACTCCGCGGTGAAGCTCACGGTGAACGGATAGCCGCTCTGGGCGCGCAGGATGAACGAGGCGCGGACCGCGGCCGGGCCGAGGCGGTCGAGCTCCCAGGCCGACCAGCGGGTCAGCCCGTGGCTGGCGTTGCCGAGCGCCACCTCGTTCACCGGGAGCTGCTGGGCGGTGCCGCGGAACGTGTAGCGGCCGTCCGCGATTCGGTTGGGCCAGGGAAGCAGCAACTGTCCGCGCCCGCGGCTGGCCATCGCGTCGGCGCCGTAGCCGTCGAGCACCGGCGTGGCACCGATCCGATACTCGCGCAGCCCACCGCCGACCTCGGTGACGGTCACGCTGCTCTCCCCGTGCACGAGCTGCACCTGCCGCCCGGACGGCGCCAACGCCTCCACCACGTCCTCCTCATACCCGGTCACCGCCGACACCCGATCGGTCGGCGGCAGGGAGCGAGCTACCTCCACCCAAGTATGAGCGCCGCCGACCTGCCGGCCCGGCGCCCGCGGGTGCCGCGGGACGTCGGATGCGGTGCGTTGTGCACGGTCCGCGGGCTCAGACCGTGCACAACGTGCCGCAACCCGTCCCACCCCGCCCCGCCCCCCGGTTCCACTAAGGTCGCAGGCGTGGAGACCTGGGATGCGATCCGTGCTCGTCGCAACGTCCGCAGTTACCAGGACCGGCCCGTGCCGGCCGGTGACCTGGAGCGGATCCTGGCGGCCGGGTGGCGGTCGCCGTCGGCGTCGAACCGGCAGCGGTGGGACTTCGTGCTCGTCACCGACCGGGCGGTGCTCGGCGAGCTGGCGACGATCTGGCGCGGCGCCGGTCACATCGCGAGTTCGGCGGCGACGATCGTGCTGGTGCTCCCCGAGCCGGAGACGGAGCGTTACCGGCTCATGGACGAGTACGACCTCGGGCAGGCGACCATGTTGATGCTGCTCACCGCGACGGATCTCGGCGTCGGTGGCGGGCACTCGGCCGTCGGCGACCAGGAGGCCGCCCGCCGGATTCTGGGCGTGCCCGCCACCCACCGCGTCGCCTACATGATTGGCCTGGGCTACCCCGACGACGGGCCGCTGCAGCCGGTGGAACGCCTCGACCGCCGCCCCTACGACGAGGTCGTCCACCGCGGACAGTGGTAGCCCACCGCCGTCGGGAGTAGCCGACAGGCCGCTGCCGTGCGGTCGGTTACTCCCGTGCGGTCAGCTACTCCCGTGCGGTCAGTTCTCCCGTGTGGTCAGTTCTCCCGGGTGGTCAGTGGGGGCCGGCGGCGAGTCGGGCGGCGATCGTCGGGAACAGGGCAAGCGCGTTGTCCCGGGCGATCCTGCGGCGGGCCGCCGGGTTCAGCGCCGGGTCGGCGAGGAACGCGTCGCGGCCCGCGAACACGGTGTCGGCGGGGATGGCGTTGTAGTCCGAGCCGTACAGGATCCGGTCCGACCCGATGGCGGCCAGCAGGGAGGGCGTGCTGTACGGGGACATGGGCCCGGCGGTGTCGACGAAGAAGCGGCGCAACGTCCGGTCGATGGTGGCGAGGTCGGTGCCGTAGCCGAGGCTGCGGCCGAGGGCGAGCCGGGCCGCCTGGTACGGAAAATAGCCGCCGCCGTGGGCGAGGATCCACCGTATCCGTGGATACCTGTCCAGCACCCCGTTGACGACGAGCTGCACGGCGGCGCGGGTCGTGTCGGCCAGGAAGTCGGCGACGAACGCGGGAACGGTGATGCCGGTCGCGCCGGGCAGGTTGAACGGGTGCACCAGGGCCACCGCGTCGCGGGCGTTCAGCTCGGCCATCACCGGCGCCAGCACGGGATCCCCGAGATAGGTCAGGCCGTCGTGGGCCATGAGCAGGACGCCGTCGGCGTGCAGGCTGTCGTAGGCGTGGCGGATCTCCGCCACAGCGATCTGCGGGGTCGCCCGGGGAATGTAGGCGAGTAGTCCGAAGCGGCTGGGATGGCCGCGCACGACGCCCGCGATCGTGTCGTTGGCGAGCCGGGCGAGCTGCGCGGCGAGCGCGGGCGTCGGCGTGAACTCGCTCGGGATCGCCGCGGACAGCACGGCCGTCGCGATGCCGGCGCGGTCCATCGTGTCGAGCGCGGCCGGCAGGGACCAGTTCGCGAACGGCGGTCCGCCGACCGGTGGTAGCTGGCCGTGTTCGACCAGCCAGGCGCGTACCTCGGGCGGCATCGCGTGATGGTGTACGTCGATCCGCCCGGTCGCCCCGGTGCGGTCGTGGTCGGCCGTCCCGGCCTGGGCCGTCCCGGCCTGGGCCGTCCCGGTCCTGATCCTGTGATTTATACAAATCTTACGCTTGCGACGATCCATACAATTTGTAGATATGAGTGG
>NZ_JAMQQF010000669.1 GCF_023716945.1 Frankia sp. AiPs1 | reverse complement strand
GTCGTTCGCCGCGGCCTGGCCGGCCCGCGCGGCGGCCACCCGGGCGCGCTGCTCGATGAGCCCGCGGCGCAGGTTCTCCAGGCCGTCGACCAGCGGCCGGCGCCGCGACTCCACCAGGCCGTCGGTGAACATCACCAACGCCGAACCGGGCGGCAGTGTCACCGTCGTCTCGCTGAAGCCGCCACCCTCGCCGATGCCGAGCGGCAGGCCCGGGTCGAGCACCAGGTAGTCCGGATCCTCGTCGGGCAGGATCACCAGCGGGGCGGGATGCCCGGCGGTGGCGATGGTCACCCGGCCGGTATGCCGGTCGTAGACCGCATAGATGCAGGTGGCGAGCTGCAGGCCGGGCAGCAGGCCGACAACCCGATCCAGCCGGGTGAGGACCTCCGCGGGACACCAGTCCTCCAGCGCGTAGGCCCGTAGCGCCGCGCGGAGCTGGCCCATCACCGCGGCGGCCCGCAGCCCGCGGCCCATCACGTCGCCGATGGCGACTCCCACCCGGCCGCCGGACAGCGGGATCACGTCGTAGAGATCGCCGCCGACCTCGGTGCCCGCCGTCCCCGGCCGGTACTCCATGGCGATCTCGACACCCTCAAGGGCAGGCGGATGGGCCGGCAGCAGCGAGCGCTGCAGGGTCAACGCGGACTCCTGGGCCTCCTTGAAGCGCAGGGCGTTCTCCAGCGCGAGAGCGCCGCGGCGGGCCAGGTCCTCCAACAGGGCGACCTCGGCGTTGGTGTAGAAACCCTCGCGGCGGCCGACGGTGATGGCGCCGAGGATCCGCCCGTGCGCCGACAACGGGACGTTGACTGTTGGGCCGCCCTGAATGCGGCGAAACTGCTGGTATGCGAGATCATGCGGGAACGACAGCATGGCCCGTAGGTTGTTGAAGTCGGGCAGGCAGTAGGTCTGCCCGTTGCGCAGCACGATGCCGGGCGGGAAGTCGTCGGCGAGCGTGGGCGGGCGGGTGGCGACGATCGCCCGCATGATCTTGTCGACCTTCGGGTCGACGAAGACGGTGGCTCCCAACTGCACGTCGTCGCCATCGCGCACCCAGACCATCGCCCCCGTGCCGAAGCGGGGCACCGCCAGCCCGGCGAGCAGGTCGGGGACGTGCTCCGGATCGAGAGTGCCGCCGAGGACGAGCCCGGCGTCGGCCAGGAAGGACGCCGGCGAGCCGGCCGGCCCGCCCTGCCCGTCGCCGCCCGGGCCGCCCCACAGCACCCGGACGATCCCCCGGGCACCGCGCAGCCCCGCGGACGCCGACCGGAGCACCTGCTGCGACATTCGGGCCGCCGCCTGCGAACTGAGGGCGATCCCGGCGTCCGCGGCGGCGACGATAGCGGACATGCCGGACGAACTCCCGGTGACGGGTTCGGACGTCGGGGCACAATCCCCCCGACCCCGACCGAATCCGACTCCCGGGACTACGCCGTAACGGCCAGTCACCCGGTCCACCCGCGGAAGTCTAGTTCGGTAACCGGATATCGCGCATCGCGAGAATGTCGACCCGAGCCGCGAGTGGTACCCCATCGCCATCCCTTCGCGCGCTCAAGCCGGGTTTGCCGCCGTCGAGCCGTCACCGGAGGAGCATGTCTCGCACCAGCGCAGCCGTCCGACCATCCGTGTCCGGAAGGTCGCGGCGGTGGATCCGGGCGGGGCAGTCCGGGCGGGGCCGAGGTGCTCGGTGCGCCGTCGGAGGCCGGGGCGGCCGGCGGATCCGTCGGCGTCCCGGCGTCGGCGACGGCGCCCGGGTGGGTATCGGTCCCTGCGGGACCAGGGGCATCAGAAAGGATCACATGGGGATACATCATTCCAGTACTGACTATTCCACGATTGGATCGAGTTCCGGTAACAGGGGGGAAATCCCCCCGTCGTCGCCGGTCGGCGCCGGCATCCGCGACGCCGCATGGTGGCGGCGGGCCGTGCTGTACGAGGTGTACCTGCGCAGCTTCGCCGACTCCGACGGCGACGGAGTCGGCGACCTCACCGGTCTGCGCCAGCACCTGCCCGCCCTCGCCGAGCTGGGCGTGGACGGCCTGTGGATCACGCCCTTCTACCCGTCGCCGATGGCCGACCACGGCTACGACGTCGCCGACCACCGCGACGTCGATCCGCTGTTCGGCGCCCTCACCGACGTCGACGCGCTGCTCGCCGACGCCGCCGAGGCCGGTCTCGCCGTCCTCGTCGATCTGGTTCCGAACCACTCCAGCTCGGCGCATCCGGCCTTCCAGAAGGCGCTCGCGGCCCCGGCTGGCGGGCCCGAGCGGGAGTTGTACATCTTCCGGGACGGGCGGGGACCCGGCGGCGCCGAACCCCCGAACAACTGGGTGTCCGTCTTCGGCGGTCCGGCCTGGACCCGGGTCGCCGACGGCCAGTGGTACCTGCACCTGTTCGACGCCGAGCAACCCGACTGGAACTGGGACCATCCCGCGGTACGGGCCGATCATGAGGCGACCCTGCGCTTCTGGCTCGACCGGGGCGTCGACGGCTTCCGCATCGACGTCAGCCACGGCCTGGTCAAGGACGGCGAGCTGCGTGACAACCCACCCGGCCAGGTGATCGACAACAGCGGATTCCGGGAGGAGGGCGAACCGCGGGTCTGGGACCAGGACGGTGTGCACGAGATCTACCGGACCTGGCGGGCGATCACCGACGAGTACACCACCCGGGACGGCCGGCTTCGGGTGCTGATCGGGGAGACCTGGGTACGTGACCCGGCGCGCCTGGCCCGGTACGTCCGCCCCGACGAGCTGCACCTGACGTTTTCGTTCTCCCTGCTGACCATCCCGTGGTCGGCGCCGGACTGGCGAACGGTGATCGACGGCGAACGCGCGGCGCTCGCGGCGGTCGGCGCGCCGGCCACCTGGGTGCTGGCCAACCACGACGTGGTGCGTCCGGTGACCCGCTACGGCGGCGGGCAGGTCGGCACCCGCCGGGCCCGCGCGGCGCTGCTGACCCTGCTCGCCCTGCCCGGCGTCGCCGTGCTCTACCAGGG
>NZ_JAMQQF010000668.1 GCF_023716945.1 Frankia sp. AiPs1 | reverse complement strand
CCCGCGTCCCGACGGCCGGCCCGGGCGGCGGCCAGGGCCTCGCGCACCGCCGCGAAGCGCGCCGCGTCGGGCGGGTCCGCCGGCAGCTGCAACACGGACGTGCCGTGCTCGAACGTGCCCTCCGGGGTGACGCCGAAGATCTCCACTGCCCAGGCGCCGTCGTCCGGGCCGAGGGCGGCGCGCAGGCCGGCGGGCGTCCACGAGTAACTGGCGCCCTCCTCGGGCTGCGCGTGGGCCGCCGGGACGCCCGCCGGCACCGCATCCGCGTCGAGCGCCGAGGCGAACCCGCCCTGCGGGGTGCGCAGGTCAGCGAGGAGGAACGCCGCGGTCTGCCCGACCACCCGCCGGGCCAGCGGCGAACCGGTGGCGCGCCACAGGTGCAGGTACACCCGCAGCAACTGGGCATTGTCGTAGAGCATCTTCTCGAAGTGCGGGACGGTCCACGTCGCGTCGACGCTGTAGCGGGCGAAGCCGCCGGCGAGCTGGTCGTACATGCCGCCGCGGGCCATCCGCTCGCAGGTGACCGCCACCATCTCCAGGCTCTGCTCGTCGCCGGTGCGGGCGGCGTGCCGCAGCAGCATCTCGGCGACCATGGACGGCGGGAACTTCGGTGCCCCGCCGAATCCGCCGTGGCGGGCGTCGAACCGGGCGGACAGGCCCGCGACGGCCGTGTCCAGCAGCGCCGGGGACAGCTCGTCCGCGACGCCGGACGTGGGACTCGCGGCGAGCCCGGCCACCGGGCCGCGGGCCGCCGCCTCCGCCAGCCGGCGGGCGATGTCGGCGCCCGACTCCTCTATCTCTGCCCGCCTGGTCTGCCACGCGGCGACGACGGCCTCCATGACCTGGCGGAACGACCCCATGCCCGGCCGGGGCCGGGGCGGGAAGTAGGTGCCGGCGAAGAACGGCTCGGCGGTCGGGGTGAGGAAGACCGTCATCGGCCAACCACCGTGACCGGTCAGGGCGACGGTGACGTCCATGTAGACGGAGTCGACGTCCGGGCGCTCCTCCCTGTCCACCTTGATGCTGACGAAGTGGTCGTTCATGTAGGCGGCGGTGACCACGTCCTCGAACGACTCGTGCGCCATGACATGGCACCAGTGGCAGGACGCGTAGCCGACCGAAAGCAGCACGGGCACCCCGCGGCGGGCCGCCTCCGCGAACGCCTCCGGGCACCACGGCCACCAGTCGACCGGGTTGTCCGCATGCTGGAGCAGGTACGGAGACGTCTGCTCCGCCAGCTTGTTCGGCACCGGGCAACTCCTCAGGGTCTGGCGTCGCCGGGTCCGTAGGAGCCCGGGTCACTGGCTATGCAACCAAAGCGGCGAGCGGCTATGCCCCCACCCGTGCCCCGGCGCGCCGACTGTGGCCATCGGCACCCCAACCATGGTCGAGGAGATCACTCGGTACCGGGACTGCCAGGGACTGCCCGGGACTGCCCGGGCGGCAGGGTCCGGTCGTGGTGACGTGCGGTCGGAACCGGGGTGCAGGGCACCGGATACGCTCGGAGGAAGGCACGATCCCGGCTTCTCCGCTCGCCCGCTCGCCCGCCCGTCCGCCGTCCACTCGCACAACCGCCGTCCGCCGGGCCGCCGTTGCGCCGCGAGAACGGTCGAGGGGTCATCACGGGTACGTCGGAAGGGTCGTCGCGGGGTCGGGAGTACCAACGAGTTTGGGATGGCACCTGCACATGAGTGAGACGGCCAAGCCCGGCACCGGCGCCGCGAACCCCACGGCGGCTGCGGCCGGCGCCACGCCCACCACCGGGCCCGGCGACGAGCCCGGGTTCCGCTACGACGCCCGGCTCGCCGCCGACATCGAGCGCCGCTGGCAGCGTCGGTGGGCCGAGGAGGGCACGTTCAACTCGCCGAACCCGGTCGGGCCGCTCGCCGCGGGCTTCGACGAGGTCGCCGGGCGCGAGCCGTTCTACATCATGGACATGTTCCCCTACCCCAGCGGTTCCGGCCTGCACGTCGGCCACCCGCTCGGGTACATCGGCACCGACGTGTTCGCCCGCTACCTGCGGATGTCCGGCCGCCATGTGCTGCACCCGTTCGGCTACGACGCCTTCGGCCTGCCCGCCGAGCAGTACGCCATCAACACCGGCCAGCACCCGCGCACGACCACCGACGCCAACATCGCCAACATGCGCCGGCAGCTCTCCCGGCTGGGTCTCGGCCACGACACCCGGCGCGAGATCGCCACGACCGACGTCGGGTACTACCGCTGGACGCAGTGGATCTTCGAGCAGATCTTCGCCGCCTGGTACGACCCGCAGGCCGGCCGGGCGCGGCCGATCGCCGAGCTGATCGCCGAGTTCGAGGCCGGGACCCGGTCGCCGGCGGCCGGCCCCGCCGCCGGCACCACCGCCGTGTCGGTCGACGCCGTCCGCGCCGCGAACCCCGCGGGCCTGCCCTGGGCCGAGCTGGACCGGGTCGCCCGTCGCCGGGTCGTCGACGCCCACCGCCTGGCCTACATCTCCGAACAGCTCGTCAACTGGTGCCCCGGGCTCGGCACCGTGCTGGCGAACGAGGAGGTCACCGCCGAGGGCCGTAGCGACATCGGGAACTACCCGGTGTTCCGCCGGCCGCTGCGGCAGTGGGTGCTGCGGATCACCGCCTACGCCGAACGGCTGGTCGACGACCTCGACCTGGTCGACTGGTCCGACTCGATCAAGCAGATGCAGCGCAACTGGATCGGCCCGAGCGACGGCGCCGGCGTCGAGTTCGCCGTCGTTCCCCCGACCGGTTCGACCGAGGCGGACGGCTCTACCGAGGCGGGCGGCTCTACCGAGGCGGGCGGCCCGGCCGGACCGGGGCTCGGTCAGCGCATCGAGGTGTACACCACCCGGCCCGACACCCTCGCCGGGGCGACCTTCCTGGTGCTCGCCCCCGAACATCCGCAGGTCGACGCGCTGGTCGCCGACGAGTGGCCGGCTGGTACCCCCGCCGCCTGGCGCTTCCCCGCCGGCCGCGGCCCGGCCGGCGGCGACGCCGGGGTCGCAGCC
>NZ_JAMQQF010000667.1 GCF_023716945.1 Frankia sp. AiPs1 | reverse complement strand
GAGCTCGCCGACGCGCTGCGGCACGCCGTTCAGCCCACGGCGCCGACCGCCGACGGGACCGGACCCGCTGACCGCGATGCCAGTCCCGCCGGTTCCGATGGCGCCGATGGCGCCGATGGTTCCGGTGGTGCCGCCAGCTCCGCCGGTGTCACCAGTTCCGACGGGGCCGACGGTGCTCGCGCCGCGGGATCGTTGCTGCTCGCGGCCTGAGCGCCGCCCGCGACCAACGCCGCGAACGGGTCGCTCAGCCGGGCCTGCGCCGGGACGAGCGCGCTGATCGGCCGGTCGCCCGCAAGCCGGCGCAGGGCGTCGAAGGCCGCGTCGACGGAGGCGTCGAAGTAGGCGTCGAGGAAGCGGGGATCACCGGCCCGCAGCACCGAGCCGTCCGCCGCGCGCGGGGCGGACGCGGGCACGTGCAGCAGCCGGGGATGCGGCGCGAGCAGCTCGCCCCAGGCCCGGCTCTGCGCGGCCAGCTCCGCCGCCGCCGCCCCCGACAACGCCGCGATGATCTCAATGAGCTCCGGCTCCGGCACCACCATGACCACCCGCACGTCGGGCCCCGCGTTCCCGAGCAGCCGCGCGCTGGGCGCACTCGGTTCCGGCGCCTCGGTGAGCACATGTGCCCAGACCCGGCGCGGGGAGTTGTCCGGGCGGCGCAACCAGTCCTGCATGATCTCGTCGGCGAGGGCGAAGTCGAGCTGCGCCCCGCCGTGCACCGACCGGGCCGCCCGGGCGAAGCTGCCCAGGCCCCAGCCGAGCGCCTTGGCCAGCAACGCCGCGACCGTGTAGGAGCCGGTCCACTGCAACCCGGTGACGACGACGCCCTGCGCGCCGACCCCGGACGCGTCGGTGGGGGCGTGGTGGGCCGTGGGCTCGTGCGGTGCCGTGAAGCGATGGACGATCAGCGGTGGCAGCGGGCCCGGGGGCAGCCCCTCGACCAGCAGCGGTGTGGCGTCCCAGCTCGCCGCGGTCCGTTCGAAGACCTCGGCGAAGTCCCGTTCGGCGGCGGTCCGCTCGCTGATCGCGTCGACCCGTTCGAGCAGCACGTGGTCGGCGAAGTGGCAGCGGTGGCGGCGGCCACGCCAGTGCGGCCGCACGGTCACCGACCACCGCCCGTCACGGGCCGCCGCCGCCGCGAACAGTGCACCGCCGGTGGTCGGGCCGTCCCGCGCGGCGCGGGCGCGAAGCTGCCGCTCCCGCTCCTCGGCCTCCTCGGCCCGGCGAACGAGTTTGCTGATGGAGGGGCTGCGCAGGCCGTAGGCGGCGAGCATGTCGCTCTCGTGGCCGCCGACCGCCCGGGCCAACTCGATGATCGCGTGCGCCGGGATGGTTGTCTCGTTGGCCAGCCAGCGGCGCAGCTTGTGGGTGCCCTGCAGGTCGAGCGGGCCGGCCACCCGCTCGGCGAGCGCGGGCAGGCTGATCTGCTCGCGGTTGAGCACCGTCTTCATCGCGTCGGCCCAGCGGGCCTGACGCGGATCGTCGCCGATCCGCGTCGGCAGACTGTGCGGCTGGAACCGGCGCGCCTGCCGGGCCAGGCCGCGCCCCGGCGCGCCCCTGCCGCTCACCGGCTCCGCCCCACCGCTCCCGGCCACGCCACCATTTCGGCCACCCCTCCGCTCCCGGCCACGCCACCATCGTGACTGATACCGCCGGTTTGCCGGCCCACAGTCGCCGGGTATCGATCGGAAGGTAGTCAGTCGCGAACATCCTGTGATGATGATGGAGGTGGGAGTGATGGCGCTCTCCACCCGAGGTACCCCCGACAGCGGGGCCACCCTGGGCCGCTGGGATCCCTTCCGCGAGATCGAGGAGGCCTGGAGTCGGATGGGCAGCCTGCTCGGCGACGTCGCGGGCGGCTCCGGCCGGCCGCTCGGCGTACTGGCCGGGGCGGTACTGCCGGTGGACATCGAGGAGACCGACGACGTCTACGTCGTCGAGTTGGAGCTGCCCGGCGTCCGCCGCGGGGACGTCTCGATCGATCTGCGGGACGACGAGCTCCACGTCACCGGGGAGATCTGCGAGCGGGAGCGGACCGGCATCGTGCGCCGCCGGTCCCGCCGGGTCGGCCGGTTCGAACATCGGATCGCCCTGCCCGGCGAGGTGGATGTCGAGGGTGTCACGGCGAACCTGGCCGACGGGGTTCTCACGGTGACCCTGCCCAAGGCACGACACAGCCGGCCGCGGCACATCGAGATCACCGTGAGTGACCGGGGCGAGGTTGAGGCGGGTCGAGAGTCCGGCGCGGCTGCTCGGGAGACGGGCTCGGCTGGCCGGGAGACGGGCGCGGCCGACCGGGAGACGAGGGCGGCTGGTCGGGAGGCCGGGTCACCTGGTCGGGAGGCCGGTTTCGCGGGGAGGGTGTTCCGCTGATCCGCCGTCTGGCCGCCCTGACGGGTGGATGACGGTCGGCTTTCGGACATGTCGCCGAAGGGGGCCAGAAAACGACCCTCGCGCAGGCACACTATGGTGCGTCTGGCGATCGAGGGAGAGTGCTGGTGTCTGGGACCCCGCTGCGCGTCCACACCCCGGCCGGGGAGGTGACGCTCACCGGCGACGAGTCTGCCGTGGTGGGGCGGGCCCGGTCCGCGGACATTGTCATCAACGACGGGCGGGTGTCGCGCCGTCACCTAGTACTACACCCCACGGCGGCCGGCTGGCGGGTCCAGGACATCAGCGCCAACGGGCTGTGGTGCGACGGCCGCCGGCTGGGCGACGTCGACATCGTCGGTGAGCTGCGGCTGCGCCTCGGCGCCGCGGACGGTCCGGAGGTGGTACTCCTGCCCCGGCCGGCTCCGCCGGTCATTCCGATGACGGCCCCGACCCGCGGGCCGGACGCGGCGCCCATCTCCATCGAGGGCCTGGCGGCCTTCGCGCCCACTCCGGCGACGTCCGCGCCGATGGGAAGGGCGGAGCCGGCCGGGAGCGGCGGTGCACCGGGTAGTGGCGGTGCACCGGCCAGCGGCGGTGGCCCCGGGCCGTCTCTTAATAAAAAAATAACCAGCCGCC
>NZ_JAMQQF010000666.1 GCF_023716945.1 Frankia sp. AiPs1 | reverse complement strand
GGCGGGCGGCGCTGCCGGGACCGGTCTGAGCTCGTCGCGGCGCCCGGCCCCCTTCACCGTCGTCTCCGACCGCGAGCGTTACCGGGCGGTGCAGCGCGTCTTCCCGGGCGGTGCCCGGGTGCTCGTCGCGTTGCCGCTGCGGCCGGTCGCGGACACGGTGCGCCGGCTGGTGCGGATCGAGCTGGCGGTCGGGGCGGCGGTGCTCGCCGCGGTGGCCGCCCTGGCCTGGCTGTGGCTCACCCGCGGCCTGCGTCCACTGCGCCAGATGGTCGGCACCGCGGCGGCGATCGCCGCCGGCGACCTCGACCGGCGAGTGCCGGCCGGGCCGCCCAGCTCCGAGACCGGGCAGCTCGCCGCGGCGCTCAACGCGATGCTCGGCCAGATCCAGGCCGCGTTCGCCGCGCGGGTGGCCTCCCAGGACCAGGTGCGCCGGTTCGCCGCGCAGGCCTCGCACGAGCTGCGGACGCCGCTGACGTCCATCCGCGGCTACGCCGACCTGCTGCGGGCCGGGATGGTGCCGGCAGACGAGACCGACCAGGCGCTGCGCCGCATCCAGCAGGAGGCGGCGCGGATGGGCGACCTCGTGGACGACCTGCTCTACCTCGCCCACCTCGACGAACAGCGGCCGATGCGCCGGGTCGAGCTCGACCTCGCCGACCTCGTCCGCGACGCCGTCGCAGACCTGCGCGCCGCCGCCCCCGGCCGCCCGGTGCGCGCGGAGCTCCCGGCGAGCTGTCCCGTCCTCGGCGACCCGGACGCGCTGCGCCAGCTCGTCGGCAACCTGCTCACCAACGCCCGCGTCCACACCCCACCCGACACGGCCGTCGAGATGCGCCTGCACGCCGTGCCCCCGCCGGCCGACGCCGGTGCGCCGGAGCCGGGTCCGGCCGGCCCGGCCGGTCCCGGCGGATCCAAGGCCGGTCCCGAACCGTCGCCCGGTTCCGGCGGGCCGCTGCCGCCCGGCGGCGCCGTGCTCGACGTGATCGATCAGGGGCCGGGTATGCCGCCCGAGGTCGCCGACCACGTCTTCGACCGCTTCTACCGGGCCGCGGACAGCCGGGCCCAGGGCCGCGGCGGCAGCGGACTGGGCCTGTCGATCGTCGCGGCGACGGCGCAGGCCCACGGCGGCCGGGTCGAGGTCACCAGCGCCGCCGGCGCCGGCACCACCTTCCGGCTCCTCCTGCCCCCGCCGACCGCATCCCCGCCCACCGCATCCAAGACGACCGCATCCCCGCCGCTCGGGAACGCCAGCCTCGGGCAGCGGGAACAGGCCGCGGGCGGCAGGCGAAATCTGGCGACGCACCCGAAGAGGACGCACCCGTTGGAGACGGACCCGAAGGGGACAGCGGCCGGACACGCCTGAGGCGGCGGTCGTCACGCTGATGTGGGCGCCGGGGCCGCGACATCGTAGAGGCGAGCGAGGGCGCCGGCGGCGCGAGCCAGGGCGGCGCGGAGCTCGGGGGGATCGAGCACCTCCAGTTCGGGGCCGAGCGCCAGCAGCTCGCCCTGCGCGTGGCGGACCGATTCGATCGGCAGCCGCGCGCGGACCCACCCGTCCGCCTCCGGCGACCCCGCGCCGTCGCTGATGCTCCGGCTGACGGCCGGTGGCAGCCGCAACGGTGCCAGCACGAGCCCGGCCGGGGACAGCCGCACCGTCGCCGTCGCCCGGTACACCTCGGCCTCGTAACGGGCCGTCCAGGCGGCCCAGTAGGCGGCGAGGTCGAAGGCGGGTGGCCGCTCGAACCCTGCCCCGGTCGGCGCCGCCGAAAGGATCTTCCCGACCCGGTACACCCGCGGCCCGGTGGGCGTGCCGTCCCCGTCGACCCGCTCGCCGTCGCCGTCCTTGTCGTCGTTGCCGCCGTCCTCGTCCGGGGGCACAGCGGCAACCAGGTACCAGGTGCCGCTTTTGAGGACGACGCCGAGCGGGTCGAGGACACGGTCGACCTCGCGGGGAGCCCGCCAGCGCCGGTAGGTGACCCGGATGCGGCGCTGTGTCCAGACGGCGTCGGCGACCTCGGCGAGCAGCGGCGTGTCCTCGGTCGCCCGGAACCAGCCGGGCGCGTCGAGGTGGAAGCGCTCGCGCACCCGGCCGGCCCGCTCGCGCAGCGGCTCCGGCAGCGCCGCCAGCAGTTTCAGCTCGGCCGCCGCGAGCATCGCACCGAGACCCAGCTCGGCGGCGGCCGCCGGCATCCCGGCGAGAAAGAGCGAGTCGGCCTCGTCCGCGGTCAGTCCCGTCAGCCGGGTGTGGTAGCCGGCGAGCAGCCGGTAGCCGCCGGTGACCCCACGGTCGGCCAGGACGGGTACGCCGGCCTGCGCGAGGGAGTCCAGATCCCGGTGGACGGTCCGGACGGACACCTCCAGCTCCTCGGCGAGCTGGCGCGCCGTCAGTTTGCCGCGTGTCTGCAGCAACATCAGGACGGACAGCAGCCGGCTGGCGCGCACGACCGCATTCTCGCGCGCCAATCCTGACAGGGGAAGTCAGGTATCCCGCCCAGGATGGGTAGGGCAGGCGATACCACCAGGTCCGACAGGAGATGACCATGACGGGAACGGAGACGGTCGCCGACACGGCGGTCGAGGAGACGACGGGTGCGGCGGGCGTGCCGACGGCGGTGTGGGCAGGACTGATGCTCGACTGTCCGGACGCCAAGGAGCTTGCCACCTTTTACGCCGAACTGACTGGATGGGGCGTCGGGGGCGCCGACGACGAGGGCGCCTGGGCATTCCTGAGCCCGCCGGGCACGGAGATCATGATCGGGTTCCAGCGGGTGGCGGACTACCGCCCGCCGCGTTGGCCGGATCAGGAGGCACCGCAGCAGGTCCACCTCGACTTCCGGGTCGCGGACCTGCCCACAGCCATCGGCCGCGCCGAGGAGCTCGGCGCCACCCAGGCGGAGTTCCAGCCCGGCGGCGAGCGCTGGCGGGTGTTGCTCGACCCCGCCGGGCACCCCTTCTGCCTGTGCCCGCCGGCCCCCGCCGACGCGGGCTGACGCGGGCCGACGCGGGCTCACGC
>NZ_JAMQQF010000665.1 GCF_023716945.1 Frankia sp. AiPs1 | reverse complement strand
CACCAGGCGTGGCCCCGCCCATCCGGGACGCTCGGCGAGGGCCGCGCCGACCTCGTCCGCGGCGGCCCCGACGACGACCACGACCGGCGCGCAACCGCCGGCGGCAAGCATCCGGGCGCCCCGCCCGGCGAGAGTCTCCCCGCCGAGCTTCACCAGCGCCTTGGCGCGCCCCATCCGCCGCCCCGCCCCGGCCGCCAGCAGCAGGCCGGCGACCGTGGGCAGGCCAGCATTCCCGGGTGGGGTCGCGTCCGGTGCGGCGTCCACGAGCTCAGGCGTACCACACCGGATGAGGGACGCACGTCAGCCGATGGGACCGAGCACCAGGCGGGGCCGGATCCGGCGCTGGAGGAAGTCGAGGATCCGCACGTCGAAGACGGCGTTGTCATCGCCGGCCACCATGTGGTGCGCCCCGGCGACATCGCAGTACTCCGCGTGCGGGGCGAGGTCGAGGAACCGGCGGGCGTCGTCCTCGCCGAGCACGTCGGACTGGCCGCCCCGGACCAGCATGGTCGGGATCCGCAGCCTCGTCACGATGGCGGACAGCTCCGCCAGCGGCGTGCGTAGCCGCTGCCGCGGGTCGTGGGCCGCCGGCGGGAAGACGAACGCCGGATCCCAGTGCCAGTACCAGCGTCCGTCGGCGAAGCGGAGATTCTTGCGCAGGCCGGCCGGATCGCGTGGGCGCTCCCGGTGCGGCAGGTAGGCGGCGACCGCGTCGGCGGCTTCCTCCACGGAGGCGAAGCCGTCCGGCGCGGCCCGCATGAACTCCATGATCCGTCCGGTGCCCCGGGGCTGCAGGAACGGCGACACGTCGACGAGGATCAGGCCGCGCGCGACGTCGGGGTCGCGGCCGACGGCGGCGAGGGAGGCGATCCCGCCCAGCGAGGCGCCGATGAGCACCGGCGGCCGGCCGAGGGCGCGGCGCAGGGCGAGCACGTCGTCGGCGAAGGCGTCGAGGGCGTAGTCGCCCTCGGGGGACCAGTCGGAGTCGCCGTGGCCGCGCAGGTCCACCGTGAGGGTGTACCAGCCGTCCGCACCGAGTGCGCGGGCGGTGCGCCGCCAGGAGTGACGGGTCTGGCCGCCCCCGTGGAGTAAGACCACCGGAGGATCGGTGTCATCGCCAAAAGCGTCCGCGGCGAGCGTCAGCCCGCCGCTCGGGATGCGCAGGGATGGGCGGGACGTCGTCGCGGCCGGCCGTCCGCTGTCGGAGTTCGTAGGCACGTAGGTCAGTATGAGCACACTGTTCACTCGCGCGCCCCTGTGTCGTGCCCGCCTCGTGCCCACTTGGCGCCCGCCTCGCGCCCGTCCGGTTTCGGCTCGTCCGGTTTCGGCTCGTCCGGTTTCGGCCCGTCCCGCGCCGAGTCCGGCGGTGGGTGCGCCGGGCGACGTGCTCAGCTCTTGGTCGACTCCGCCGGCTTGCGCTCCGGCCGCCAGGCTGTCACCAGCAGCAGCGCGGCTCCGCCGACGCCGAGCAGGATCGCGATCAGGCCGCCGGCCCAGCCGTCCAGTTCGATGCCGATCGCGTGGTCCAGCGACGCCTTGCCGGGGCCGAGGATACCGATCGCCGCGCACACGGCCGCGATCATCAGGACGTACTCGTAACCCTGGCCCGGCTTGAAGATGAAGAAGCCGTTGCTGCGGTGCGCCGTGATGCCCGCAACGACCATCGTGCCGATGATGCCGCCGGCGCTGAACGGGGTGAGGAAGCCGAAGACCAGCCCGAATCCCGCGGCGAGCTCGACGAGCCCGGAGGTCCAGGCGTGCACGATGCCCGGACGCAGACCCATGCTCTGGAACCAGCCGGCCGTGCCCTTGATCCCGCCCGGCCCCCAGACGTGGTTGTAGCCGTGGGCGACCAGGGTGAGACCCACGATGACCCGGAGCACCAGGGCCGCGGTGTCAGGCGATGTCACGTGTCTCCTCCTCGCAAACGGGCTACCTGGGCGGACGGCGTGGCGTCACACCGCTGCCGCAGCGCAGACAGTATCGGGTTGACGGCAAGGACACGCTAATTACACTAAGTTCGATCTATTCATGATCGTCCGGCTCGATCCACGCCATCCGGATGGCCCCACACCGGTCCCCCCGTCGGGTTGCGGGGGCTGGCTGGCCCGCCTGGACGGTACGGGGGTGGATCGCGGGGAACCCGGTCGACCCGGACCCCGTCGGTTGAGCCAAGCGCCCCGACGGCCGCGATCGTGCGCTGCCAGGAGGCAGCCAGCAGGGCCTGATCCCGCGCGGGCGGGCCGCGGTCGTCCAACCTGTCCGCGATCGGCCAGGCCGCGGCGCCGGCGGGAGCCGTCCAGGTCGGCGTGTAGGTGAGGCCGGCCACCGTCCAGCCCAGGGCCGTGCGCCGGACCTGGATGGACAGCAGCACGCCGTCGCGGCCCGGCGCGGGCGACCCGCCATTCGCCAAGCCATTCGCCAAGCCATCCGCCGTGGCATCCGCCGTGGCATCCGCCGTGGCATCCGCCGTGGCATCCGCGCGGTCGCCGGACGCCTGCGCGCCGATCAGGGTGCCCAGGTCGTAGGCGACGTAGCGGCCGGCGATCCGCTCGATCGGCAGCGGGTTCCCGCCGCCGGTACCGAGGATCAGGTCCACGTCGGACGAGGTGAGCAGCGCGTGGGCGAGGTCGCGCTGGTGCGGCGTCACCGTCTGCTGGCCGGGCCGGCCCCAGGCGAGCTGCGCGACGATGAGATCCGCGCCGTCGGCGCGGGCGCGGGCGGCGTCCTGGCCGATCCGCTCGGCGGTGAGAGCGGCCTGGGCGGTCGTGCCGGCGGGATCGAGGTAGGAGAGCACAGCGATCCGGGTGCCCTGGACCGTCTCGATGGCGATCGGCGTCCGGGCGCCTGGGTCTGCCGGGACGGACACGGCGATGCCCGCGCGGTCGAGGGCCGCGCTGCTGCGCTGCTGCGCCGCGCTGCCGGGTGATCCGACGCCGCCCGTGTCGCACCGGTCGAAACCCACGCCGGCGAGGGCGCCGGCGGCGCTGTCCCCGCTGTCCCCGCTGTCCGGCCGGCGATCCGGGGC
>NZ_JAMQQF010000664.1 GCF_023716945.1 Frankia sp. AiPs1 | reverse complement strand
GCGGCTGTCCCCGCGCCGCGCCGCGGCGCTGTCGGGCCTCGCCGTCGTGGCGACCGGCGGCACCAACGCCACCGTCACGTTGTGCGTGCTGCTCTGCCCGGCGGTGGTGCTCGTGTTCGCGGGCGGGACCCGCCGGGCGTGGGCGCTGCGGGCCTGGTGGGTGGTGGCGGTCATCCTCGCCTCGACCTGGTGGCTGCTGGCGCTGATGGTGCAGGGCCGCTACGGGCTGAACTTCCTCCCGTACACCGAGACCGTCCAGACGACGACGGCGACCACGTCGGTCGCCGAGACACTGCGTGGTGCGACGGACTGGATGGCCTACCTCCAGCTCCCGCGTCCCTGGCTACCCGCCGCGACCGAGTACGTCTCCCGGCCGGTGCCGATCGTCGGCTCCGCGGCCGTCGCGGCGATCGGGCTGTGGGGGCTGTCCCGGCCGGACCTGCCCGCCCGCCGGTTCCTGCTGGTGACGCTCGCCGTCGGCACCGTCTCCATCGCCGCGGCCTACCCGGGCGACCCGGGCAGCCCGACGTCGGGCGTGGTCCGCGATCTGCTCGGCAACCAGCTCGGCTTCCTGCGCAACGTCTACAAGTTCCAACCGGTGGTCCGGCTGCCGATCGCGCTGGGCGTCGGGCATGCGCTGGTCGCCCTGCCCGTTGGGGTCCGGCGCGCGCCCGCTCGGTTCCGCGGCGCGCCCGTTCGGTTCCGCCGTGCCGGCGGCCGGCAGGGCTGGGCGCGCCCTCGGGCCGGCGTGACGACGGCCGCCGCCGCGGTGACGGTCGCCGCGCTCGTCTGCGGGATGACTCCCGCGCTGTCCGGCCGCGCGTTGCAACCCCGCCCGTTCACGCAGGTGCCCGACTACTGGGTGCAGGCCGCCGACTGGCTCGGCGAGAACCCGCAGGGCGGCCGGGCGCTGGTCCTGCCCGGTTCACCGTTTGCCGAGTACGACTGGGGCCGTCCACTCGACGAGCCGTTGCAGTGGCTGGCGAAGACGCCCTGGGGGGTGCGCAGCCTCATCCCGCTCGGCGGAACCGGGGTGACCCGGCTGATGGACGGCATCGAACGTGAACTGGCCACGGGCTCCGCGCCGGGGCTCGCCGACGCGCTGGCCCGGGCCGGCATCGGACAGATCCTGCTGCGTAACGACCTGGAGCAGAAGGACTGGGACATCCCCCCGTCCACCGACGAGCTGCACCGGGCGCTGCGATCCTCCGGGCTGACGCCGGCCGCCTCCTTCGGCCCGCAGGTGCCCGCGCGCGCCTCGGCGAAGGAACGGCTCGTCCCGGAGCTGCGCAACCCGAAACAGAAGGTGCCGGCGCTGGAGATCTGGACGGTGCCGACGGGCGCGAAGCTCGTCCAGTCCTACGCCGCGGACAGGGCTGTCGTCGTCTCCGGCGGGCCCGAGGCGACGGTGCAGCTTGCCGCACAGGGCCTGCTCGGCGCGGACCGGCCCGTCGTGCTCGCCGCCGACCTCGCCGACCCGTCGGCCTCGGCGGCGCCGCCGACGAGTCCGAACGCGATCAAGGTGGCGGCGGGGGAGGTGGTCGGGCCGTCGACCGCCTGGGTCGACACCGACACCCTGACCCGCCGGGACAGCACGTTCGGCATCGTCCACGACGCCACCTCCTACCTGCTCGGGCCGACCGGCAACGCCGTGGGCAGGACCGGGGAGCCCAACCAGTGGGCCGAGGACGATGTGGCCGGTCACCAGACCGTCGCCGGCTTCGTCGGCGGCATGTCCGTCACCGCGTCCTCCTACGGCTACGACCTGCTCGCCGCGCCGGACCTCGCGCCTGCGGCCGCCGTCGACGGGTTCGACGCGACGGCCTGGACGGCCATGCGCAAGAAGGGCACCACCTCCGCCGGCCAGTGGATCCAGCTCGACGTCGGCCGCCGGATCGCCGTGCCCTACCTCGACCTCCGGCTGCTGTCGGAGGGCGCCTGGCGACCGGCCGTGCGGGCGATGCGGGTGACCAGCGAGACCGGTGCGGTCGTGACCAGGGTGTCCCCGGTGGAGGCCGTCCAGCGCCTCGCCGTCCCGCCGGGGGAGAGTCGCTGGTACCGGATCACGTTCGAGCGGGTCGACGGGGAGCACGACGACACCCTCGGCGCCGGCATCCGGGAGATCAACATTCCGGGTGTGACGTTCGACCACTACGCTCAGCTCCCCGACGACGTCGACCGCCTGTTCGCCGGGTCTGACCAGGGGACCGTCGCCTTCTCCCTGGCGCGGGAGCGGGTTGACCCGGCGCAGCCGTTCGGCGGGTCGGAGGAGCTGGCACTGTCCCGTCGCTTCGACGTGCCCCGCGAGATGACGTTCACCGTCGGCGGTACGGCGAGCTTCCTGCCGCCCCCCCGGGGCACCCCGCCGGCCGACGACGAGCCGCTCGTCGTGCCCTGCGGCAGCGGTCCCAGCCTGATCGTCGACGGTCACCGCTATCCGCTGCGGATCACCGGTCGCAACAGCGACGTCACCTCGGTGCTGCCGGTGCAGGTCTCGCTGTGTACCGACGAGGGCCGCGTCACGCTGCCCGCCGGGCCCCACCACCTGCGCGTCGACCAGGGCCCGACCTCGATCCTCGTCGACTCGCTGGCGCTGGTCGGTGCCGGGCGCCAGCCGGCCGAGCAGGCGGCTCGCGCGACGCAGGTGGGCCGGTGGAGCGCGGAGCACCGCACCGTCCAGATCGGGGCGGGTGAGCGGGCGTTCCTCGCCGTCCGCGAGAACGCGAACACCTCGTGGACCGCGAAGCTCGGCGGCACCACCCTGCAGCCGGTGCGCCTCGACGGCTGGCAGCAGGGCTGGATCGTGCCGGCCGGTGCCGGCGGCACCGTCGTCATCGACAACGCCCCCGGCGTCGAGTTCCGCCGCAATCTGATCGTCGGGCTGCTGCTGGTGATCGTGCTCGTCGGGCTCGCCGCACTGCCGGAGCGCTTGCGGCTGCGGCGCCGCAGCGACGAGAACGGGTACCCGATCTTCCCGCGGCCGCCGCGGTCGACCCGGCTGCCCGGCCTGGCGCGGCCGCCGGGGGCAGCGC
>NZ_JAMQQF010000663.1 GCF_023716945.1 Frankia sp. AiPs1 | reverse complement strand
ACCGGCGCCGGGTCGCCGCCGCGTCCCGGACCATGGCCACGATCGCCGCGGCGGCCAGCGGGTAACCGCTGCCCGCGCACGCCGCCGACATCTTCGCCAGCCGCTCCGCCGAGGTGAGCACCGGCAACACGTTGGCCAGCAACCAGTCCGCGTCGAGTGCGGCGTCCTCGACGAGCAGCCCGCCGCCGGCCTCCACCGTCGGCAGGGCGTTGCGGCGCTGCTCGCCGTTGCCGTGCGGGAGCGGCACGTAGGCCGCCGGCAGGCCCACCGCGGCGAGCTCGGCGCAGGTCATCGCGCCGGAGCGGCACAGCGTCATGTCGGCGGCGGCGTACGCGGACATGATGTCGTCCAGGTAGGGCCGAAGCTCGTAGGGGGCTGGCAGGCCGTGGGGCAGCACCGCCGCGACCTCCTCGAAGTTCTTCGGCCCGGCCGCGTGGAGCACCTGGACGCCCGCGGCAGCCAGCGGGCGCGCCGCCGCGGTCATGACCTGGTTGAGGCTGCGGGCCCCCTGGGAGCCGCCGAAGACGAGCAGGGTCGGGCGGTGCGGGTCAAGCCCGTAGCGGGCCCGCGCGGCGCGGGCGGCGGCCGGCGAGCGGTCGAGGGTGAGGATCTCCGCGCGCAGCGGGATGCCGGTGAGGGTCGCGCCGCGCAGCGGGGTGCTCGGGTACGAGGTGGCGACGAACGGGGTGAACCGGGCGCCGAGCCGGTTGGCCATCCCGGGCAGCGGGTTCGCCTCGTGGACCACGATCGGGATGCCGCGGCGCCGGGCGGCGAGATAGGCCGGCACCGAGACGTATCCGCCGAAGCCGACGACGACGTCCGCCCGGACCCGGTCCAGCGTCGCGCCCGCCTGGCGCACCGCGTCGAGCAGGCGGACGGGCAGCTTCAGCAGCGCGGGCGTGGGCCGGCGCGGCATCGGTACCTTCGGCACCGTCGCCAGCTCGTAGCCCCGGGCCGGCACCAGGCGCGACTCCAGACCGGTGGCCGTGCCCAGCAGGGTCAGTTGTGCCCGCGGCTCGGCGGCACGCAGGGCGTCCGCCACGGCGAGCGCGGGTTCGACATGGCCGGCTGTCCCGCCGCCGGCGAGCACTACGCTTCGCAACATCGGTCAAGACGATGACACATCAGGCCGGCCAGCGGACAGCCCGGTACCGGTCGTCCGCCTACCGGCACCGGGTGCTATGCCCGGGTCGTCGACGGGCACGAGCTCCAGCTCGGGTCGGCGCGAGCGGCGGCCGGGCAGGCGCGGCCGCCGGCGCACACCGGCGCGCTCGGCCCGGGCCACGCGGCGCTCCTCGGCCCGTCGGGCCAGGTACTTCGCCGCCGCCGGCTCCGAGCGGGCGAAGGACAGCAGCATCCCCAGGGCGGCGAGGGTGGGCAGCAGCGCGGACCCGCCGAAGGACACCAGCGGCAGGGTGACGCCGGTGATCGGTAGCAGGCCGACGACCGCCCCCATGTTCACCACGGCCTGGACGATGATCCAGGCGGTGACCCCGGCGGCGGCCAGCCGGACGAACAGGTCGTCGGAGCGGTGGGCGATGCGCAGGCCCGCGTAGCCGAGCACGCCGAACAGCCCGACCACCACGAGGCTGCCGACCAGCCCCAGCTCCTCGCCGATGATCGCGAGGATGAAGTCGGTGTGGACCGCGGGCAGCAGCTCCGGCCACTTCGCCCGGGACGCGCCGAGCCCGTCCCCCCACCAGCCGCCCGTGGACAGCGCGTAGATGCCCTGGACGGCCTGGAAGCCGTCACCGTTGGCGTCGGCGAAGGGGTCGGTGAACGACAGCAGCCGCCGGATCCGGTAGGGCTCGACGACGGCCAGCACCGTCGCCGCGACGATCATCGAACCCATCACGGCGCCGTAGAAGCGCTTCGGGGTGCCGATCACCCACAGGATGGTCAGCGGGACGACCGTCACGCAGATCGCGCCGCCGAGGTCCGGTTCGAGCAGCATCAGCAGGTCGATGAACAGGAACATCGGCACCAGCGGGACGAACAGGTGTTTCGGGTCGGACAGCCGCCGTCGCTTGCGCACCAGCAGGTCCGAGCACCACAGCACCAGCGCGATCTTCGCCAGCTCGCTGGGCTGGATCGTGATCGGGCCGACGACGATCCACTGCCGGGCGCCCCCACGCACGCTGCCGATGCCGGGGACGAGCACGGCCATCAGCAGCAGCACGGTGCCGGCCAGCAACGGGTAGGCCAGGGCGCGGAAGGCCCGCACCGGCAACCGGCTGGCCGCGACCACGATCGGCAGGCCGATGCCCACCCAGATCGCCTGCCGGATGAACAGCGTGTACGCCGAGCCGAACAGGGCGTAGGAGCGCACACTCGACGCCGAGAGCACCATCACCAGGCCGAGCAACAGCAGCAGGCCGGCCGAGGACAGCAGCAGGTAGTAGGAGGCCAACGGCCGGTCGAGCAGCGGCACCCGCAGCTCGGCGGTCTCGCGGTCCACCGGACCGTCGTCGTCGGATCGGGCGGCGATCGGCCGCACCGACAGCCTGGTGGAGGGCGACACCGGCCTCGAACCAGCCACGGCTACCCCTCTCGTGCGCGCACCGCCTCGGCGAACAGGTCTCCGCGGGCCGCGTAGTCGCGGAACATGTCCATCGAGGCCGCGGCCGGCGCGAGCAGCACCGTGTCACCGGCGCGCGCGAGCGCCGCCGCGGCCTTCACCGCATCGTCCATGCCGGCGGCCCGTTCGACGGGGACATCGGGGGCGTGTCGGGCGAGCGCGACGGCTATCTCATCGGCGCAGCGGCCGATGAGCACCGCGGCGCGCAGCACGCCACGGGCCTCGCGGACGAGGTCATCGAACTCGAGGCCCTTGTTCAGGCCGCCGCCGATCCACACGACCGAGGGGTAGCCCGCAAGCGAGGCGGCGGCGGCGTGCGGGTTGGTCGCCTTGCTGTCGTTCACCCAGCGGACGCCGTCGATCACGGCGACCTCGGCGTTGCGGTGGGCGCCGGCGCGGAACCCGGCGAGCGCGGTGCCGATCGCCGCCGGGTCGACGCCCTCGGCGCGGGCGAGCGC
>NZ_JAMQQF010000662.1 GCF_023716945.1 Frankia sp. AiPs1 | reverse complement strand
GGCGGGGGGCGGGTGTGCGGGGTCCTGTTGGGGGGCCTGGTGTGGTGGCTGTTCGCGGGCGCGCTGTTGCTGCTGCTCGGCGGGCTGGGGGTGTCCAGGCCGGCGCCGCGCACGGTCGGCGACGAGCCTGCCGGCGGCCGGCCATGAGCGCCGCCGCCTCCGCGCTCGTGTACGCCGCCCCGGTGGACCCGGACCTGTCCGGCTTCGGCGCCGACCCGTTCTGGCTGATCCTGCTCAAGGGGGTGGGGGTCTTCGCCTTCCTGCTGCTGATGACGCTGTTCTCGATCGTGTTCGAGCGCAAGGTCGTCGCGAAGATGCAGCAGCGGGTCGGGCCGAACCGGCACGGCCCGAGGGGCTGGCTGCAGAGCCTCGCCGACGGCGCCAAGCTGATGCTCAAGGAAGACCTGATCCCGGCCCTCGCCGACAAGCCGATCTTCATTCTGGCGCCGATCCTCTCGGCGGTCCCGGCGTTCCTCGCCTTCGCCGTCATCCCGTTCGGCCCGGAGGTCTCGATCTTCGGCGAGCGCACCACACTTCAGCTCGCGGACCTGCCCGTCAGCGTGCTCTACATGCTCGCCGCGGCCTCGCTCGGGGTGTACGGACTGATCCTGTCCGGCTGGTCGAGCGGGTCGACCTACCCGCTGCTCGGCTCGCTGCGCTCGGCGGCCCAGATCATCTCCTACGAGGTGGCGATGGGTCTGTCGTTCGTCGCGGTGTTCATCTACGCGGGCACGCTGTCGACGTCCGGGATCGTGGAGAGCCAGTCGGGGCGCTGGTACATCGCGCTGTTGCCGTCCTTCGTCCTGTACTGCATCTCGATGGTCGGGGAGACGAACCGGACCCCCTTCGACCTGCCCGAGGCCGAGGGTGAGCTGGTCGGCGGCTTCCACACCGAGTACAGCTCGATCAAGTTCGCGTTCTTCTTCCTCGCCGAGTACATCAACATGGTCACCGTCTCGGCGATCGCGACCACGCTGTTCCTCGGTGGCTGGCAGCCGCCGCCGATTCCGGGCCTGTCCGGTCTCGACCACGGCTGGGTGCCGTTGATCTGGTTCGTCCTGAAGCTGCTGCTGTTCCTGTTCTTCTTCATCTGGCTGCGCGGGACGCTGCCCCGGCTGCGCTACGACCAGTTCATGGCGTTCGGCTGGAAGGTGCTGATCCCGGTCGGCCTGCTGTGGGTCCTGGTCATCGCGACCTTCCGCGTCTACCAGAAGGACGTCGACGACCGCACGCCGTGGCTGATCGGCGTCGGAGTGGTCATCGGCGTCATGCTGATCATCGCGCTGCTCGATCCGGGTGGCGCGAGGCACCAGCGGGAGCTGGAGGAGGCCGAGCACCGCAAGCTCGCGCAGGCGCCGAGCCTCGAAAGCATCCCGTGGCCGCCCCCGCCACCGGGCGGCGCGCACCACCGCCCGGCGGTGCCCGCGGGTACCTCGGCCAACGGGTCGTCCACCGTCATCCCCGCGGACCCCCCTCCGCATCAGGAGAGCTGAGTCATGGGCTTCTTCGACCCCTACAAGGGCTTCGGCGTCACCTTCTCGACGATGTTCAAGAAGCCGACGACGGAGCAGTACCCGGAGCAGAAGAAGGAGACCGCGCCCCGGTTCCACGGCCGACACCAGCTCAACCGCCATCCGGACGGGCTGGAGAAGTGCGTCGGCTGCGAGCTGTGCGCGTGGGCCTGCCCCGCCGACGCCATCTACGTCGAGGGCGCCGACAACACCGAGTCCGAGCGCTACTCGCCGGGGGAGCGGTACGGCAGCGTCTACCAGATCAACTACCTGCGCTGCATCCTGTGCGGGCTGTGCATCGAGGCCTGCCCGACCCGGGCACTGACGATGTCGAACGACTACGAGCTCGCCGACGACAACCGCCGGGATCTGATCTTCACGAAGGAGCAGCTCCTCGCTCCGCTGGACGCCGGCATGGAGGCGCCGCCGCACCCGATGCGGCTCGGCTCCAGCGAGACCGACTACTACGTGCGCGACCCCGACGCGCCGCTGCCCTGGCAGATGACCGACGACCAGCGCGCGGCCGACGACCGTGCCGCCGAAGACCGTGCCGCCGAAGACCGTGCCGCCGAAGACCGTGCCGCCGACGTGATCGACCGGCGCACGGCCGGCGAACACTCCCGGGCCGACGAGGTGCCCGCGCACGGCGCCGGGTCGGAGCGGCCGCGATGACTCACGAGACCCTGCTCGCCGCCGCGGGCGAGATCACCAGCACCTCCACCGGCGAGGCCGCGGTGTTCTGGATCCTGGCGCCGATAGCGGTGCTGGCGGCGGTCGGGATGGTGCTGGTCCGCAGCGCCGTGCACTGTGCGCTGCTGCTGGTGGCGAACCTGTTCTGCGTCGCGGTGTTCTACATGGTCCAGCAGGCGCCGTTCCTCGGCTTCGTGCAGATCATCGTCTACGCGGGCGCGATCATGGTGCTGTTCCTGTTCGTGCTCATGCTCGTCGGTGTCGACTCGTCGGACTCGCTGGTGGAGACCATCCGCGGCCAGCGGCTCGGCGCGGCGATCTTCGGGCTCGGCTTCGCCGGGCTGCTGGTCTTCCCGATCGGCTCGGCCATCGACGGCGGCAGCGCCAAGGGCCTCGACGCGGCCAACAAGGGCGGCAACGTCCAGGCGATCGGCCGGCTGCTGTTCACCAACTACGTCTTCGTCTTCGAGGCGGTCTCGGCGCTGCTCGTCGTCGCCGCGATCGGGACGATGGTGCTCGGCCACCGCGAGCGCGAGGGCGGCCGGGTCGACCAGCGGGAGTGGATGCGCCGCCGGTTCACCGAGGCCGGCCGCCAGCTCACCCCGCTGCCCGGACCGGGCGTCTTCGCCCGCCATGACTCGGCCGACACCCTCGGCCTGCTGCCCGGCGGCGGCCGCGCCTCCGGGATCGGCGGCATCCCCGCCATCCCCGGGGCCGTTGACGAGCCGGCCGCCGCGGACCTCCCCGGCGGCCGGGTGGCGGTGGACACCCCGGACACCCCGGACACCCCGGACACCCCGGACACCCCGGACACCCCGGACACCCCGGACACCCCGGACA
>NZ_JAMQQF010000661.1 GCF_023716945.1 Frankia sp. AiPs1 | reverse complement strand
GCCGCAGGGCGGCCGGACCGGCGAGGTCGAGCGCGGGTTCGCCCGCCGCGCCGATCGCTCGCCGCAGGGCGGGATCGCCGCCCGGCCGGGCGATCAGTGCGTCGAGCAGCGGCGCGAGAGTCATGGTTGCGTCCGGTGTGCCTCTCGGAAACGAGCGGGACGGAACAGGCGTGGAGCAGACGCCGCGGCACGAAAACCGCCGCCGCGGGACACGACGACCTGGCGTAACGGGGCCCACCACGGCCCGGACCCGCTTGCCCGAGGGGCCGGCCCGCCGCCCGACCCGCCCCCGGGATGACCCGGGCGGTCGGCCGACACCGGCCCGACCCCGTCGGCACAGACGATATGACCAGCCTACGACAACGATGCCCGCCCCACCCTCGCGCCGACCCCGCACCGCCGACGGGATCCCGCCGAGGCGACCCGCTTGCACCCGCTCACGCACCGCCGGATTCGTCCCCCCGCGGCGCTGGATTGCGGTGCGTTTCGCCCGGTCTGACCGCCGAGAGCCGGGCCGAACGCACCGCATCCGGCCCGCCGACCTCGCCGGCCGAGGGGTTGTGTGCGCCGGTCGAGGGTGATGCGTGCCGGTGGAGGGGGTGATGCGAGCCGGTGGGGGCGGGCGCGCTGCGCGGGTGGTGGACGTACAGTCGACTGCCTGGCGTCCAGTTCGGCCGCCCGATACCTACGCTGACGTTAGGGTCGAGTTGTCCAGCATGCGCCGCAATGTTTCAAGATCGGACGCGGCTCGCGGCGACGTCTACCAGATCGGGGACGTCGCCGAGCGGGTCGGCCTCTCCCTGCGAACAGTCCGCTACTACGAAGAAGCGGGCCTGCTCATGCCGGTGGGACGGACCGTCGGTGGGTTCCGCCTCTACGACGTGGACGCGATCGAGCGGCTGTTGCTCATCAGGAAGATGAAGCCGCTGGGCTTCACCCTGGAGGAGATGCGTTCCCTGCTGGTCCTGCGCGACGAGCTGGCCACGCCGGGTCTGGCCGCGGACACCCGCGCCGCGTTGCAGGAACGGCTTGGCACCTGGGTGCTACTCGCCGAGGAGAAACTCTCGACGCTGCGAGAGCAGGTGAGCGTGGCGGAGTCGTTCGTCGGTGGGCTGCACGACGATGCGGAGCGCACCGGCGGCGACGCGGTCTGACCCGCCGCCGGCTCGGCGCCCCACGCGGCCACGAGGGGACACGCGGGGCGCCGCTGCCGAGCCTTAACCCCAGAGCCGCTGGTAGACGGCCGCCGAGGCCGGATTGAGATCGGGATTCACCAGCGAGGAGCGGACGTTGCCCTCCTCCGCGTCGGGGAAATACGCCTCGTAGGCGAGGATGTCGGCGTTGCGGGAGAACGTCTCGTACATCTTCTCCATGTAGGCGGGATTGTCCCCGCCGGCGGCGCCGCTCTGCCCCGCCTTCGTGCCCTGCTGGCTGACCACTCCCCACTCGGGTACCGAGAACAGCTTGTGGTGGGTCCGCGCGAAGGTGATCACCTGGCAGAGCCCCGCGTCACCGTTGCACTGGTTGTCGAAGTCGGCGTAGGTGGGGCTGGGCGGGTACTGGTCGTAGGTGTCGATGCCGATGACGTCGACGTACTGGTCGCCGGGGTACAGGTCGAACGCGCCGACCGGCGTGGTCGACCCGTGGGCGTTGAGGTTCCAGTCGATGCGGACCTTCGGGCTGGTCGCCTTGATCGCCGACGAGGCGTTACGGAAACACTGGATCCACTGCTGTGGCTCCGTCGCCGACCAGGCGAACCACAGGCCGTTGAACTCCCAGCCCAACCGGACGAACGAGTCACCCCGGCCCATGTTCACCAGCCAGCGCCCGAACTGCCGCCACTTGGCGTCGTAGTTGCCCGCCGCGCAGTCGGCGAGGTTGCCCTTCTCCGGCCCCGAGTCGGGGAAGAGCGGCTGGGTGATCACCCAGGTGCCTGCGTACCCGGAGAAGGTCGACGTGCTTCGCCCCATCCACGGGTTCGTGACGTCGCTCCAGCTCGACCGGTCGGTGTACATCACGACGACGTCGTTGGGCCGGCCGCGGAACCTCGCCCAGGTGTTCGCCTGGGTCAGGGTGTGCGCGGCGACGCCGGTCGGGAACAGCCCGGCGGTCGCGGCCCGCTCGACCTGCGGGACGGCGGCCGCCGGCACCCCGGTCTGGGTGGGCGCAACCACGGTGCCCTGCTGCCCGGTCGGCGCCGCGCTCTGCCCCGCGGTGGTGGCGATGGGGTCGGATCCCCCGTCGCTGCCGGAGGGCACCAGCAGCAGTGCCGTCACCGCGACCAGGGTCAGCACCGCCGCGATCGAAACCGCGACGACAGGCAGGTGCGGGAGGCGGTCGGCGTTCCCGCCCCAGTGGGCGGTGATCCACGATGCCGCCCGGGCGCGACGCCCGGAGGGCGGCGCCGCGTGGTCGTCGGACCGGCCGGCATGGCGGGCGCCGACCCTGGCGGCATTGGCGGCCTCGGACGCACGCGCCGAGCCGACCTCGTCGGACCAGACCTCGTCGTCGGCCCAGACAGCCCGGCCGCCCCGCCCCGAGCCGCGCTTCTCCGCCGCGCCGCGCCCCGAACCGCCCTGGCCCGAACCGGACCGATCAGACCCGGCTACGGCCGGATCCGACCGGCCCGCTCGGATCCGGTCCGGCGCGATGCGACCCGGACCGACCCGATCCAACGCGACCCGATCCAGCGCGGCCCGATCCGAGGCCCCCCGATCCGGTTCCCCGTGACCCGGCGCCCCGCGGTCCGATCCCCGGTCAGACGCACCCCGGTCCGGCACCATACGGCCCGACCCGGCCCGATCCGACCCGGCCCGATCCGACCCGGCCCGGCCCGACGCAGCCCGATCCGACCCGGCCCGGCCCGACGCAGCCCGATCCGACCCGGCTCGATCCGACCCTGCCCGATCCGAACCGCCTCGATCGTTTCCGCTCCGGTCCGAGCGGCTTGCGGCCCGGCCGGTCCGGGGGGCCCAGCCGTCGGCCTGCCGACCCTCGGGGCCGCTTCCGGCCAGGTCCGCCCGCGGGCGCAAGCCGTCCCCGCC
>NZ_JAMQQF010000660.1 GCF_023716945.1 Frankia sp. AiPs1 | reverse complement strand
GGGCCGGGCTCCACGGCGAAGGTTCCGCCCAGGGCCTCGGCCCGGCCGCGCAGGTTCGCCAGCCCGCTGCGCCGCGTCGTCGGTCCCATCCCGACGCCGTCGTCCACCACGTCCACGCTCACCCGGCCGTCCGCGACGGCCACCGTCACCTCGACGGCGCGGGCGTGGGCGTGGCGGGCGGCGTTCGACAGGGTCTCGCGCACCACGGCGATGAGATGGTCGCCGACGGCGGCGTCGATCGCCGTGTCGACCGGGCCGTCGAGGTGCAACCGGGGGGTGAAGCCGAACGCCCCGGCCATGTCGTCGATGATCCCGAGGATCTGCGCCCGCAGTCCGCTTCCCGTGGCCGGGGTGGCCCGACCGCGCAGCTCGAAGATCGTCTGGCGGATCTCCCGCACGGTCTCGTCGAGGTCCTCGACGTAGGTGCTCATCCGTTCCGCGCGCGTCGCCCGCTCCTCGCTGGCGGCCAGGCCCTGCAGGCCCATCGCCACCGCGAACAACCGCTGCATCACGTGGTCGTGCAGGTCGCGGGCAATCCGGTCGCGATCCTCCAGCAGCGACAGCCGGCCCCGCGCCGCCCGCGAGCGAGCCAGTTCCAGGGCGAGCGCGACGTGGGCGGCGAACGCGGCGGCGAGTTCGAGGTCCTCGTCGCTGAACAGGACGCCGCCGCGGCGCCGGCCGAGGATCAGCGCCCCGGAGGTGACGTGCGAGGCGATCAGCGGCACGATCATGATCGGGCCGATGTCGAGCTTGTCGATCTCGGAGCCGCCCAGCGTGCGCACGTCGGCGACGACGAGCGGGGCCCGGTCGTGCACTGCCCGCCCGGCCAGCGACGTCTCCAGCGGCACCTGCTGGCCGCGCAGCAGATCGGCGTCGTGGCCCTCGGCAACGTCGAAGGACAGCTCCCGCGCCGTCGGGTCGCACAGGGCCAGCGCCGTGGTGTCCGCCCGGGCGACGTCGCGGGCCCGCTGGACGATCAGCTCCAACGGGTCCTCGTCGTCGGCGAGCAGGTGTCGGGTGATGTCCGCGGACGCCTGCGACCACTGCTGACGGTGCTGGGCCTCGCCGAACAGGCGGGCGTTGTCGATCGCCACGCCGGCGTTGGCGGCGAGCGCCAGCACGAGCTCCTCGTCCTCGGCCGTGAAGATCCGCCCGCCGCGTTTCTCGGTCAGGTAGAGGTTGCCGAAGACCTCGTTGCGGACCCTGATCGGCACGCCGAGGAAGGCCCGCATCGGTGGGTGCCCGGCGGGGAAGCCGACGGCGCGGGGATGGTCGGCGATGTCGTCGAGACGCACCGGCCCCGGCTCGGCGATGAGCAGGCCGAGCACCCCGTCGCCGCGGGGGGTCCGGCCGATCGCCTCGACGCGGCCCGGGTCCATCCCGACGTGGATGAACTGTTCGAGGTGACCGTCGCGGGCGATGACGCCGAGCGCGCCGTAACGGGCGTCGACCAGTTCGCAGGCGGACTCGACGATGCGTCGCAGCACCACGTCGAGGCTGAGGTCGGCGGTGACCATCCGGTTGGCCCGCAGCAGACCTCGCAGCCGGCCCTGGGTGGCCAGCACGTCCTGGGCTCGGTCCACCAGCTGGGAGAGAAGCTCGTCCAGTTCGAGCCGAGCGACAGCGGGGAAGATCAGATCCCCCGACGACCCTGACGGGGAGGCCTGCCCGCAGGCCGTCCCGGAGGTCCCTGCACCGGCCGGCGCGAGGTCCCGTTCGGACTCCATGCTTTCAGGACGATAACCGATCCGCGCCGGGCGGCGGCCGACATCCGGATCGCGGCCAGGACGTTCCCGGTGAGGATGGGCCGCGGGTCCCGGCGGGGGCCATCCGTCCGTGGTGGGCGCCACGTCATCGTGGAGTTGGCGCGAGGAATTCCCGGGCGGCTCGTGTCGGACCGCCGTGCGCGGTCCGGCGCGCGGCCTCGACGGTATGCATCCGCGTCGTCCTCGTGTCGCGCACCCTCATGGGGCAGCCTCCTGTCCACCGCGTCGACCGACCGGCGCCCAGGCCGGATCGGCGGGCCGAGCACCGGGTCGGCCATAGCCATCCGGGGCCACCGCGGGCCGTCCGCCGCTTCGCCGCTTCGCCGCTGTGCGGTCGGCGTCGCGTGCCCTGGGGCCGACCTGCGGCGGGTCCTCACGTCACCTCATGTTCGGCCCCGTCCCGCCCCGGCGCCCAGGGACCTTCGGCGCCCATCGGGGAGCACTTCCTCCCGTGCGGTCCGCCCAGCGCCGGCCGCGGACCGGTCCGGGACGGGCCGCCACCCCTCGCTGCCAGGGCATCCGCAGCGGACGCGGACGCCGCCGGCCGCGTCGTCTGGACCGTGTCCCGGACGGGCCGCCGCCCGGTCCGATCGGGGCGGACAGTGGACGGCCTGCCCCGATCGGGCCGGCCGAGGTGGTCCCGTGGCCGCGGGGTATCCCCCGAACGGGGAGGAGGCCGCGGCCGGACGCACCGCCGACGGCGGGCCGTTCGGCTCCCCCACGGGGGCCATGGCGCACTCGCCGGCCCGGGTTGCGGCGGGCACCCTGGAACGCAGACCGGGGAGCCGGCGACCGGGGATCTGGAGCTTGTGGTGTCGGGCTGCATCGTGGTGGGAGTGGACGGATCCAGGGACGCCGACGTGGCACTGCGCTGGGCCGCGGGGGAGGCCTGGCTGCGTCGGGACAGCCTCGAGGCGCTGCTGGCCTGGACGCTGGACGACTGCCCGCGCGAGGTCCTCGACCGCGCCTACGCGCCGGGCCCCCAGACGATCGAGGGATCCGCCCTGGCGCTGCTGCGAGAATGCGTCCAGCGGACCCAGGACCCGCGTCGGCCGGTGCCCGTCACCGAGCGGGCCGTCTACGCCGACGCCGTCGAGGCGTTGCTGTCGGCGGGTGCGGGCGCGGACATGATCGTCGTCGGCTACCGGGGGACCAGCCGGCCGCGCCGGTACCTGGTCGGGTCGGTCTCAGCGGCCTGCCTGCACCAGGCGACCCGGCCGGTCGTCGTCGTCCGGGCGGCCGGCCGGACCGCCGAGGACGACGACGGCGGCCGGCCGGTGCTCGTC
>NZ_JAMQQF010000065.1 GCF_023716945.1 Frankia sp. AiPs1 | reverse complement strand
CCGCCGAGCCGGTCGAGCGCGCGGCGCACGGCCGGGTGCGGCTCGCGGGCCCGGGCCGCGGTGACCGCGTAGAGGATCGCGAAGACGCCGAACGCCACCTGCAGCCAGTTAGAGGTGTCGGCGTCGTCGACGTAGGACGGCACGAGGGTGAGCCCGGCGGCCCCGGCGATCGCGTACCAGGGCGCGCCCCCGACGCTGATGACCACCAGCACGAAGTACACCAGCGACGTGATGGGGAGGTAGGAGTCGCCGTTGACCTGCCCGACCGCCGCGGCGTCGAGAACCCCGGCGACGGCGGCCAGGAAGGCCGACAGGCAGAACACCAGCACCCGGGTCGTGTTCACCGCGGTCCCGCTCGTCGCCAGGCCGATCGGGCTGTCGGCCAGGGCGCGCAGCAGCCGGCCCAGCCGGCTGCGGTTGAGGGCCACCATGGCGAGGGCCGCCGCGGCGGCCAGGATCAGCACGAGGTAGTAGTAGCCGCGGTCGGAGCCGTCGAGGCCGACGGCGGACCAGCGCGGGGTGGGCACGGTGACGCCGATTCCCAGGCTGCCGAACATGTAGCCCTGGGAGTAGAACATGTACTGGACGAGGATTCCGAACCCGAACGTCGACAGCGCCAGGTAGAGCCCGGACAGGCGAATCGCCGGGATCGCCAGCAGGGCTCCGATCGGCACCGCGACGAGGCCCGCGACCACCAGCGCGGCCGCCCACGGCCAGCCCTTTTCCACGTGTAGCTGCGAGAACGTGCAGACGCCGATGGCCATGAACGTGACGTGGCACAGCGACACCTGTCCGGACGTGCGCACGAGCAGGCCGAGGGAGAGAAACAGGATCGCGTAGGCGAGAAACTCGCTGAACGCCACCAGGTGGATGCCGGCGAAGCTCGGCACGAAGCAGAGCAGCGCCAGGACGGCGACGCCGCCGGCGGACTGCAGGCGCCACGGCGTCGTCCAGGCGACGCCCGAACGCGGCACCGCGCGCAGTCGTTCGGTGAGGCGCCGCCGGGGGGCGGTGAGCAGGACGGCGAACAGGACGAGGAACGGCAGCGCGTTGGACAGCCCGGCCAGCAGGCCGCTGTCGAAGTACTTCGTCGCCAGCGAGGCGACGATCCCGATGGCCAGGCCGCCGGCGTAGGTCGCGGGCAGGCTGGTGAACCAGCCCAGCGCCGCGGCGCCGAAGGCCGCGACGACGAGGAAGGTCAGCGCCGTCGCGTCGAGGTTGATGTACTGGGCGATGAGCACACCCGACGTCGCCGCGAGCCCGATGCCGATCATCCAGGCCCATCGGCGCACGGCCACCGGGTTCGTCCCGGTGGTGTCGAGCAGCGCCGGGTCGTCGACCACGGCCCGCATCGCCACGCCGGTGCGGGCCAGCGAGAAGTAGGCGTAGAGCGCCGCGGTGGCGGCGATCCCCACCGCGAAGACGATGATGCGGTCGGCGGTCACGGTCGTGCTGCCGAGGTGGAACCCGGCGTCGGGCAGGAAGACCGGCACCTTGCGCGGTCGGGTGTCCCCGTAGATCAGCACGGCGCCGGCCTGCACGACGAGCAGGACGCCGACCGTGCCGGCCACCCGGGTCGACAGCGCGGTCGCGGCCATCCGCCGGGCGCCCTGCTCGAACGCCACGCCCAGGACCGGGCCGGCGCCGAGAATGCAGATCGCCGCCGCGGGTATCCATGGCAGTCCAGCCTGGACGTGCAGGCTGTAGAACAGGTAGGCCGAGACGGTGGCCACGGCTCCGTGGGCGAAGTTGAAGATGCCGGACGTCTTGTAGGTGAGCACGAGCCCGACACCGGCCAGCCCGTACACCGATCCCGTGGTCAGCCCGGCGATGAGGAACGGCAGCACGTGGGTCCCCTCCCTGATGTGGTCGCGACGATCCGCCGGAGATCCCGGGACGCGCCGCCTGCGCGCGCTGGAGCCGCAGTGCGCCGTCAGCCGCAGTGCGCCCTCGGCGCGGCGCATCCCGGGAGGTCGGCTCGGTCTCAGCCGGCCGCCGCCGGGTTGCCGTTCGCCGCGGGCAGGCGGTCGGTGCGGCTGCGGGGCTGGAAGCGGTGACGCATCACGGTTCCCGTCCGGTCGCGCAGCCCGACCTTCTCGTCCAGGTCCGGGCGCACCTCGCGCATCACGAGGAAGTCCGGCGAGAGCCAGGCCCGGTGGACGTACGGCGCGAAGCTGAGCAGACCCCGGGCGCCCCCGGTCGCGGCGGGCAGCATCTTGACGCGTTCCAGGCCGGCCTTCACGCCGGCCGGCGAGAGCGGGCGGGCCTTGGAGATGCCGTGCGCGATCATCTGGGCGATGTCGTAGTTGATGATCGCGAACCAGTTCTCGGGCCGGTAGTCGTAGCGGCGCTCGAAGCGGTCGAGGAAGTCCCGGGCCACCGTGTTGGTCTCGTCGTACTGGTCGCAGCCCACCCAGCCCTTGAGCGCGGCCATGCCCTGGGGCAGGACCGGGGCCGACATGAACGCCGTGCACATCACCCGGAACGGGTCCCACTGCGCCGCGGCGAGAGCGCGGTTGATGTGGACGGAGGCCACCCCGACGCCGAGGTAGGCCAGCGCGTCCGCGCCGGCCGAGCGCAGCCGCTCGACCGCCGGGCCCATCTCCGTCTCCAGCGGGTCGACCCCGTGCTCCAGCAGCACCTCGACGCCGTCGAAGTCGCAGGCGTCGCGGAAGAAGCCGCGGTACTCGTCGCCGATCGCCGTCTTGTCGTAGACGACGGCAACGGTCTTGATCCCCTTGACGGCCAGGTAGTTCGACATCACGTAGGGGTCCTCGGCCAGCGACCCGTTGTTGATGTTGAAGCACCACTCGCCGTACCAGAGGTCCGTGCCGCACATGGCCACGGACGGGACGTGGCCCTCCCGGTCGTTCCACTCCCGGAACGGAATGGCGTTGTCGGAGATCCACGGGCCGTCGATGGCCACCACGCCCGCGTCGACGAGCTCGCGGCCCGCCTGGATCACGGTGTGCGCGTCGCCGGTGGGCAGGCCGTGGACGAGCTTGTAGATCACTTCGATCGGCCGGTCGATGAGGCCGTCCTGCAGTGCCTCGTCGAAGGTGAGGTCGAGCACGTCGTGCAGGAGCTGCTCGGCCTCCGGGGCGAGCGGCCAGTCGCAGAGCATGCCGATCTTCGTGGTTCCGGACACGGAGGTCCTCCTCGTGGGGACTGCGGTGATGGGGAGCGCGGTGATGGAGCGCCGGGATGACGACGCGGGATGTGGGCGCGGGGATGTGGGGTGCGTCGTCCGGGCGGTCCGGGCGGTCCGAGCGGTCCGAGCGGCGCGGGCGGTCCGAGCGGCGCGGGCGGTCCGAGCGGCGCGGGCGCGCGGGGCGCCGGGCGGATCAGGCGTTCTTGCTGCAGACCCGGCCCGCGCCGAAGGGGGTGGTCAGCTTCCCGGACTTCACCTGGGCGTACCAGGTGCAGGCCTCCTGGACGGCGGGCTTGCCCTTCGCGTAGGTCACGGGCGCGAGGATGCCGTCGAGGTCGAACCTGGGACCGAGCTTGTACAGACCGTCGTAGATCGTCTGCGAGGTGATGTCGCCACTCGCACCGGCGAGGGTCTTCGCCAGGACCTTCCCGGCGTACCACCCGGACGTCGTGCTGGTGTTGAGCAGCACGCCCGGCTGGTACTTCGTCATCGCGGCCAGGAACTCGGCGGTGCCGGGTCCGTCGCCGAACCACAGCGGCTCGGGTGCGGCGAAGACGAGGCCCTCCCACACCGGGGCGGACAGCTCGCTGTCCCGCCAGTTCTGCGGGTTGTCGATCCAGATCGGCCGGTAGTCCTGCTGGGCGCACTGCTCGACGAGCCGCTTGGCGGTGGCCAGGTCGCTGGCGGCGAAGACGGCCTCGGCGCCCGAGTCCTTGAGCTTCTGGCACTGGGCGGCGTAGCTGGTCGCCGACGCCGAGATGGCCTGGCCCGGCACCGACCGGATGCCGAGCCGGCGGGCGTGGGTGTCCAGCAGGCCGGCGGCCTGGGCACACGCGGGCACCTCGGCGCAGTACGCGACGCTCACCACCGTCTTGTGGAACAGGACCCCGGCGTTGGCGTACCCGCCGTACCCGGTGTCGTTGGTGCCGGTGACCGGGAAGAAGTTCGGGTCCTTGGTGTAGGAAACCCCGGTGGCCGTCCCGCCGAGGACCGGGATGTCGTGCTGGGAGGCGTAGCTCGCCCACGCCGCGTCCACGCCCGACTCGTGATTGCCGACGAGCGCCACGACGTGGTCCTTCTCGACGAGCTCCTTGACGTTCTGCAGGGCCTTGGCGGGCTTCCCGCCGTCGTCCTTGACGATGATCTCGACCGGATGGCCGTTGATGCCGCCGGCGGCGTTGACCCCGTCCGCCCACGCCTGCAGGCCCTTGGAACCGGCGATGGCGATGTCGGAGGCGAACCCGCTGTAGACGCCGACATTACCGATCTTGATCGGCGATCCGCTGGGGCCGCCGCTGCTCGACGGCGCCGCTGCGCCGCTCCCACTGCTCCCACCGCTGCCACCGCTGCCACAGGCGGCGGTGGCGAGGAGTAACGCTCCCACCGCTGCGGCCACGCTCGCCCGGATCCGGGCCGAGCGAGGTCGCATCGATCTGACTGCTCGCATTGGGTGTCCTCCTGGGTTGCGGGCCGGTTGCGGGCCGGTTGCGGGCGTGGGCGACGAAGGATGCCGTCGGGACGCGTACCGGACACCCGGCCGCCGGACGAAGGGCACCTCTTCCCCCGCGGCAATGGTGTACCACACATCACACATAATGTGGAAGTATGCATTTGCGCAGGTAGGGAGTGGTCTTGTGGGTCGACGGGGCGTGGCGGGGTCGGCCGGAGCCGTTCGCGGGTCGCCTCAGGGCGCCATGCCCCGAGGACCCGCCTCCCGTCGGGACGCCCCGCCCCCTTCAGGACGTACGGGCCCTCAGGGCGACCGGCCCTCGGGGCTTACAGGACCAGGACCTCGGGGCGTACAGGACCTCGGGGCGTGCGGACCTCAGGACGTACAGACCCTCAGGGCGAACTGCCCCTCAGGAGGCGTCGAACAGGCCGCGGCGCTCGAGTTCGGCCACCAGCGCGGCCCCGTGCTGCTGCAGCATCCGTTCGGCCGCCGATGCCGCGGCCTCGCCGTCGCCCTGGTCGACCGCCTCGGCGATGAGCCGCATCCACGGGGCCACGGCGTCGGCCATCCCGGGCACGGCGGTGTAGTAGGCGTCGGCCGGCAGGAGGTCGGGCACCGCGTCGACGAGATGCCGCCAGGCCGGTGAGGCGCACATCCGGCCCAGCACGTCGACGAACTCGACCATGAGCGGCCTGATCGCCTCCAGGTCCTTCTCCCCGGCGAGCCGGCCGGCGATCGCGACGAGTTCGTGCTTGTTGCGCGCGCTGGTGCCGGCCACCGCCCGCTTCAGCGCCCACCCGTAGAGCAGCGAGAACAGCTCGTAGTTGTCCCGGATGCGATCGCGGTCGACGTGGCAGACGAACGCGCCGCGGTGCGGGCGGATCTCCAGGATGCCCTCGGACTCCAGGGCGATGACGGCCTCGCGCACCGGGGTGTTGCTCACCCCGAGCACCCGGGCCACCTCGTCCTGGGGGATGCGCTCCCCCACCCGGATCTTGCCTTCGAAGATCTGCTCCTTGATGTAGTCACCCACGCTCATGCGGACGCGCTCGCGGGTGATCGGCCGGGTGGGTAGGCGGGAGGCCGCCTCGTGAGCTGGAGCTTTCGACGCCACGCCTGCGGCTCCTCAGCAGGACGGAGGGAGGGCACAACCCGGCCGCGCCGGAATCACACATGATACAGAAAACGTGCCGCCGCACGCGCAACCGGCCGACGCACGCCGCATCGCCGAGCAGCTCGGGGCGGCACCTGGTCCTCGACCAGCTCCGCGGGCAGGGTCGCGACGACCTCGTCGACGCGACCCTCCGGGCCCGCCCTCGGCGGATCGGGACCTGCCTTGACGGTCCGGGGTGGGCGGGTCGGCGCCCGCCCACCCCGGACCCGCGCCCACCGGCGACCTGTTCAATGAACGGGGTTCGTCGAAGCGGCAGGGAATGCCCTCAGAGGAACACCACCAGCGGCGTCAGAATCGCCATGAGGACCACGGAGATGGCGGCGGCGCCAAGAAAGCCGGCCAAGGCCGGACGACGGTCGTTCAGGCCCAGTTGCAGACCGGGAAAGGACTCCGGGAGCTGAGCCGATCGGACGGTCCGACCGACGACGCGAACCGGGATGCCCGTGCGCTCGAACAGCCTGCGCGTGCGTTCGCGGTTCAGCGCGGTACCGATCATCATGAGCGGCGGAGCCGGTGACACGCGTTCGACGATGACGCGGATCCGTGGGCCCGAGGTGGCAATCTGGCGAACGCTGACCAGGCTCGCGAGGCGCACATCGGCGCACGGGACCGTCTTCGCCCGCCCCAGCCAGTCGACGAGCGTCAGATTCCCGTCGCGGACGATGACGCGCTCCTGAAACTTCAGGACGCCCACCCCGGCCACCATCGTGACAAGCGCAATACCCAGCCCGGTCAGGAACCACCCGTCGCCGACGGCGCCCTCGCTGTGTGCCGCCCGCAGGACGGAGGCGGCCAGCCCGGCCGCGAGGATTGGCAGCAGGCCCAGCATGCGTGCCCGGGACGGTCGGACAGTCGGTTCCGCGTCGCCTGAACCCCCGTTATCCGTCATGTCGTCGGTGTTTCCCGGCGGGGAGAGAACAAACAGTCGGCGTTTCCCCTAGCCAGGCGTGCGGCGCCGGCAGGGACAGGCACAGACCGGCCGCGCCGCATCACCGATCCGCATCACCGATCCCCATCATCGATCTGCATCACCGGTCCGCGGATACCTGGGCCGCCTCACCGCCGCCGGCCACCAACGCATCGGCGGCCACCAGCGCATCGCCGGCCACCAAAGGATCGCCGGCCACCAACGAATCGGCGGCCCACAAAGGATCGCCGGCCAGCGACGCATCGGCGGCCAGCATCGGGTCGGCGGCCAGCATCGGGTCGGCGGCCAGCATCGGGTCGCCGAGCTTCCACAGGGCGACGGTCAGCAGGAGCCCGCCGACCAGCGCGAATCCCGCCAGACCGGACAGGGCGAGATCGGCCGGCCCGGGTGCCTCGGCCGCCCACGCGGTCCGCAGCCGGTCCACCGGCGACAGGGACGCGAGCGCGGGATTCCGCCACGCCAGGTCTCGAGTGATCATTGTCAGGGTGAGCAGGGCCAGCGCGGCGACGAGCACGACCGTCGGCAGCCCCCGCCGGCCCAGCGGGAGCGCCCGCCAGCAGACCGCGACGACGCATGCGAGCACCGGCAGCATCGGCAGCAGGTAACGGGTGAACGCCGCGCCGCCGGCGGCCGCGTATCCCACCAGCGTGGCGATGACGAGCAGGCAGTGCGCGACCAGCAGGATCCAGACGACGCTCCCGGCCAGCCGAGCACCCGGCTGGCGCCGCCCCTGCTCCGACCCCGCCCCCTGTCCCGACCCCGGCGGCCCGCTCCCCCGCGTCCCACCGCCGTACAGCCCGGCGCTGATCGCCAGCGAGTCCGGGGCCCGAGCGGCCGAGATCTTCGCTGTCAGGACCCGTACCACCGCGGCAAGCACACCCGCACCGGTGACGATCGCGAATCCGACGGCCATCCTCTCGGCGTAGCCGGTCAGCAGGGAGACCCGGCCGAACAGACCGCGATAGACGTGCCACCAGAACTCGGGATCGCGCACCACCTGCTGCGCCGACGGCCGCGGTCCCCGGATCGGGAGCATCGCGGCGATCCGGCCGAACGCGGTGGGGTCGCCGTACCGGTGCACGTTGCGCAGGTAGAACCAGCCGGTCGCGGCGAAGGTCAGCGCGGCGAGCCCACCGGCCACGGCCAGGCCGCGGCCGGCTCGCCGAACCAGGCGGCCGGCGGTGTGCGCCGCAACGACGACCCCGACGGCCGGAACGACGACCATCAACGCCACCGCTCCGCTCGCCCGGCTGGCCGCGGCCGCCGGGCCGAGCACCGCGAGCGCCAGCAGCGTGCGCGGCCCCGGTCCCCGGCGCGCGATCGCGACGGTCACGGCGAGCAGGCCGGTGATGGTCGCCACCGCGATCGTGTCGTTGTAGACCTGCCCGGACGGGAACACGAACAGGCCGACCGCACCGGTGATCGCCGCCGCGCCGACCGCGGCGCCCGGCTGTCTCGGCAGCACGCCCCGGACCAGGGCAGCCGTCGCGATCAGGGCGGTCACCCCGAGCGCGATGTTGACTCCCCGGGCGGCCCGGAAGCCGGCCAGCGGGTGATCCACGGCGATGCCGGACCGAAGCGGGACGGCCTCGACCGCGTAGAACAACGGCGGATGGTTCGCGGTGTAGACGACGTCGAAGTTGGTCAGCGGCCGACGCAGCCGCCGCCCGCACAGGTGGTCGGCGTGCACGTTCACCGCGGCGCGGAACTGCCGGGGCGAGACGCGGCACCCGGCCGGCAGCCCCGGCATGCCCGGAATGCGGGAGCGCACGGGTGTGTCCAGCCCGGGCAACGATCCGTCGGCCACCGCAAGCGCGTACGCGGTGTGCTGCGCCTCGTCAGCGCTGGCAAAGGGCGGCACGACGACGGCGACCAGCACTCCGAGCGCCGAGAAGACCATCGCGGCCGCGACCACTCCGACCACCAGCCACCGACGTCCGCAATGATTGCCCGGCTCGGAACCGACCCGGTCTGCGACCTTCAACCACCACACCCCAACGCCGGCCGTCCGAGGAAACATCGGCCACGCTCGGCCTGGCGGCCACCGTAGCGCCTGCCGCGCCACGACTGCCCGGCGGATCGGACTTCCCGGCACCTACGGGACATGGATGGACATGGACGAGACGTGGACGAGACGTGGGTGGACCTGGAGTGGACGCGGTGAACAGCGTTGACATGTCCGCGGATGGTCTGCGACGCTGCAGCTCCCACAGCCGGCGAGGCGCAAGGGCGACGAAGACGGAGCTGTCTCATGGGCGCTATCGATCTGTCCGGGTACGAGGTCACCGACGCCTTCTTCGGGGCGCCGTTCATCGAGGTGGACGAGGAACGTGAGCGCCCGTCGCCGCACCGTTTCGTGCAGGGCGGCTTCGCGGGTACCGACACGGAGTTCGCCTTTTACTTCCCGCCCGCCGAGTACTACACGGGTCGCATGTTCCAGCCGCTGGAAGGCGGCAACGGCGGCCACGCGGTCACCTTCGGCGGCGGCATTCTCGGCGAGATGTTCCAACGCATCGCCATGAGTGCCCGCCTCGGCGGCTACATGGTCGAGTCGAACCAGGGGCACAAGGGCGACGACTACGACCCGAAGGCCGGCCAGGACCCGACCCTCTACGGCCACCGCGCCAGTGCCGAGGCCGCACGGTTGTCCAAGTACGTCGCCGCCCAGGTGTATGGCAGCGCCCCGCATCACAGCTACGTCTGGGGTGGCAGCGGCGGCGGGCGGCGTTCCCCGCTCTGCCTGGAGAACGCGCCCGGGGTGTGGGCCGGATGCATGCCGTCGACCAGCGGCGGCGAGATCGCCGAACCCGGCAACACCGAGCGGGTCAAGGCCGGCAGCATCATGTCCTTCGGCCAGATGTTCAACGTCCAACGGCTCCTCGGCCGCGACAAGATCATCGCATTGGCGGACCGGATGGCGCCGGGCGGCAGCGGCGACCCGTTCGAGGGACTCGGCACGCACGAGCGCGAGGAACTGGCGTCGCTGTACCGGCAGGGTTTCGCCCGCGGCAACGAGTTCATGATCAGTGAGCCGATGGGCCAGATGTGGCTGTGGACCTCGCTGGCCGACGAGCTGCACCGCGAGGACCCGGACTACTTCGCGAACTTCTGGACGAAGCCGGGCTACGTCGGACACGATTCGCCCGAACTGGTCGAGGCCGACCTGATCCACCAGACCGGTCGGGTCGTGCGCACCCTGTCGGCCCGCGACCTGAACGAGTCGGCCGACTTCGCCGGACCCGAGTTCCAGACCATGCGGATCCTGGCGGCGATCGTCGGCGCGGGCGGCGAGGCGTACGACTTCCCCTACGCCGTCGAGATCGAGGGCCTGAAGGGCGGCTACCGCGTCGGGACCGGCGTGAAGATCCTGACCGGGAAAGCCGCCGGGCGGTCGCTGTACGCCACCGGCGCGGCCGGTGACGTCTTCGCCTGCGACGGGCAGGGCGACGCGAACGTCCTGCGGTTCAAAGGGGTCGAGCCGGGCGACGAGGTGCTCGTCGACAACCGCAGGTTCCTCGCCTACTGCTACTTCGCCCGCCATCACGTCATGGCCGACCCCGCGTTCGCGCACCTGCTGGTCGACGGCCGGCCGATCCATCCGCAGCACCCCGTGCCGCGGATGTCCTCGCTGATGGGCGTCTGCTACTCGGGCCAGTACGAGGGCAAGGTGCTCTGGATCCACCACACCCACGACTCGTCGGTCTGGCCCGCGTGGGGCACCCTGTACGACCGGGCCGTGCGCCAGGCCCAGGGCGAAGCCGGCGCGCGGGCGAACTTCCGGATCCGCTGGACCGAGTACGCCGAGCACGGCCCGTACGGGATGGTCCCGCCGGAACCGAACCGGGTGGCCGCGACCCGGCTCATCGACTTTCGCGGCATCACCGAACAGTCGATGATCGACCTGATCGACTGGGTGGAGAACGGCATCGAACCGAGCGGCAGCCACTACACCTTCGTCGACGGCCAGGTGCACCTGCCGGCGAGCGCGGCCGAGCGGGGCGGCATCCAGCCGGTCGCGGCGGCCACCGCGAACGGCGGATCCCGGGCCGACGTCGGCGTGGGCGAGCCGGTGACCCTGACGGTCACCGCCGCCGTCCCGCCGGGCACCGGAAAGATCGTCTCGGTCGAGTGGGACTTCGACGGCACCGGAACCTATCCGTTCCACCACGCGGAGATCGACGGCACCGCCGCCGAGCTGACGGTCTCGACCACGCACACCTACGGCGTGCCGGGCACCTACTTCGCCACGGCGCGGGTGACCTCCCACCGCACGGGCGACGTGCGCGCCGAGCTGTGCCGGATCGAGACGATCGCCCAGGCCCGCACCATCGTCGCCGCAGCCGCTGACGAGACCACTGACAGGGCGGAGATCTGACGATGGCGGGTTCACTGGACGGCAGGGTCGTCCTGATCACGGGTACCGGCAGCGGCATGGGCAGAGCCGGCGCGCTGCGCTTCGCCGGCGCCGGCGCCACCGTCGTCGGCGCCGACCTGAACGTGGCGGGCAACGCCGAGACCGAGGCCATGGTGAAGGCGGCCGGCGGCCGGATGCTCGGCACGGCGCCGGTCGACCTCGGCGACCATGCCGAGGCCGAGCAGTGGGTCGAGGCGGCCGTGCAGGCCCACGGTCGCATCGATGTGCTGTGGAACAACGCCTCGGCGTGCGTGTTCGCCACCATCGACGCGATGACGGTCGAGCAGTGGGACTTCTCGATCCGCAACGAGCTGAGCATCGTCTTCGTCGTGACCAAGGCGGCCTGGCGGCACCTGATCGCCAGCGCCGGCCCGGACACGCGACCCGTGGTGATCAACACGGCCTCGGTGGCCGGGCACGGCGGTGGTCCGGGCGGGATCGCGCATTCGGCGACCAAGGCCGCCGTGCTGGCGATGACGCACGTCATCGCGGCCGAGGGTGCGCCGTACGGCATCCGCGCCGTCAGCATCAGCCCCGGCGCGATGGACACCCCGGGCTCGGCCGAGCAGCTCGCCCTGCCCGGCGCCCGGGAGGCGCTGCTGAGCCACGCGCTCGTCCCTCGCCTCGGGGATCCCGACGAGGTGGCCCGGGCCGCGGTCTTCCTCGCCTCCGACGACGCCGCCTTCATCACCGGCACCGACCTGCTCGTCGACGGCGGCCTGACCAACCACGGCTAGCGCGGATCTTGATTGTGATCAGGGGTTGGTGTGTGGGCGCCCACGATCAGGGTGCCCGCGGCGCCGGGGGCCACCGCGGCCGCATTGCGGTGCGTTCCGCGCGGTCTGGGCCCGCAGACCGTACAGTTCGTACCGCACGGCGCCTCCCGCATCCGACCTGGCTCGCTGCGTCCGCGAAACCGTGCCCGCGACACGACCTGCCACCGCGAGGGCTCGGCACGGTCCCGACGGTTCCGCGGAACCGCGCCGGCGCCGTCGGAGGCGAGCCCGACGCCAGGACGACCCCGACGTCAGGACGACCCCGACGCCCAGGACGACCCCGACGCCCAGGACCGCACGTTCCCACGGCCAGGCGTCGACGGTCCGGCATCAGGTGGCACCAAGACGCCGCCTGACCACCATCACAATCGCGACCTGAGGCCGGCGGCCCGCCTCGCCGATCGGGACGAGGTCCGGCCGCCGGTCCGGACTTCGGACTACAGGTCGGCCTCGGACTACAGGTCGGCCTCGAACCACAGGTCGGCCTCGAACCACAGGTCGGCCTCGAACCACAGGTCGGCCTCGAACTACAGGTCGGCGTGGAGCGGCTCGTCGGCGATGAGGATGCGCTCGAGCAGGCGCGGCGTCGTCCCGTAGTTGCGGACCGCGTAGTGCACGGCCGCCCGGTTGTCCCAGAACGCGACCGAACCCGGCCGCCAGGTGAAGCGCACCTGGTTCTCCGGCTTGCGGTACTGGTCGATGACGGCGGTCAGCAGCTCCTTGCTTTCGGCGCGGTCGAGCCCGATGATCGTCGGCCGCTGGGTGAAGTTCACCCAGGCGATCTTCTCACCGGTCTCCCGGTGGATCCGGACGACCGGGTGCGCGACCACCGGGTAGTCATGCCCGCTGGCGTGCAGCGCGGCCCGGAAGTCGTGGGTGACGTGGCGGCCGTCGAGGCGCTCCTTCACCTCGTCGGACAGGCCCTGGTACGCCAGCGCCGCGTCGACCCAGATGGTGTCGCCGCCGACCTCGGGCAGCTCCACCGCCCGCAGCACCGCGCCCCAGGTCGGGACGAGCCGCCAGCTCGTGTCGGTGTGGTAGGGGTCCCAGATGTCGTCGTCGTCCTGCGGGGTGTGCACCTTCGCGACCTTGTCGAAGTCGGCGGAGGAGATGCGATGGATCGCGGTGGTGCGGGCGTCGGCCTTCGCCGCGCCCGGGTGCGTGTACAGGGGACCGAACTGACCGGCGAAGTTCTCGTGCCCCTGCTGGGTCAGCTCCTGGTCGCGGAAGAACACGACCTTGTACTTCAGTACGGTCGCCCTGATCTCGTCGCGCACGGCGGGCGAGAGCGGCTGGCTGAGATCCACGCCGTCGATCTCAGCGCCGATGGTGGGCTGCAGCGGCCGGACGGCCAGCGGCGATTGCACGGGTGCCTCTACGACAGTGGTCACTGTCTGTCCCTTCGGTCGGGGGTGATGCCGGTCCGCGAGGTGATGCCGGTCCGCGAGGTGATTTCGGTCCGCGAGGTGATTTCGGTCCGCGAGGTGATGCCGGTCAGTAGTGGATGGGGCCCAGGGTGCCGCCGCCGGCGGCGATCGACTCGCCGGTCACGGCGACCGCGAGCGGGGAGGCGAGGAAGGTCACGACCGCGGCGACCTCGTCGGCGGTGACGGCCCGCCCGATGCAGATGCGCGCCGCCGCGGCCTGGATCTGCTCGTCGGACAGCACCACGCTCCCGCCGTGGTCGGCGGTCAGGGTCAGCCCCGGATGGACGACGTTGACGGTCACGCCGTGCGGACCCAGCTCGTCGGCCAGGGTCTTGGTGAGGGCGGCGACACCGACGTTGCGGATGGAACCGGAGGCGAGGCCGACCTGGCGGGCCGCCAGCCCACCGATGTTGATGATTCGCCCCCAGCCCTGCGCGACGAAGTGCGGCGTGACCGCCTGCGCGGTGCGCAGGTAGCCGAGCACCTTGACGTTGAAGTCGGCGGCGGCGTCCGCGGTGGACAGGGCGCCCACACCCCCCGGTCCGCCGGCGCCGCCGGGCCGGGCGGCGTTGTTGACCAGGATGTCGACGCCGCCGAGTTCGGCGACGGTGCTCTCGACCAGGGCCTGAACGGAGGTGTCGCTGGCGGTGTCGGTGACGATCGCAAGCACCGTCGCACCGCCCGCGGCGGACAGCTCGGCGGCGGCCGCCTTCAGCACCTCGGCGTCCCGGGCCGCGATGACGACCTGGACTCCCTCGGCGAGCAGCGCGCCGGCCACCGCCCGCCCGATGCCGCGGCTGCCACCGGTGACGATCGCTCGGCGGCCCGCAAGTTGGAGATCCACTCGTGCTCCCTGTCGGTTGTCTGGTCGCCCGACCGTGCCGCGGACGCAGCGCGAATCGGGATGGAGCCGGCCCTCCGGGGGCAGGCGTCGGCGGTCTGGATCCGATCTGACCCATCCACCTTCGCCGTTGTCCGGGCGGGGGGCGGAGGGCGGGGGATGCCGGACTGGTCCCGGGATCGCGGCGAGGGCCGTCCGCGGGACGCGGCGGACGACATCGCGCCGCGGTCGGGCGTCAGGAGTCCCGGACGTGGTGTGCCGGCCAGGCGGCGGGTCCGCCCCGGCCTTCGGCGAGGACGGCGCCTCCCCCGCCCGGCGGATCCATCGAACGAAGGATCCACCGGGACCGCGGATTCACCGAGGCCGCGGGCCCGTCGCGGCCGCGGGCCCGTCGAGACCGCGGACCCGCGGGGCGCGGAGACCGCCGCCGATGGCAGGCGACACGGGTTGGTCGGGACTGACCGGGCCGGGCTATGGGGGTCGGCGTCAGCCGCGGCGAGCCGGACAGCTCGCGGAGGTGACTCGCAGCAGGTCGATGTGCTCGCGCCTGGCCAGGTAGGCGATCGTCAACACCTCCCCAACATGAACCCGGTTTGTCGATCGGTCAAGTAGGAAATGAAAGTGACCCATGCCACATCGCGGCGGCCCCTCGGTGGGCTTCGAGCCGTCGCCCAGGGGGGCGGATCCTCAGCTCACCGTGGTGGCACCATTCCACTCGGGAAGCTTGACAATGGATTCCGCCCTGCCGCACAGTTGCGGCGCGCACCTGCTCCGGCGGCGCACCGCCGACACCTGTGCCTCCTGCCACGCGGGTTCTCCCCGCTGGGAGGACCTCTCCGCGACCCGCCTTCGCTGCTGGCGCCAGCGATGATCTGCTGAGCCCGCGTCAGGCCGGTTCCCGCCCGTCATCGAGATGGAAGGACCAGACCCTCATGACGCTGTCCACCCATGCCCCGGCCCCGACGAACCCGGTCACCCCCTGGGCCGGGCTGGTCTCCCCCGCCGAGGGTGGGCAATGGCCCCGCCCGGTGCCGGTACGCACGGTCGAACAGGAGCGGCTGCACCGTAAGCAGAAGCTCGCGGCGGCGTACCGGATCTTTGCCAAGCTCGGCCTCGCCGAGGGCCTGGCCGGCCACATCACCGCCCGCGACCCCGAACTGACCGACCACTTCTGGGTGAACCGGGCCGGCCTCGACTTCAGCCGCATCAGGGTGTCGAACCTGCTGCTGGTCAACGCGGCGGGCAAGATCGTGGCGGGGCAGCCGCCGTTGAACACGGCGGCCTTCGCGATCCACTCGCAGATCCACGCCGCCCGCCCGGACGTCGTCGGCGCCGCGCACACCCACTCGCCGTACGGCCGGGCACTGTCCGCGCTCGCGGTGCCGCTGCATCCGATCTCCCAGGACGCGTGCGCCTTCTACCTGCAGCATGTCGTCTTCGACGAGTACAACGGGGTCGTGTTGAGCGAACAGGAGGGCCGGAAGATCGCCACTGCGCTCGGGCCGCACAAGCTGGCGATCCTGCGCAATCACGGCCTGCTCACCGTCGGCACCAGCGTGGAGTCGGCGGCCGCCCGGTACATCGCCGCCGAGCGGGCCGCCAGGACCCAGCTCATCGCCGCGGCGGCCGGGCCGCTGCACATCCTGGACCACGAGACCGCCAGCTTCACCGCCGGTCAGGGGCGCAGCGACGACTCGGACCGCTGGGCCTTCGACGCCCTCTACGAGATCATCGTCGAAGAGCAGCCCGACCTGCTCACCTAGCATTCCCGACACCGGCCCCCACACCAGCTCCCACACCAGCCCCGGCACCATTCCCGGCGCCACCGCCGAGCCGGGGCCGCGGTCAGGCCGCGACGGCGACGACCGCGTAGTCCTGCGGCCCGAACAGCGCCGCGGTCAGCGCCGCGCCGACCAGCCGACCGGTTGCCTCGTCGACGCCGTCGAGCCGCAGGGTGGACAGGTCGACCTGCTCACGGGGGTGCAGCCGGCGGATCTGCGCATCCGTGAAGCCGCTGGTGGTGACCAGGAACTCGGTGAGTGCCGGTGGAAGGGGCCGGCGGTGGGTCGGGTCCAGGTAGAAGTTGCAGGCCCCCATGGCCAGGTTCGTCGGGTCGGGGGACTCGAGGATCAGCCCACCGCCCGGGTGCAGCGCGCGGCGGGCCTGCGCCAGCACGGCGAGCAGCTCGTCGGTCGCCAGATGCTCCACGACGTGGAACGCGGTGACCAGGTCCAACGTGCCGTCACCGACCGTGCGGAGATGGTCGAGCAGGTCACCGACCTCGACGCGCAGTCCCCGCGCCCGCGCCGCCGCCGCGAACATCGGATCGGCGTCGACCCCGACCGCGTCCACCCCCCGGGCGGCGAGCATCCGCAACCACTCACCGCGCCCGGGGCCGAGATCGAGCACGCCCCCGCCGGCGACGAACCGGTCGACGTCGGGCAGGTAGACCTCCAGCCGCCGACTGATTTCCTCCTCGCTGCCCCGGAATCGGTCGGTGAACGCCGGATAGTGCGCGGCGAAGCCGGTCTCGCCGGTGCGAACGGCGTCGGTTCCCATTCCCTCGGTCTCCCCGCCGCGTCCGTCCCGCATCCCTCCCGGCCGGGCATTGCCGCCCGCCGCCGCGCCCCTATCCCCCGGTGACCCGGGGCAGGGTCGCGCCGGTGTCGAGCAGGCCGATCAGCCAGCCCGGGGTGGCGCCCAGGTAGAGGGTGTTGCACAGGACCGCGGCCGTGGCCGCCGCGGGATCCTGGTTGATCAGCGCGACGAACGCGGCCAGGCCCGCCGCCTCCATGCCGAACGTCAGGATCGAGCTCCAGCGGATGGTCTCGTCGAAGTAGGCGTCGGTCCAGCCGTCCTGCGCGTCCCCGCCCCAGGTGGTGTTCCCGAAGGCCACCCCGCGGGCCCAGATGTCGCGCAGGTCGGCCTGGTCGCCCGTGCCGACGATCACCTTCTCGTAGGTGTCGGGACTGGCGGTGACGGCCCGCTCGAACGCCGAGCGCCAGATCTTCAGGTAGTCGGGGGTCGGCAGGTCGTAGTCGACCCGCAGGAAGTGACGTGCGTTGATGCGCACCGCCGACGGCCTGGGCGCCCGGTGCGGGCGGCGCTGGCCGATCGGCGGGTCCTCGGTCTTCACCACCTGGACCCCGGCGTTGTAGGCGATGCCGTGGACGGGTCCCGACGGCGCGTCCTCCCGCAGGATCGCGGGCAGGATCTCCAGGCAGCGTTCACCGCCGCCGCGTAACGCCTCGAGCCGCTGCGCCATCTGCGCGACGATGCCCTGCTCTACCTCGGCGAACGGCGGCGACAGGGTGATGCCGAGCCGCTCGATGACCGGCGGCATCCCCCAGTGTTCGCGCAGTTCCAGGCCGCCCCAGTAGCTGGAGGCCAGGATCGCCCAGGCCTGCTCGCCGACGTCGTCGACGGCGACGGTGCCCTGCATGATCGGGCCGGACAGCCGGTCGGTCAGCCAGCCGTTGAACCCGACCCAGTACGCCTGCGGGGTCGCCATCGTGGCCGCCGTGGGCGCGAACTCGTCGACGAGCCGGTCCACGAGCGCCGGCGCGGCGGGCATCACCGCGGCCAGCTCCGCCAGCAGGGGCGGCCCGTCGCCGTCCACGTGCACGGTCATGCGTACCTCCGTAAGGGCTGGCCCCCGGCCGGCCAGGCGTCGCCGGTGAGCGGTTGCAGACTGAGGTGGATGAGCTTCTCGTGCCGGGCACCCGTGCCGGCGATGAGGAACTGCTGACGTTGCGTCCAGCGGTGGAAGTACTGCACCAGGGGGACGTCGAAGTCCGGGGAGGCGCGCAGCACGAACTCCTCCAGCGCCGCCTCGGCGGTGGCGAGATCCGGCTGGCGGGCGCCGAGGAGCTCGGAGATCTCCTCGACGTCGGCGCCCTCCAGATCGGCTCCGAAGGCGTGGACGTGCTCGGCGAACCGGGTCACGGCCCGGGCGCTGTCCGCCCGGAAACCCTCGTAGGCGCTGGCGGTGGGCCATTCGTCGAGCAGCGCCATCAGGTTGGTGTACGCGGCGCTGGAGTAGGACGACCGGCGCTGCGCGGGTGGTTCGACGGTGGACAGCGGCGCGCGGGTGACCGCGGCGATGGCCTCGAGCGCCCACCGGCCGCAGCCGACGAGCCAGGTGAAGTACTCCAGCCAACTGTCGCCGGCGGCGGGGTTGCGGACCGAGTCCTCCCACTGGAACGGGGTCATCAGCGACCAGCCGGCGGTGTGGAACTCCACGGCGTCACGGTCGATTCGCTCACCGGTCACGGCCTCGTAGCGCCGCGCGATCCGGCCGATGTCGCCGAGCGGCTCCTCGCAGTCGCGGCTGCGCATCGCGGCGAACTCGGCGATCGGATCGCCGATGTAGGCGGCCTCGAAGTCGATCAGGCCGGTCATCCTGCCCCCGTCGAACAGGAACTGCGCCGCGTCGCCCTGGATGAGCGCCCGCCGCGTGCGGCCCGTCGGGACGTTGCGGCGCAGCCACCGCCACATGAACTCGATCATCGGGCTGGGCGCGGTCTTGGCCCGGCGGTAGTTGCGCTCGCCGGTGGCGTACATGTTCAGCGCCGCGGCCCGGTTGTCGGCCGGGACGGGCAGCCCGAGCGCCCCGAACTCACCCACGTCGATCGCGTGCATCCGGCACATGGCGTCGACGTACTGGTCCAGCACGGCGTCGCGTTCGCCGTCGTCGAGCGCGGTGGCGAGGTTGACCCGGCCGGGCAGCCGGTCCATGACGATCGCGGGCGGGTCGTCGATCATCCCGTGGACGCGGGGGACGGGCACGCCGTGGTGGTGCAGCACCCGGTTGATGTCGGCCTCCTGCCCGAGGGTGATCATCTCCCGGAACTTGCCGCCACGATGGCCGCGCACGTAGTACCGGTGCAGCTCCCCGTCGCTCGTCAGATCGGCGAACCAGGCGGCGCGCCACCGCTCCTGGCGCTCGAAGGACACGATGGTGCCGTCGAACTCCCGCTCCAACCAGGCCCGAACCTGCTCATCCTGGCTCACGACTCTCCCTCTCCTGAACGTCCGGCTCCCACGAACGTCCCGGCGCCCATGAACGTGCGGCTCCCATGAACGTCCGGCGAGGCTACGGATCTTTCCGGTCCCTGGCAACGGGGCGGCGCAGTCTCGTGGCGAGGCCGGCGGCGCCGAGGGCGGCCACGACCTTGGCGCCGAGTTCGATCATGCGATCCATGCCCGCGTCGCCGATCGGCTCGTAGGCGAGCGCCGCGAGTTCGTCGGTCCGATCCTCGATCCAGCGCCGGCGGTGGCGACCCTGCGCCGTCAGTTCCGGCGTCACCGCCGGCGTCGGCCCCGGCTCCGGCGTCGGCTCCGGCGTCTCGGCCTCGGCCAGCCAGCCCCGGCGGCGCAGGCTCGCGACCGAGGCGTCCCAGGCCGGCGGGTCCCAGCGCCGGGAGTCGCGCAGCAGCTCGCCGGGCCACCCCTCGTAGGCGGCGTGGATGACGAGCACGTCGATGCCGCTCAGCCCCTCGAAGACGAGCCCGGCGATGTGCCCGTCGCCCCGATGCTCGCGCAGCACCTTGGCGGCGTGCCAGATCACGAGATGGTCCTCGCGCGGCCACGGCAGCGCCGCGAGCCCGGCGAGCAGGGGACGGCCCTCCCTGTTCGCCGCGGCGGCCTGCCCGGCCGTGCGCGCGAGTTCGGCC
>NZ_JAMQQF010000659.1 GCF_023716945.1 Frankia sp. AiPs1 | reverse complement strand
GCAGCTCCCGGGTCACGAACACCACCCGGCGCACGTCCGGCGCGGTCGCCGAGCCGGCCGGGGCGGCCTGCTCCAGCGCCGCCCGGGCGGCGGCGACGGCCAGGGTCACCGCATCCTCGTCCGGTCCCAGCACCCGTCCCCGCGCGCTACCCCAGGGGGGCAGGTACGTACCGACAGCAGTCACCGTCGTCATCGCGTCGTCTCCTCTCGCCGCCAGCAGATCAGTGACACATCGATCACGAAACGATGTTCAGGCCGGCCAGGCCCGCCGGGGCGGTGCCCAGCACCACGCGCAGCCCGGCGTCGAGCTCGGCGGCGTCCAGCCGTCCGCCGCGGGCGGCGCTGTAACCGCGGCGCACGCTCCACGGGTCGACCGGGTGCACGGTGTTGCCGTCGATGCGCAGCACCCGACCGGTGAGCCAGCCGGACCGCTCCGAGGCCAGCCAGGCGACGACCGGGGAGGAGTTCGCCGGGTCGAACCGGTCGAACCCGTCGGCGGCGCCGGGCTGGGCGATGCCCGTGCCGGCGGTCATCCGGGTCGCCGCGACCGGCGAGATGCAGTTGGCGGTCACGCCGTAGCGGCTGCCCTCGAGCGCGGTCGTGAGCGTCAGGTTCGCGATGCCGGCCTTGGCGGCGCCGTAGGCGGCCTGACCGACGTTGCCGGCCAGCCCGGTGCCGGAGGTGGTGTTGACGATTCGCCCGGCGACCGGACGGCCCGCCTTGGACTCGGCCCGCCAGTAGTCGCAGGCATGCTTGGTCAGGGCGAAGGTGCCCTTGAGGTGGACGCCGATGACGGCGTCCCAGTCCTGCTCGGTGAGCGAGGTGATCGTCGCGTCGCGCAGGATGCCGGCATTGTTGACGATGGCGTCGAGCCGGCCGAACCGCTCGACCGTGTTCGCCACGAGGGAACGCACCGCCGCCCAGTCGGTGACGTTGCCGGTGTCGCGCACCGCGACGCCGCCGGCGGCCTCGATCTCGGCGACGACCGCGTCGGCCGGCTCCTCCTGCGAGGACTCCCCGCGAACCCCGACGCCCAGGTCGTTGACCACGACAGTTGCCCCGTGCGCGGCCAGTTCGAGGCTGTGGCTGCGGCCGATGCCCCGGCCTCCGCCCGTCACGATGACGACACGTCCCTCGAGCAGACGCTCACCCTGTTGCGACACCCGTCAGCTCCTCTGCCCGGTCAGCCCGCACGGCAACGCTGGCGACTCTAGGGTCTACTTGACATATTCGTCAAACCTTAGTGTCATGAGGCCATATTCCTTGCTCATGCCGCCCCGGTGTGCCCCTGCAGGCCGGGATTTTCCGCCGTACTTGACACCCCAGTCGGAGATCGCCCATGCCGAGCGAGATGGACCAGTTCGTCGCCGAGGTCACCACGTTCCTCGACGCCCACGCCACCCGCCGTGCCCGGGCGGCCGAGGACGTCGTCTGGGGCGAGGGCGAGGACCGGCTCTCCTATTTCAGCACCGACCCTCCCGACATCGAGAACGCCAAGGTCGCCGCGGCCAAGGCGTGGCAGCGCACCCGCTACGACAACGGCTTCGGCTGGCTCACCGGGCCGACCGCGTTCGGCGGGCGCGGGCTGAGCACCCTGCACGACCTGGTCTACGACGGCCTGGAGGCCGGCTACGAGGTGCCCGAGACCGGGGTGCTCTCCCTCATCGGCCTCGGCATGATCGGCCCGACGATCCTCGCCCACGGCTCCGACGAGCTCAGGCAGCGCTACCTGCCCAGGCTCTACAGCGGCGAGATCATCGCCTGCCAGCTGTTCAGCGAACCGGCCGCGGGCAGTGACCTGGCGGGCCTGGAGACGAAGGCCGTACGCGAGGGCGACGGCTGGGTGCTCAACGGGCAGAAGGTCTGGACGTCGGTGGCGCACCACGCCGCGATCGGGCTGGCACTGTGCCGCACCGACCCCGACAAGCCCAAGCACCGGGGCATCACCGCGTTCATCGTCGACATGACCGCCCCCGGGGTGGACGTGCGCCCGCTGCGTCAGATGAGCGGCGGCTCCGAGTTCAACGAGGTCTTCCTCACCGACGTCCACATCGGTGACGACCACCGCCTCGGCCCCCTCGACGGCGGCTGGGGCGTCGCCCTGACCACCCTGATGAACGAGCGGGCCAGCGTCGGCGGCGAGGGCGCCGGCCCGGTCGGCCGCGCGGTCGCCCTGCCGTTCCTCACCGAGCTGCTGCGCGCCAACGGCCGCCTCGACGACGGCGCCGCCCGCCGGCGCCTGGCCGAGCTGCATGCCGACAGCCTCGCCACCGAGTACCTCAACCACCAGATGATCCGCAAGTTCCGCGCGGGCGAGCAGCCGGGCCCCGAGGCGTCGGTGTCCAAGCTGATGTACGCCCAGAACCTCACCCGGGGCGCCCACTTCGCCGCCGAGATCATCGGTCCCCGCCTGATCGCCGACACCGGCGAGTGGGGCACCTACTCGTGGACGGAGCTGCTGCTGTCCACCCCGGCGCTGCGGATCCTCGGTGGCACCGAGGAGATCATGAAGAACATCCTGGCGGAGCGGGTGCTCGGCCTGCCCAAGGAGCCGGGCATCGACACCAGGTCGCCGTTCCGGGAGCTCCGTCGTTCGGCCGGCGCCACGGAATCGAGGTCCGCATGAGCAGCGAAGTCACCGGCAGCGAGAGCACCAGCAGCACCGAGCTGGACGAGCTGCGCTCGGCGGTGCGCGACTTCATGACCGCCAAGGCCGACGAGCAGGCCGTGCGCGCGGCGATCGACTCCGAGCGCGGCTACGACGACAAGATCTGGACGCAGATGGCCGAGCAGCTCGGCCTGCAGTCGCTCGCCCTGCCCGCCGAGCACGGCGGCGACGGCTACGGCCTGGTCGAGCTCACCGTCGTGCTCGAGGAGATGGGCCGGGCGCTGCTGCCCTCGCCGTTCCTGTCCTCGGTGGTGCTCGCCGGCACCGCGCTCGTCGCCGCCGGTGGTGACGAGGCCGCGCGGATCCTGCCCGGCATCGCCGCCGGCACCACCACCGCCACCCTCGCCCCGCCGAACGTCGACGGCGGCTGGTCACTCGGCGGGCGCGGCACCGGCGACGCCCTGGCCGTCAC
>NZ_JAMQQF010000658.1 GCF_023716945.1 Frankia sp. AiPs1 | reverse complement strand
CGCCGGTACCGGTCGGAGGCGGCCTGCCGGCGTGGGCGGGGGTGCCCGGGCAGCCGTCGGGGGTGGCCGGCATCGCGCCGGGGGTGCCGGGGGTGCCGGGGGTGCCTGGGGTGTCGGGGGTGTCGGGGGTGTCGGGGGGGCTGTCGGTTGATCCGGCGACCGCGCAGAGCGCGGTCGTGCACGACCGGCGCCGCGTGCATCCCCTCAAGCCCGGCCGGATGCGGATGGGGCGCTCCCGCGACAACGAGATCAACGTCGGGGATCTGCTCGCCTCCCGGCACCACGCCGAGCTGCACATCTCCCTCGGTGGGGTGGAGCTGGTCGACCTCGCGTCGGCGAACGGCACGTTCGTCAACGGCCACCGGATCAGCCGGGCCCCGGTGATGCAGCGCGACGTCATCGCCATCGGCCATCACCTGTTCCAGCTCGAGGCCAGCTCGCTGGTCGAGTACGTCGACTCCGGGGACGTCGCCTTCGAGGTCCAGGACGTCTCCGTCTTCGCCGGCAGCAAGCAGCTCATGCACGACATGACCTTCCGGCTGCCCGGCCGGTCCCTGCTCGGCGTGGTCGGCCCCAGCGGCGCCGGCAAGTCCACCCTGCTCAACGCGCTCACCGGCTTCCGGCCCGCCGACCGCGGCTCGGTGCGCTACGCCGGCCGGGACCTCTACGCCGAGTACGACGAGCTGCGCCGCCGCATCGGCTACGTGCCCCAGGCCGACCCGCTGCACGACCAGCTCACCGTGCGCGAGGCCCTGCTCTACGGCTCGGAGCTGCGCTTTCCGGCCGACACCACCGCGGCCGAGCGCCGCGCCCGGGTCGAGGAGGTCATCGGCCAGCTCGGGCTGACCGCCCATGCCAACACCCGGGTCTCCCAGCTTTCCGGCGGCCAGAAGAAGCGCACCAGCGTCGCGCTCGAGCTGCTCACCCGACCGTCGCTGCTCTTCCTTGACGAGCCGACGTCCGGCCTCGACCCGGCCAACGACCAGTCGGTGATGGAGACGCTGCGCGGCCTCGCGAAGGGCGGCGGCGCCGGGTCCACCGACGAAAGCGGCCGGACCGTCATCGTCGTCACGCACAGCGTGCTGTTCCTGGACCTGTGCGACTTCATCCTGGTGCTCGCCCCCGGGGGCCACGTCGCCTACTTCGGCCCGGCCGACGGGGCCCTGCGTTTCTTCGGCAAGCAGGACTTCCGCGAGTTCGCCGCGGTCTTCCGGGAGCTGGAGGCCACCCCGGGCGAGCAGATGGCCGCCCGCTTCCGGGCGTCGGAGTTCTTCGTGCCCTCCGCGGTCGTGGCGCCGGCGGTGCGCAAGGCGCCGCCGGAGCTGCCCAGCGTCCGCCAGCAGCCGGTGACCGCGCAGCTCTCGACGCTGACCCGCCGGTACTGGCGGGTCGTCCTCGCCGACCGGTCCTACCTGCGTCTGATCATCGCCTACCCGTTCCTGCTCGGCATCGTGCCGCGGGTGCTCAAGGCTCCCGACGGCCTCGGCCCACTGCCGCAGTCGCCGAACGCCGACGCCACCAAGGTGCTCGTGGTGCTGGTGCTGTGTGCCTGCTTCATGGGGATGGCCAACTCGATCCGGGAGATCGTCAAGGAACGTGCCATCTACCGGCGGGAGCGGACGATCGGGCTGTCCCGTACCGCCTACCTCGGTTCCAAAATCATCCTGCTGACCGCCATCACGACCGCGCAGTGCCTGGTCTTCACGCTCATCGCCGTGGTGGGTCGCACTCCGCCGCAGGCCGCCGCGCTCGGCTCGCCGCTGCTGGAATGCCTGCTGGCGGTGATCGTCGCGGCGTTGGCGTCGATGATGATCGGCCTGTTCGTCTCCACCCTGATCGACAACGCGGACAAGGCGATGCCGATCCTCGTCCTGGTGACCATGGGCCAGCTCGTGTTCTCCGGCGGCCTGACCTCCATGACCGGGCGGATCGGGCTGAGCCAGATCAGCTACCTCGTCCCGGCCCGGTGGGGGTTCGCGGCGCTGGCCTCCACCGACGACATCAACGTGGTGAGCAAGCTCGGCAACCCGACCCTGCGCACCGACCGCCCCGACCGGCTCTGGGAGCACAGCGCGGGCACCTGGGCGCTCGACATCGTGATCGGCATCGCCATCGGCGGCGTCGCGCTGGTGCTCACCACGCTCATGCTGCGCCGGATCGAACCCAAGGTCACCCGGGCGGCGGACGCCGCGCCGGCGGGAGGCACCGGGCCGCGCGGATTCAGGCCCGGCCCCCCGGTCCAGGGCCAGTCGCAGCCGCCCAAGGGCCGGCTGCCCCTGCGCCGCTGAGCAGGTCGGCGACCTCCTCGCACCAGAAGGCCAGGCCGCAGAGCTGGTAGGTCAGCGGGCCCGCGGTGAGCGCGGGGCGGTTGTGCTCGAACAGCACGTGCCCGGCGATCTGCACGGCCCAGCTTGCCGCGAACACCGGCAGGCCGATCCTGGGCCGGGCGAGCACCACCGGCAGCGCGAAGGCCACCCCCGGGATGCCGACGAGATGGGTCAGCCGGATGGCCCGGCCGGTGTGCTGGGATCGGTAGTACGCCATCTTCTCGGCGAACGGGGCCGAACGGTCGGGCACCGCCCCGCCGCCCGTCCCGGATCCGCGCGCCCCGCGTCGGATGTTCATCGCCGTCCGCCTCCTGCCGCCGTGGCCCCCGCCGGCCATCGCACTCGCCGGCCGTGGATCCGAGGTCAAGATCTCCGCGGGGCCCGGGTCTGGCTCGCCCGCCGCCCGCTCGTTCGGTCGTATCTACGTTGCCAGGTACCGCGCCCGCAGGGTAGGACCCAGGGATGGGCAAGGCGAGCGAATCGGTGCAGGTGGGTACGTCCCGCCCGGGTCGCCTGCTCGCCGTCCTGACGGCCGCGACGCTGCTGCAGTGGCTCGGTTCCTTCGCCATCGCCCCGCTGCTGCCGCTCTACCTGGCCGACCGGCACGTCTCCGCCGCCGGCGTCGGGGTCGTGATGGCGGCGTTCTTCCTCGGGGCCCTGCTGTCGCAGTACGCCGCCGGGCGGGCGGCGGCGGCCCGCGGTCACCGCGGGGTGCTGCTCGCCGGGCTCGCCGCCTACGCCGCCGGCTGCCTCGGCC